>CAIVPT010000320.1 GCA_903907855.1 uncultured Synechococcaceae cyanobacterium | reverse complement strand
CGGCGGCGCAGCAGATCCGGCAATTCGGCGGCCGAGCCCGCCTGGAGCCCATGGAGGCGCTGGGCCAGCCCGAGGGCGAGCAAGGCCTGGCCCTGGCGACAGCCCCCCAAGAATCGCCAACCCGCGGCCAGGGCCGCCGCCTCCAGGCTCTCCAGACAGAGGTGGGCGGTGAGGTCCCAGTGGCCGGGATCGCGCAGGGGATCGCCGCATGCGGATTGGTCGCGATAGGCGAGCAGGGTGCCGCTGGAGCGGGAGGGTTGGTAGTAGCGGCGGGCCTCCAGGGCGTAATCGATCACCAGCAGGTGGCCGCGCCGCAGGGCGGCGCCGGCCTGGGCAAGCCAGGGCCCCAGCCCCGGATGGCGCTCCGTGGTCCAGCCGGCGGGGCGCTGGGGGCCGGGGGGCCAGAGCCCGAGGCGCTCCAGATCAGGCCGCTCCGCCGCCGCCAGCGGCTCCCCGGCCCGCAGCTCCAGCGTGCCCGCCTCGGTGAGGGCCACCACCTGGCGGCACCAGTCGTCACCGCTGGAGACGATCCGCTCCACCGCCAGCGCATCGAGCACCTCGTGGGCCAGCAGCACGCCCTGGGGAGGATCCTGCGCCAACTCCGCAAACGACGACCAGCGCAGCGGCAGGGGGCAGGCGGTGAGGCGCTGGCGCTGGCGCTCCGCCATCCCGGGGTTCGGCTCCAGCAGCACCAGGGAGGTTCGATCGGCCAGCTCGGGCCAGCCGGCGGCCAGGGCGGCGGCCAGATCGGCGGCCAGCGATCCCTCGCCGGGGCCCGCCTCCAGCAAGGCCAGCGGCCCCTCCCCCAGCGACTCCAACCAGGCGGCGATCTGGGGGGCCAGCAGGCCCGCGAACTCCGGACCGAGGGAGGGGGCTGTGGCGAAATCTCCGCGGGGGCCGATCCGCAGGTGCCCGGCGCCATAGGCCCCGTGGTCGGGATCGTGCAGCACCCAGTCCATGTAGGTGCTGAAGGGCACCGAACCACCGGCCTGAAGGAGGCGACTGGCCAACCAGGGGGGGGCAGGCCCCGCCTCAGGCTCCACCGTCGCCCTGGCGGAGCTTGCGGCCCACGGTGACCCCGGCGATCTGGTAGGCGGCCACCGCCGAGGCCAGGAAGGCCAGGGTGTTGCGCAGCACCGGCAACAAGTCGCTGGTGCGGGTGAGGATCGGGCCGAGGCCCAGGGCCACGTAGAGGATCAGCCAGAGGGGGGAGAGCAACAGCACCCAGGTCCACTCGATGCGGCGACCGGCCTGGCGGGGGAAGGCGGCGAAGCCCACCACCAGGCCGCCGAGCATGGCCGTGGAGAGGGTGAGCAGCCACTGCTCGCGGGGCAGGCCGGGCACCACCTGGCAGCCGCCGATCAGCAGGCAGCCCTTGACGGCATGGAGCGAATCCAGGATGGCGCCGTCTTCGCCATGGTCCTGCACGTAGTACTTGTTGCCGAAGCGGGTTTGCAGCTCCACCCAGAAGGTGCGGGGCATCAGGGCGAAGAGGGCATCGCCGACATTGAAATTCAGCAGGTTGCCGCCACGCTCATCGGCCACCAGCAGCAGGCTGCGGTCATCGAGCTCCCAGAAATTCTTGAGCGCCGTGCCGGGGGTGCGGTCGTACTGGGTGAGCACCCGCAGTTTCCAGCCACTGGTGGATTCGAAGTCCCGCAGCTCGTCCTCCAGGGTGGCTCTCTGGCCATCGGTGAGGGCGCGGGCCAGGTCGATCACCGGGGTGGGGTGATCGGGCAGGAGGTCGGGGTTGTCGAAGGCGTGGGCGGGTGCTCCCCAACCCAGGGCCACCACAGCCACCAGCAGCCACGCCAGGAGGGGGGCGAAAGCCACGGTCCGGCGGAGGGGAGGCGAGGGTGGCGTCATCGGATCCGGCCGGACAGGGGCTGCATTCTGTCCCAAGCCGAAGCCAACGGTGGCCCTCAGTCGGAAAGGGCCGGAACGGTGGTGGTGCTGGTGCCCTTGGCGGTTTGCACCGCCTCGAGCTGGCAGGCGAGGCTGCCGCTCTTGCAGGTGGGGGCCACCGAGCGGATCGCCACGCGCTCCCAACCGCTGGGTTCGGACCCGTTGCGGAGCTGGGCGAGGTTCTGCTGGTAGAAGGCCCGCAGCTCGTGGAAACGCTTGACCGGCTGGCCGTAGTAGCTGCGGCCGGCCATGGTGGGGAAGGAGGCCCACTCAGGGGCGAGCCGGGCGGCCAACTCGGGGGTCATCTCGCCCCGGTCGGCGAGGGACAGGGCGCCGCGGCGCTGGATCAGGTACAGGGCGCCTTGATCCTGGTTTTCGGGGTGGAAGCCCACCAGGCCCATGGAGCG
>CAIVPT010000319.1 GCA_903907855.1 uncultured Synechococcaceae cyanobacterium | reverse complement strand
GCCAATCTCCGGCTGCTGGCCATAGGGATTAGCGCGGAAGATCAGGTAATTGCTCCCTGCAAACCCCGAACCCGGCAGGGAAAAGCTGCGGGCCTGGCTGTAGCTGGCGCCCACCGCCAGAGGCAGATACACCGAGGGATCGCTGGAGCCAAGATAGATATCCGCGTAGTCGTAGTAGGGATCGCGTGAGAGGAAAACATAGTCATACCAAGCACCTTCGGCGGGCGAAAGTCCTGTGTTCGTCACCTGCCAGGAGAGATCAAGGCGCGAGCCGGCCACCGCCTTCGCAGGAGCCGTCGCCGAAAGAATCGCCAGATCCGGGGCGTTGAGATCAAGGTCGATCGGCACCGCCACCTGGTTGTTGGCCAGGCTGAGTTCGCCCTGATCGGAATTGGGATAGATGTTGGTTTGGAAGAGCAGGTACTGTCGACCCGCTGAGCTCACGCTCGGCAGCGAAACATTTCTGGTGCGCCTGTAGCTCTCTCCCACGGCCAGCGGCACTGGCAAGGCAATGCCTTCGTTGGCAAGGAAAAGATCATCATTGCTGTAGATCTCATCCCGGGAAAGATAGATGGTATCCATCCACTGCGCCGCAGCGGCCTGCGATCCCGTGTTCGTGACGCTCCAGGACAGCGCAATCGAGCGGCCCACGGAGCTGCTGGCGGGGGATTCCGTTGCGGTAACGACCAGGTCGGGGGCATCAAGGGTCAGCTCGATCGGCAGCGCCAAATCATTGTTGGCAAGGCTCGTTTCCCCCTGGGAACTCTCCCAGCCCGCATTGGCACGAACCAGCAGGTAGTTGCGGCCGAGCTTGGCGCTGTCGGGCAGGCGGATGGATTGGCGGTTCGTGGATCGCTCCCCCGCTGCCAGGGGCGCAGAGGAGGAACGGCCAACCTCCGTGAGGAACAGATCATCAGGGCCGAACACGGGATCCTCGGAGAACCACAGCTGGTCTTCCCAATAGGCCTCAGCGGCCGCATCACCCCCATTGGCCACCGTCCAACTGATATCGACCCAGGAGCCAAGCCCCGCGCTTAACGGCGCACTGGCGGTGGCCACCGTGAGATCCGGGCCGCCGTCTCCGAGGAGCAGGGGGACAGCCAGCGTGTTATTGCTCAGATCGTTCTCACCAAGACCGCGGTCGGGATTGACCCGCAGCAGCAGATAGTTCGTGCCGGTGGAGTAGCCCGTGGGGATGGTGAGTCTTTCGTTATGCAGCGTGAAACCCCCGGCCGGCAGGGGAGGCAACTCTGCGACAGCTACGCTGCGCTCGCTGAGGAAATGGTCGCCGTTATCGAAAACATCATCGGTCGAGATATAGATCGATTCCGTCCAGGATGGCTGGGCGGCAATGGCGCCAAGGTTATCCACCCTATAGCTCACATCGAACGAGCTCCCCAGGCCGACCACACCGGGAACATTCAGCGCCGAAGCCTTGAGGTCCGGTCCATTGAGATCGAGATCGATCTCGAGAACCATCTGATTATTAGCCGTATTACTCTCCGCCAGATCAAGGGACGGATTGGTGCGGAAGATCAGGTAGTTCAACCCCGACTTGCCCGTGCTCAGCAGTGACGCCGTGGCAGTGGCCGTGTAACTCTCACCAGCGTGGAGAAGGTCGCCACGACCCACAAAAGCAAGTTCAAGATCGCGGCCGTCGTAGATAGGATCGTCGGAGAGATAGATCTCATCGGCCCAGCCCCCGAGCGCCGTACTATCGCCGCCATTGCGTACTGTCCAGGAGACGGTCAACGGCTCACCCACCGTGCCCTGCGAGGGAGCGCTGGCGCTGGTAAGCACCAGATCCACGTTGCTGCCTGGCAGGGTGCGCAGGGTGTAGGCGCCCACTTCGGTGTAGTAGGTGCTGGTGACCCGCGCCAGCAGGTTGGCGCCAGCCGTGGGCGTTACCGTGACCCGGGCATCGAGACCCCTGGAGTACTGGGAATCACCGGCCAACAGTTCCAGGGTCTGGGCGTTGAGGATCTGAAGCTGGGCGTTGAATTGGCTCTTAAGCGATACCTCAACCGGTGCCCCCGCCGGCAGATCCTTAAGCAGGATGTCTTCGCTGAAGCGACCAATCAATAACGGGTGGTAGGGGTCCTGGTAGTCGAGCGTGCCACTCCACTCCCCCGGCACCGTATCCATGGTGGCCGTGATCGGCAGGGTTGAGGCTGGCTCGACGCGCAGAAGGTAATGGCCGAGATCATGGTCCGACCAACCGCTGATGCGCAGTCGATAGGCCGTTCCGGCACGCGGCAGAAAGGGGAAGGTGAGTGGGCTATTGGCATCCCATCCCCGCTGCCAGGTCACCAGCTCCAGGCTGTCGGCGTCAAGGATCTCCAAATAGGGATCAAAATCAGCCCCGAACGTGATATGGAGCGGGATCTCCGGCAAAACGCCCGTCAGCAGATAATCGTCATAGAAGTAGGGATAAACAGAACCAGCGCTGCTATCGGAGCGATCGAGCCGAGCAAACACCGAACCATCGGCGGGGGAGATGGAGGCGGCTGAGGGCGCAACCATGACGCCTTGGGCCGCCGGAACGAAGTGTGTAGCCATGCGGATCTTTTCCTATACAAGCGCCAGCCACTCCGTTATAGATCAGATCCACCGATTCAGAACACCAGGTCAGGGGAGCGAGGGGGCTTCGGGGGCCAGGGCCAAGGCCAACGCCGCCCGATAACCCAGCGGCACGGCCACATCCCACAGCTCCACCGCAACCGCCGGCTGTCCCAGCCCCGCCAACCCCAGCCCCTGGGCCTTGAGCCGCGCCTCCAGGCGGCACCAGGCGGCGAGAAAGGCCTCGGCGCCCTCGGCCTCCAGCGCCTGCCACTCCTCCGGCGGCAGCACCCGCCGCGCGATCGGGCGCCAGGCCAGTCCGGGGCGCAGCTGCTCCACATCCACCCCCACCGGCCGCTCGCGGTGCAGGGCCAGCAGGATCAGGTCGCCGGAATGGCTGAGGTTGAACTCCGGGCCACCGTCGCAGCAGGGCTTGCCATGGGCTCCCGCCCCGATCGGCACCGCCTCTGGCGGTTCATCCCGCCACGCCCCCAAGAGGCGCCGAAGCCCCCCCCGGCCCCGCAGAAACCGCTCCCGATCCTCCGGCAGCCGCAGGG
>CAIVPT010000318.1 GCA_903907855.1 uncultured Synechococcaceae cyanobacterium | reverse complement strand
GCCTCCGGGTGCAGGCCGCCCCGCAGCCACACCAGCAGCAGGGCCAGGGCCGCGGCTACGGCGGCCAGCAGCATCCGCTCGCGCCGCCCCAGGCCGGAGCTCGCGGGCGGGGTGGGGCTGGCCGGGGGGGCGGACATGGCGGAGCTCGGTGGCGGCGCGGCCGGCGGGGCCGGCGGACGGCCTGCACTCTGGCAGTTCCGCCGCGGGCGGCGCTTGCTAGCGTCCATCCGACGGGCCTGGATGCGTGAAGCGACGCCTCACCCTGCACTTCCCCCGGGAGGCGGTCCACCAGCCGATCACCTATCGGCTTGCCGTCGATTTCGATATCGCCGCCAAGATCCTGCGGGCCCAGATCGCCCCCAACCAAAGCGGCACCATGGTGGTGGAGCTCTCCGGCGACATCGACGAGCTGGAGGCCGCCCAGGCCTGGCTGTTGCGGCTCGGGCTGCGCCTCAACCCCGCCCCCGGGGAGATCCACGTCGACCCAGACCGCTGCGTGGACTGCGGCCTCTGCGCCAGCGTCTGCCCCAGCGGCGCCCTGTCCTTCGATCCGGCGGCCCAGCGGTTGCGGTTCGAGACCAGCCGCTGCCTGGTGTGCGAGCAGTGCATCCCCAGCTGCCCGCTCGAGGCGATCCACCTGGGCCTGGGGGCGCGATGAACGGACCCCTCGGGATGGTGCTGTTGCCGCTGCGGGCGCCGATGCTGCTGGTGCTCCTGCTGATCAGCGTTTACCTGGGCGTGAACACCACGCTCGTGGAGGCCTCGTTCACCGGCGAGATGCTCCGCTACACCACCGTCGCCTGGTGGGCCGAATGCCTGCAGGCCATCCTGGTGGTGGTGATCTGCACCATCCCCGACCTGCTGCTGCGCCAGGTGTCGTCGCTGATGGCCAGCAGCCGGGTGATCAGCCTGGTGATTTCGCTGCTGTTGGTGACCATGGTGGGGCTGTATCTGCTCCACCTTGAGGTGCTCTCGGTGGTGCTGATCCTGGGCTCGGCGGTGTTGCTGGCGCGGCTGGATCTGGTGCGCATCCGCGTGGTGCCACCCCCCGTGCTGCTCACGGTGGCGCTCTGCCTGCTGGTGTTCGCCGGGCTGTGGGTGGGGCGCTGGATCGGGCCCCGTTTCCAGCGGCCTGCCTCAGCAGGAGGGGCGCCGATCAGCCGCGTAGCTCCAGGCGTTGCCCAGCACCTTTTTCACGTACAGGCGGGTTTCGGGGTAAGGGATCGCCTCCACCCACAGTTCCGGGTCTGAGCGCAGGCGGGGATCGTTGCTCCAGCCCTGCACCGCTCCGGGTCCCGCGTTGTAGCTCGCCACACTCAGCAGGGGGTTGTCCTGCCATTGGTCGAGCAGGCCGCGCAGGTAGCGGGCGCCGAGTTCGGCGTTGCGCTGCGGATCCTCCAGGTCGGCATCGCTGACCGGGGCGCCGGCCACCTCTTCCGCGGTGTCGGGCATCAGCTGCATCAGGCCCACCGCACCCACGCCGGAGCGCACGGCGGGCGTGAACCGCGATTCCTGCTTCGCCAGGCCCAGCAGCAGCGCCATCGACAGGTTTTCCTGCGTCGCCGCCCGGCGGAAGGCGTTCTCAAAGCGCAACGGATGGAGGCTGCGCTCCAGTTGGGGCATCAGGTCGCAGCGTTCGGGCGGCAGGCGCAGGCTGGCCTGCTCCAGCTGGCCCAGGCCCGTCCAGTCGTCCCCCACCCCCTGGCGCAGGCGGCCTTCGAGCAGCAGGTCGCGGCTGTCCTCCGGCGTGCGGCTGCCGCGCCGGTGGCGCCACACCTCCCAGGCCTCGGTGCTCTGTCCGAGCCGCCAGAGGCGATCGAGGCGGCCATCGCCGCTGGCCAGCGGCTCCCAGCCATAGGGGCGCAGGGTGGCGGGGTCGGCGGCGCGGCGGGCCGGCAGGCGCAGGTCCAGGTTGCCCTCGCCCAGTTGCACCGCCGCCCGCCAGCCGTAGTAGCCGCCGGGGTGGTGCAGGCGCAGTTCCCGCCAGGTGGTGGTGGCGGCCTCCTCCCGACCCAGCTGGCGCTGCACGGCCCCGAGCCAGAAGCGTTGGCGGGCCGCCAGCGGCGGCGGCAGGCGCTCCGCCGGGATGGCGGTGAGCAGGGTTTCGGCGCCCCGCCAGTCGGCCGCCAGTAGCCGCAGCCGCGCCAGCTCCCACTGCAATTCCCAGCTGGCGGGATCATCCGGCCAGCGGCGCAGCAGGGCCAGGGCATCCGGGTCGCCGGCGGGGGCGGCTGCGCTGGCTGCGTCGCCGCCCGCTGCCGGCGTTGCCGCGGCCAGGGCCCGGTGGGCGAGCACCGGCGGACTGTCCCGCCAGGGCGGGGCCAGCTTCTGCAGCGTTGCCGCCGCCTCCGGGCCGTCCTGGCGGCTCAGCAATCGCACCGCCTCCGCCGCCGCCGGGCTCTTCGGCCAGCGGTTGGGGATGCCGGCGAGCAGGGCCAGGCCCTGGGAGCGGCGCTCCGGTGTGCCCTTGAGCAAGGTGCGCCCCAGGGTCAGCCGGGCATCGGCGGAGAGGGCCGCATTCACCTGGCTGCCGCCCCCCGAAAGGCAGCTGACCGCCGCCTCCCCATCCCCCAGTTCCGCCAGGCCGGTGGCGAGCTGGGCCCGCTGGGCGGGGCTCAGGCCGGTGGCGCCCGCTCCGCACGTCTGCCGCAGCCGTTCGTCGGCGCCGGGCCAGCGGGGGCCCCAGCGGGCCAGGTGCAGGGCGCCCCGCAGCCGATCGGCGGGGGCGGGGCCGGCCTCCAGGGCCGCCGCCAGGGCCGCCGGATGGGCGGGGAACTGCTGCAGCAACTGCCGGCGCAGGGCCGGTTGCTCCCGGCCCAGGGCGTAGAGGGAATCGGCGTCGGCGGGGTGGCCGGGGAAGCGCCGGTGCAGGCGGGTCCACAACGGTTCGGCCGCCTCCGGGCCGGAGAGCTTCTGGAGAGCCAGGGCCTGGCGTTTGAGCACCAGCGGGGCCAGGTCGTCGCGTCCCCAGCCGTGGCCCCGCAGCAGCCGCAGTTCCTGGTGGGCGTCTCCGTCGCCGCTTCCATGGCCCGGCAGCCGGCTGGCGAGCAGCAGGCTGGCCTCGCGCCGCTGCTCCGGATCCGGCGACCAGCGCCGCACCCGCTCCAGGGTGGGGGTGGTGGTGAGCGGGGTGAGGGGCGGCCGACGCTCCAGCAGGGCGCGTCCCCCCAGCAGGGCTGCCCCGGTGCCCAGGCAGGAGACGGCGAGCAGCAGCGACAGGCGGGTCAAGCGCGCTCCGGCGGCGGTGGCAGCATTCTGGACAGCCGGCTGCCCCCCACCCGTTGCGCCCCCGCCTGCCGTTGCGCCTTCCCCTGCCGCCCCTGCTCGCCCACCTGCCCGGCGCCGCCCAGCGCCGCCGCGCCCTCAGCCTGAGTGCGGCGGCCGTTCTGGTGTTCCTGTTGCGCCCCTGGCCCCCCTTCCAGTGGCTGCCGGGCTGGGTGGTGGGCCTGTTGTTGCTGGCGGCGGTGGCGGAGCTGCTGCGCTGGCTGTGGTGGCCGCGGCGCTGGAGCTGAGGCAGGCGCCTCCTAACCTGACGCGCCTGTTCCCCTGGCGCCATGGTGTCTACGCCTACCTCCCCGATCGGCGCCCCGCTGGATGGGGGGATCGGCTTCGGCACCGATGGCATTCGCGGCCGGGTGGGCACGGTGGTCACCCCCCTGCTGGCGCTGCAGGTGGGTTACTGGACCGGCCGGGTGTTGCCCCCCGACGCCCCGGTGGTGATCGGCACCGACTCGCGCAGCAGCGGCCCGATGCTCGTGGCCGCCCTCACCGCCGGCCTCACCGCCGCCGGCCGGGAGGTGTGGCAGCTGGGCCTGTGCCCCACCCCGGCGGTGGCGGGCACGATCCGGCGCCTCGGGGCCGCCGGCGGCCTGATGGTGTCCGCCAGCCACAACCCGCCCCACGACAACGGCATCAAGATCTTTGGCCCGTCGGGCGCCAAGCTCGGCCGCTCTGAGCAGGAGGCGATCGAGGCGGGCCTGCGGGGCGCCGATCCACTCGACGCCACCACCCTCACCGGCCAGGGCACCAGCGCCCCGCGGGGCGACCTGCTGGAGGCCTACGTGGCCTCCCTGCTGGAGAGCGTGGAGGGGCGCCGTCTCGATGGGGTGCCGATCGTGCTCGACCTCTGCTGGGGGTCGGCCACCGCCTGCGGCGAGGCGGTGTTCCGTGCCCTCGGCGCCGATCTCACGGTGCTCCATGGCCAGCCCGATGGTGGCCGCATCAACCAACAGTGCGGCAGCACCCACCTGGACCCCCTGCGCCGCGCCGTGCTGGAGAAGGGCGCCGCGATGGGCTTCGCCTTCGATGGCGACGCCGACCGGATGCTGGCGGTGGATGGCCGCGGCCGGGTGGTGGACGGCGACCAGATCCTCTACCTCTGGGGCTCCTCCCTGCGGGCGGCGGGCCAGCTGCCGGACGACCGGCTCGTGGCCACGGTGATGTCGAACCTGGGCTTTGAGCGGGCCTGGCAGGCCGGCGGTGGCGTGCTGGAGCGCACCGCCGTCGGCGACCAGTACGTGCATGCCGCCATGGAGGAACTGGGGGCGGGGCTCGGCGGCGAGCAGTCGGGGCATATCCTCTCGGCCCGCCATGGCATGGCCGGCGATGGGCTGCTCACCGCCCTGCAGGTGGCCACGTTGGTGCACGGGCGCGGCCAGTCGCTGGCGGATTGGATGGAGGGCAGCTTCACCCCCTACCCCCAGAAGCTGGTGAACGTGACCGTGCCGGACCGGGAGCGGCGCACCGGCTGGGAGCGCTGCGAACCGCTGCGGCAGGCGGTGGAGCGGGCCGAGCGGGCGATGGAGGGGCGCGGGCGGGTTTTGGTGCGGGCCAGTGGCACCGAGCCGCTGCTGCGGGTGATGGTGGAGGCCGCCGAGCAGGAGCAGGTGGATCACTGGTGCGCCGAGCTGGCGGCGGAGGCCGAGCGGCGCCTTAACGCCCCGGTCTGAGGTCGCGGGCCAGGGCCAGGGCGCCGTCGCAGGCGTCGCCCGCCGGCGCCACCAGCTGCGCACCGGGGCAGCGGCGGGCCAGGGAGTGCCGGAAGCCCTGCTGCAGGGTCGCCAGGTGGGTGAGGGCGCCGCCCAGGCCGCACACCGGTGGCGCTTCCAGGGCGAGCGCCCGGGCCACCGCCGCCACCGCCTCCGCCAGCGCCTCGCCGTGGCGCATGAGGATCGCGGCGGCCTGCGGGTCGCCGGCGATCGCCTGCTCCTGCAGGGGTGGCGCCAGCCGGGCGAAGCCCGCCGGCCCGAAGGAGGGGTCGACCACGCGGGCCTTGATCGCCTGCGGCGCCTGGGGATCGGCCGGATCGAGCCCCAGGGCGCCCCAGAGCGCCGCCAGCAGCGGCGTGACCGGTTCGCGGCCATCGGCCATCCGCAGGCTCAGGGCCAGCCCATCGCGGCCGATGTCCATCGCCGAGCCGGCGCCATCGAGCAGCCAGCCCCAGCCCGCGCAGCGGTGCTCCCGGCCGCCACCATCGCGGCCGAGGGTGATCGTGCCGGTGCCGCTGATCACCAGGATCCCGGGACCGTCGGGGAAGGCTCCGCGCAGGCCGGTGCGCTCATCGCCCGTCACCCCGAGTCGCTCGGGCGCCAGGGCCAGGCAGGCGGCGGCGATCGCCAGGCCCTGCTGCTGCACCGCCGTGCCCTGCTCGATGCCGCTGGCCCCCACCACCGCGGCCTGCAGGGGGGCGGTGCCGGCCGGATCGCGGCGATCCACCAGCTGGGCGCGGGCGCGGATCAGGCTTTCGCGCAGGGCCGCCGCGAACCGTTCGGGTCCGTCCGGCGCCGCCAGGTGGCAGACGCCGGGCCCCAGGCCCTCCGCCAGGGCTGTTCCGCCATCGGCGGGGGCCAGGCGGCAGCGGGTGTGGGTCTGGCCGGCGTCGAAGCCGGCGATCAGCTCAGTCACCCGCCGTCGCTCCGGCCGATCCCTCCGCGCCGGCTGCCCCGGCCGATCCGGCGGCCGCCACGGTGGCCAGGGCGAAGAGGGCCACCAGCTGCACCTCCGGGCGGAAGAAGATCGTGTCGGTGAGGCCCTGCACCGCCAGCCCCAGGAAGATCGCCACGGCCGCCAGCGCCGGCAGGGCCAGCGGACCCTCCCCCAGCCGCTGGCGCAGGCCGGTGCGCACGGCGCAGAGGAACAGCCCCACCCCGGCCAACAGGCCCGGGATGCCGGCCTCCACCGCCCACTCCAGCGGGATCGAGTAGGCGCTAAGGGCGTTGAACTTGGGCTGCTGGTAGAGGGGATAGATCAGGTTGAAGGCCTTGTTGCCGGGCCCGATCCCCAGCAGCGGCCGCTCGCGGATCATTTCCAGCGCCGAGCTCCACACGTTCATGCGGAAGTTGTTGGAGCTGTCCTCGCGGCCGACGAACAGACTGAGCACCCGCACCCGCAGGGGCTCGACCGCCGCCACCAGCAGCACCAGCCCCACGGCGCCTCCCCCCAGCAGCAGCAGGGGGAAGAGGCGGCGCCAGAGCGGCGGCCAGTGGCGGCTCAGGCGCAGCACCAGCAGCAGGCCCACGGCCGCCAGGGAGGCCACCATCCCCATCCAGGCGCCGCGGCTGTAGGTGAGCACCAGGGCCACCAGGCCGAGCAGCAGGGCGGCGAGGGCGAAGAGGCGCCGGGCCCGCCCCGGCCAGCGCACCAGCGCCACCACCGCCAGGGGCAGGGTGGGCAGCAGGAAGCCGCCGAGCAGGTTGGGGTTCTCCAGGGTGCTGTAGATGCGCACGGTGCCTTCGGCCACCGAGTTGGCGTCCGACCAGCGGGCCAGGGCGCCGGGATCGCCGTAGAGCTGGCGGATGCCGATCACGCTGGTGAGCAGCTGGCCGGCCAGGAGGGCCCCGGTGATCCGATCCCACCACACGGGGGCGGTGGCCAGCAGCTGGCGCATCAGGGCGTAGACCCCCAGGTAGCTCACGAGCTTGAGCAGCCCCTGCAAGGCGGCCATCGGCACGGGCGAGAAGCCGGTGGCCAGCACCGCGATGGCCAGCACCCCCAGGAGCCAGAGGTGGATGGCGCCGAGGGCGCCCGGCGGCGTGCGCAGGGCCCACAGCAGCCAGAGCAGGCCGGCGGCGGCGATCAGCAGGCTGAGGCCGCCGCGGGTGACCAGCGGCAGGCCGGCCATCAGGGCGCAGAGCACGAGGCCGGAGAGCAGGGGCAGCCGGGCTTCGAGCCGGCCGGGGGCGGTGCGCGCCAGCAGGCCCTGCCAGCGGAGCAGCAGGGGCGTCGGGGCGGTGGCGGGCACGGGTCAGACGCTTCCGGGATCGCCCGGATTATGGGCGGCGGCGGCGATACAACACCCGATACACGGGCAATCCCTGCTCGATCACGTGCCGCTCCCGTTCGGTGGGCACCGGCAGGGGGTTGTCGGCCCGCCAGGGGCGGCCATCGCCGGCGGGCCGCACGAAGGCCCCGCTGGCCTCCACCAGCTCCACCAGGGGCTCGAGCACATCCAGCACATCGCTCTGCAGGAAGAGTTCGCCCCCATCGGGCAGGGCCGCGGCCAGGGCGTGCAGCAGGCCG
>CAIVPT010000317.1 GCA_903907855.1 uncultured Synechococcaceae cyanobacterium | reverse complement strand
GGCAGAGGGTGAGGAACTCCCTGCCGCGGCGGCGCAGCTGCTCAGGGGGGAAAAGATCGGCGATGCGCGATCGCTCGCGCACCGCCTCCAGCAATTGCGGCGCGATGCCGCTCACAAGGCCTCCACCCCCGGGTAGAGATCACTCCCCACGAAGGCCCGCCGCGCCTCGTCCGCCTCCAGGAAGCAATGGGCGCGGTCGATGCGGATGAGGGTGCGGCCCAGGTCGTGGGCCGTGATCTGGCCGTGGCGCACCTTGCCGTGGTGCACCTCCAGCAGGCCCGGAACGGGCGGGGCGCCCTCGGGCGTCTTGGGCCGATCGATCAGCCACACCGCCGACGCGAAGCGCTCCAGCTCCGACGTGCCAGCGAGGTGGGAAACATCGGGGCTGCTGCTGCCGTAGGCGCCGCGGTTGAGCTGGGCGACCACGAAGATGTCGAGGTCGCAGCGGCCGGCGAGGGCCTTGAGGCCCATGGCCCGGTGCGCCAGCTCGGTGGTGGTGTGCACGCCGTAGCCGGGGCTGGCGCCCATGGCGTGGAAGTGATCGAGCACCACCACCGCCAGATCGGGATTCGCCGCCTTGGTGTCTTCCACCACTGCGCAGACCTCCTCCAGGGTGGCGGCGAACTGGGACCGGTAGAGGAGCTTGCCCATGGGCTGGCCATCGGGCCGGAGGCCCTGCTGGAAGGGCTCCAGCAGGCGGCGCAGCAGCACCAGGTCCTCCCCCTCGACCACCTGTCCGCGGCCCTCCAAATCGTTGGTGGTGAAGAGCGAGGTGGCAAAGCCGAGGTTGCGGCGGCAGGTGTGGGCGCAGAAGCGGGCGCTGATCGCCTGCGCCCCGAGCTCACAGGAGAGGAAGAGCACGCCGGCTCCGTTGTTCGCCAGGCCCATGGCGGCGGCGATGGCGACGGTGGTCTTGCCGATGCCGGAGCGGGCGGCGAGCACCCAGAGGTTTTCACCCTGGCCGGGGATGACGCCGCCGCGCATGTCGACATCGAGGGAGGGGATGCCGGTGGAGATGGGCTTGGGGCGCTGATCGAGGGGCGTGGCGACGAGGGAAAGGATGGCGTCGAGCTCATCGGCCAGCTGCGGGGCGTCCTGGCGCGCGAGGTGCTGGCCGCTCACCAGCGCCTGGGCGGCGTTGATGGCGCGGCGGAAGGTTGCCAGCTCACCGGCGATCGGCACATCGAGGTGCTCGCGGGCCACGAGGTAGCGGATGGTGCAGTAGACGATCTGCCGGGCCTTGGCGGCCTGGAAGAGCTCGCAGGCGATCGGGAAATCGAGCGGAGAAGCGAGCTGGGACCAGGCCACCAGATCGGCGAGGGCGGCCTCGATCTGCTGAAGGCTGCCCTGGTAGCGGCCGCCGGCGAGGCGGGAGCGGATGTCCTGACGGATCGATTCGGCGTTGAGGATGCGCACCTCCCGCTCCCCGCGGAAGAGGGCATCGATCTCAGCGGCCACCAGCCGGTGCTCCGGGGTGCTCCAGAGCCGCAGGGGCACAGGCTCGTCGTAGCGCAGGCCGATGCGACGGCGGAAGAGGCCCCAGCGGGCGGTGTGGTCCTCCAGTCCGCTGAGAACGGCGGCGAGCACGGCCCGCTCCTGCTCGATCCACTCGATTGGCACCGCGGCGGCGGCGGTGGTGGGCAGGAAGGCGAGGGGATCGCCAGGAGCAGCTGGAACCGGCAGGGGCCCAGCGGCGGTGGCGACCCACTCGCCTTGGGTGATCAGCTCATCCAACCTCCCCCCATCGAAGCCCGCCGCCGCTGGTGGAGGGGGCGTGGGGAGATGGGGTGCGGCAGCTGCTGTCATGGCCAGGGCGTGGGTGGGCTCGTTGGTGGGGTTGCCGTTGGGGTCGGTGCCGTCGGCGTTGGCGGAGCGGTGGGGACGACGCATGGCGATGGAGGGGGTGTGGGGACTGGGTGGTGCGGTGGCGTGGCGGCAAGGGAGCGGGCGGTGGCAACCTCAGCGGCGGCTGGGGGTGCGGTGGCGTGCCGGCGGCGTCGGCTGACGCGCCAGCGCCTGGCGGTTGAGGTGCTGCCGCCGGGGGCGGCGGGAGGCTGGTGGGGCGAGGTGGGGCATGGGCTCGGGTTCGCTCTCCGTTGGAGAAGGTTCCAGGGCTGTCAAATCGCTTGTGGGAGCAGGGGTTTCGCTGACGGGGAACTGACGATCGGCGCTGCCGGGGATGCCGATGCCCTGGGCCTCCAGCAAGCGGGCCAGATCGCGCTTCTCCCCCTGGCTGAGGTGG
>CAIVPT010000316.1 GCA_903907855.1 uncultured Synechococcaceae cyanobacterium | reverse complement strand
GCCCCTCCCGCCGCCTCGAATGTCAGCTCCGTGTACAGCGCCCTGCCGCTGTTCACCCTCGACACCAACCTTACGGGTTCGCCCCTGCGCGCCCTAGCCATTCAGCGTATTCAGCAGCAGCTCTCCCTGACGGGACTGATCCAGAGCGGCGACTATCCGACGGCCGATGGCAGCAGCACCAATCCCAACGACAGCAGTGTCACCACGCTGAGCAAGGTGCCCGTGCTGCTCTCGAGCTCCGCAACGGCCAGCATCAACCCGCTCAACCCGGCGGTCACCGCCACCGTGAAGCTCAGCGGCGGCTCGATCATCGCCGCCAACCTGGATCAGCCGCTCTATTTCGCAGCGCCCTCCGCCGCCTCCTATTCGCTCGTTCTGGATCTCGCCTCGAGCCTGGGCGTCGCCAGCATCGTCAATCCCAGCCTGAGTGTCACACCGCAAGCGGAGGCGCTCAACGACTTCACCGATCAGGAGAGCTTCACGGCTAACCCCACCGCCAACAATGCCGGTGTGTTTCTTACCGCCGGTCTCTCCGATCAGCTGCCGCTGCTCTCGAGCTATGCCCATTGGCCCGTGCAGAACCGGGTGGCCTATGTCGATGGCGACACCATCGTTTATCTCAACAACACCGGCGCCAGCTCCAGCAGCTGGAAGGCGGTGTATGCCAGTGACCTGACGCTCAAAAACCTCTACGAGAACCCCAACGCCTATCAGTTCACCGCCGCCAGCGAACCCACGGCGATCACCGACACCACCTCCGGCACCACCTATGTGTTCTGGGTGGAGGCCAGCGAGCCCGTTACCCCCCTCACCGGCAGCGACGGCGAGGCCAACTACCAGGCGTTCATGAATGCGCTCTATGGCAAGCAGCGCATCAACTACAGCTATGGCACCGTCAATGAGACCGGCACCAACATGATCTGGCATTACCTCAATGCCTCGGATCTTTATCCCGCACCCGATGCCGCACCCGGCAACATCATCACCAACCTGCGCACCTTCAACGTCCAGATTGATGTCAACGGCTCGAGTGAGCCTCGCGCGCTTCTGGTCTGGACCGAGCTGCCCATCAGCGCCGTGCAGAACGCCGCGGCCAATCCCAGTGACCTCGCCGATTCGCCCCTGGCGGTGATCAAGGTTGGCCTGATCAATCCCAAGGCCGCCACAGACGGCTATGCGTGGAACCAACTGTTCAACGACCAGAACGGCAACTCCACCATCGCCACCATCCCCTGGACCAGCGACAGCGGCTCCGGTCTCTCGATCGCTGACATCAGCGCCGCCATGCAGCTGATCCAGGTGCCCAGCGCCGGCAGCGATGCCTCCCAGACCGTGCAAGCGCCGGTGCTCAGCTGGAGCCAGGCCGTGCGCACCCCCTACAACGAAGCGGTGCTCAACAGCCAGCCGGTGCTGTTTGTGCCGCTGGGAGCGTTGCAAACCGGCAGCAATGAGCTCAACATCGGCTCCGCCTCCGTCAACACCGAAACCTTCGCCTCCAGCACGGGCCTCAACACCGCCATCGCCGGCGCCCTGCCGAAATCCTCGGCGTCTGCCGTGCAGAACGTGGAGGGCCTGGGGGTTCTGGTCACCGGGCTGGGCACCACCACCAAGCCGATCCTCGATCAGCTGCGCAACATCCCCCAGGCGGATCGCAACAGCGCCCAGAGCGATCCTGTGGCGATCTTCAGTGGCACGATCGCCGGCACCACCCTCACCGTCAGCGAGCTCAGCCAGGGCAGCCTGGCGGTGGGCGAGTTGCTGGTGGGCGCCGGTGTGGCCGCCGGCACCACGATCACCGCCGTCATCACCGCCGCCACGGCCACCACACCCGGTGTGTACACCCTGAGCACCAGCAACAGCCTGGCGAGCACCACCACCCTGCGGGCCATGCCCGAGCCCACGCCCTACAGCTACAGCAGCTTCACGGGCAGCTTCAGCGGCGAGGGCGGCAGCAGCGGCTACACCACCCTCCACGTATCCAACCTCACGGGGCCCCTCCTGATCGGTGATCGGGTGCTCGGGCTGGGCCTGGCCGGCGGCAGCTTCATCACGCAGGTGCAGAGCTTCGATGCCAGCAGCGGATCCGGGGTGTACATCCTCAACCAGGGGCCCCAGAGCGCCGCTGGCAGCTACGGCCTGGCCGCCCTCCCCGGCGGTTCCGCCAGCCCGTATTCGATCGAGTTCTGGACCCAGCTGGCGCCGGGCTCCAATCCCGCCGGTGCTGGTCTGGTCAACCTCGGGCAGGCCTCCGCCGCCGCCCTTCCCGACCGCCCCGCCGCCGCTCCGGAGGGCTGGTTGCTCAGCTCCAGCTTCGCGGTGGAGCGCCTCACCTGGAAGGACGCCCTCAAGTTCGACCTGGCGAGCAGCCTGCCCAGCGGCACCACGGATTCCGATCTCTATGGCTGGCGCTGGGCCCTGGTGGCCGATGGCGCCAACACCACCGCAATGGCCGGCAATGGCGGCAGCAACCTCAACCGCAACGCCCTGGTTCTCGACAACCTGTTCGTGGGCGATCGCATCGGGGGGGTGAACACCTTCCTGGCGAACTATGGGCTGAGCAGCAGCGATCTGCTCGGCATCGATGGAACTCCCGCCGATCAGATCGCCGCCGTTCCCACCACCCAGTTCCAATTCACCACCGACCTCAGCCTCAATGCGGCCGTGGGC
>CAIVPT010000315.1 GCA_903907855.1 uncultured Synechococcaceae cyanobacterium | reverse complement strand
TAGCGGCGCAGCGGGCCGCTGAGAGCAAAGCGGCTGGCGTAGGGATCGGCAGCGATCCGCTCCTTGATCCCCTCCATCACTGCCGCCAGCAGCTTCACCTCGGCTTTGATCTCCACGTATTGCCGTGCGAAGAGCTGGGGCTGGAAGGCGATCGTCCAGCCATGGCGCACCAGCGGCCCACACTCATGCCCCGAGCGGCTCGCCTACGGCGTCAACCGTCACGCCGGCCAGCAGCTCGACGTCGTCTGCCGCCATGGCTTCCGTGTAGAGCACAGGGCCCTGATCGCTTGTGAGTGCCTGTCGGCTGAGGAAATCGAGAAACAGCCCGAGCATCAGGGTTTCCTCTTCTGCCTCGCCCTGCTGGTGTTTTTCTGGCTCCAAGCGTAGCAACAGCGTGCTGTCGTCCAGCACCTCCACTTGGCCGGCGGCTCCGGCGAACTGGGGATGGTCGCGGTAAAAGGCTGCCGGCAGCCGCAGGCCGGAGGAGTTACCGATCCGGGCCGCTGTGACGCGGTAAGGAGTGACAGCCATAGCAAGCAGCGCCTCACGGCAGGACTTACGTCGTGTTATTCCGTTTAGCCGTGGTTCTTGCCGCCGCCTTGCCATCGAGCCCAGCTGCTGGCGCAACCAGGCGCTATCGATCAGCCCCCGCTCATGCAACAGCCCCTGAAAACCCATCCGGCGCAGCAGCATCGACAGGCAACCATTGCTCATCACCGGCGGAGTGTTCTATGCCATGTCTTGAACGAAGTGAGCGGTGAGCGCGTGGGCTTTGCTTCCCGGTTTTGGGCGGCCCGTGGCGATCTGAGTGATGCCACGCTCTCGCTAAGGGGTCAGAGTGATGATTCAGCGGCAGGGGCGGAGGTGGGATGCGGCCTCCCCCGGATTCGCTCCGCCAGCCAGGCGGCGCTGGCTGGCGCCAGCAGCACGCCATTGCGGTAGTGCCCTGTGGCGATCAGCAGGCCAGGTTCGGGCTCCATGAGTACCGGGGCGGGTTGGCCCTGGGGGCGGGCGCGCAGGCCCTGCCATCGGCGGACCACCACGGCCTCCCGCATCCAGGGGGGCGCCTCACCCCCCAGCTTGCCCATCTCCTCCAGGGCGGCGGATCCGGCCCGATCCCCCGGCTCCAGCGTGGCCCCCAGCCAGAGACGCCGGCCCCCCGCCCCCAGATCCGGGCGTGGCACCAGATTCACGCCCCGCCACACCACCCCCCCCGGCCATTGCCACGCTGGATCGCCAGCCAGCTCCAGCTCCAGGGCCTGGCCCAACACCGGCTCCAGCGGCAGGGGTTGGCCCAGGGGGGCCAGCAGCCTGGTGGTGGTCAGCCCAAGGGCGAGCACCAGCCAGTCGGCCTCCAGGTCCTCGCCGCCGCCCAGCTGCACCCGCCAGCGCCTGCGGGCACCAGCCCCGCCCGCTGTGGTTGCCGCCGGCCCCCGCTTGATCGCCACTGCCGCCTGCGCCACGCACGTCACCCCGGCCTGGCGCGCCTCCTGCAGCAGGGCCTCCAGCAGGGGCCCCGGATCGATCTGGCCGTCTTCCGGGGAGAGCAGGGCTCCGAGGGGGGTGCCCGGGAACTCCGGTTGCAGGCTGGCCAGGTCGGCGGGCCCCAGGCGCTGCATCGGAATCCCCAGCCGCGCCCGGTCGGCGGCGATGCGCTCCTGGCGCTCCAGATCCTCGGCAGTGGCGGCCAGCAGCATCAGGCCGCGGCGTCGCGGCAGGTGGTGGCCCCGCCGCTCCAGCTCGGCCAGCCATTGGTCCCAGAGCGCATGGCTTTGCTGCCGCAGCCGCCAGGCCCGGCCGCTGCTGCGGTGGAACACCCGGGCCATCAGCACCCCCAGGGCCGCCTGGCTGCCGCTGAGGCTGGTGCCGGTATCCTCCGCCGCGAGGACCGGATCCACCAGGGTCACCCCATGGCCCTCCTCCGCGAGACGCCAGGCCGCCAGCCGGCCGATGATGCCGGCTCCGACCGCCAGGACGGAGCCGGCCATCCCGAGCGCGTGCGCCGGGCCTCAGACCTGCTTGAGCGCTTCCTGCACCTCGGGCGGGAACACCTGGGCGTAGAGGCCGAAGCTGCTGGCCACCTTGATGTAGGCCTTGCGCAGGGCTTCGCCGTCCTGCAGGCGGGCGGCCTCATCGAGCTGGGCGAGGGCGGTCTTCAGCTTGTCGGCGCGCTTGGTGGCCTCGGCGCGGTCGGCGGGGAGGAGGCGCTGGTTGATGTACAGCATCTCCCGGCTCACCTCCTGCATCGGGCCGTGGATGAGGTTGCGGGTGAAGACCCAGTTGCGGTCATTCACCAGGGCGGCCAGCTCGGGCAGGCGGTCGCGGGCGGAGAGGAATCCCTCGGCCTGGCGGGTGATCAGCGCCATGTCTTCGGGGCTGATCGAGGGGGCGGCCTTGCTGGCGCCGCTGCAGGCGGCCACCGACACGCTCAGGAGCACCGCCACGGCCAGGGCTATCAGGCTCCGCAGCAGGCGCCGCAGCCGGGCGGCGGGCTGCCCAGCGGGAGCGGGCGAGGGGGCGAAAGCGGGGCTGGCGACGGCGGACTGGCTGGCGGAGGCCATGGGGCGTCACGAAAGCAGGCAGAGCGGACTTTACCGAGGCCGATGGCGCGCAGGGCGGGCCCGGGGACAGGCTGTAACCGCTTGCCATAGCCCCTCATCCGCCAGTCCTGGCCCCTCGCTGTCGCCAGCGGTTTCACCCGTCCACAGCCCCCCGGAGACGCTAAAACGGAGTGACTACGAGTTAGAGGAGACGCTGATGCGCCTCGCCACCCTGCCCCTGGCCTCGATCCGGCGCCCCCTCCAGCGCAGCCTCGATGAGGCCAAGGTGGCTGCCCTGATGGAGTCGATCGCCGCCGAGGGCCAGAAGGAGCCCATTGATGTCCTGGAGGTGGATGGCCAGCTCTGGGGCTTCAACGGCTGCCACCGCGTGGCTGCCCACGAACGCCTGGGCCGCACCACCATCCGCGCCCGCGTGCGCCGCGCCACCGCCGACACCCTGCGGATGCACCTTCGCTGACCCGGGCTGCGCCGCGTGGCTGCCGACACCACAATCGGGGCGGCGCCCTCAATCCCCCGCGCCCTCCCTCGGACCTGCCCCCGCCTGATGCGCAGCCCCAGCGCCATCCTGCAGCTGATCTGTCCCGATCGGCCCGGCCTGGTGAGCGAGCTCTCGGGCTGGGTGGCGAGCAACGGCGGCAACATCCGCCACGCCGACCATCACACCGATGCAGGGGCAGGGGTGTTCCTCAGCCGGCTGGAGTGGGATCTCGAGGGTTTCGGCTTGCCGCGCGAGGCGATCCGCCCCGCTGCCCATGCCCTGGCCCGGCGGGTGGCCGGCGAAGGCCAGCTGCACTTCTCCGATGAGATCCCGCGGGTGGCGATCTTCGTGAGCCGCCAGGAGCATGTGCTGCTCGATCTGCTCTGGCGCACCCGCTCCGGCGAACTGCCGATGACGGTGCCCCTGGTGATCGCCAACCACCCTGAC
>CAIVPT010000314.1 GCA_903907855.1 uncultured Synechococcaceae cyanobacterium | reverse complement strand
GGAAAGATACGTGGCGTAGAAGATGTATTCCGGCTTGAAGTGGGTGTAGGCCTTGTGCGAGGTCAGGAAGCCCAGGTCGAGCTGCAGGCCGAAATCGGCCATGGATTTGTTGAGGAAGCCGGCGTGGCGGGCCTCATCGCGTGCCATGTGGGCGAAGCACTCCGCCAACAGCGGATTCTTTTCCTTGATGCGGCGGCTCAACTCCTTGTAGAGCAGGAAGCCGGAGAATTCGGAGGTGCAGCTCTGCTCGAGAAACTCCACGAACACCTTGCGGGTTTCCGGATCGAGCTTGTCGGCCGCGCCATCAAACTCGTCGTTGCGAACGAAGTGGTGACGGTTGTAGTCCTTGCGGAACTCCTCGCAGATCGCCTCCAGCTCCGCCTGGTTGGGCCGCAGATCCATCGCGGCCATCGCGTCGAAATCCGTGGTGTAGAAGCGGGGCGTGAGGATCGTGTCCTTCACCGGATCCTTGATCGCGGGCGCTTCGGGGCTGCCCAGGGCCGCGGCGGTGGCGGCGCCGGTGGAGGCGGTGGAGGCTGTCGCGGCGGGAGGCACCATCGAATTCCGGGCGGACGGCGGGGCGTGTGCGGGCATCGTAGGAGCCCGGGAGCGCTGGGGGGGCGACTGTGAAGCCGGGTTGGCTCAGTTGGGCCCGAGCCACTTCTGGCCGTTGAGCCGTTGCACCAGCCGCGACACCAGCAGGGCCAGGCTCATCTTCTTCTCGTCGATCAGGAACGACTCCAGCAGGCTGGGGCTGGCACCGGCCTCCGCCACCGCGATCATCTTGGCCGAGGCGATGTCGGGCTGGGTGAAGCACAGCCAGAAGCGCCGCTCGCCCGGCAGTTCGCCGGTCACCATCCAGCACTCGCTCCCCACCACGGGCATCGGTCCCTGGAGGAAGGCCAGCTCCGGTGCCGGACCGCCGTAGCTCTGCACCTCCTTGGCCAGGGCCGGCAGCAGCAGCTGGGGCACGAAGGTCTCGAAGGGCTGGTCCTCGGGGGCGGGCGGCTTGGGCTTGGCCTTGGCGGCGGGCGCTTCGCTGGTGGCGGCGGCTCCGCCGGTGGCGGCGGCCTCGTTCGCGGGCGTGGCCTGGGGGTCGGGGGTGGGGCTGGTGCTCACCGCGGCAGGGGGGGAGACGGTGCGGCGGACTCTAGGCAGCGCGGCGGCCTCTGCTCACCAATCGTCGCTGGCGGCCGCCTCCCAGTCGTCGCCCGCGGGCACCGGCTCGGCGACGGGCTCACGGCGGCTCTCGGCCTGCCAGCTGCGGCGGCGGGCGCGCAGGGGCTCGGCTTCCGGCGGAGCGCCGCCGCCCCCGCGCCGGATCACCCGGAAGGGCACCGCCACGGTGGGCAGGGGTTCCCCCGGGGCGCGGCTGCGGCCTGCGCCCATCCAGGCCGGTGGGGCGGCGTTGGCGTTCGCGTAGGCGTTATCGGCGGCCGGGGCCTCGCTCCAGCGCTGGCGCCGTTGGGGTTCGCTCGCCTCCAGCGGTTCCTCCTCCCAGGGTTCGCCTCCCTGGGCCCCCGTCCGCCGGCGCACCTGGCGCCGCAGCGGCGCACTGCCTTCGCCCAGGGCCAGGGAGGTGGCGCCGGCGCTGAGGGCTGCCCCGCCGGCGCCCGCCAGGGCAATCCAGGCCCCCAGCGGCAGGGGGGGCGAGCTCCAGGTGAGCAGCCGCAAAGTCACGCCCGGCCGCGGATTGAGGGCCCCGACCACCAGCAGGGCCAGCAGCGGCGAGAGCAGGGGCAACAGCAGCAGTCGGCGCAGCACGGTGGATTCAGGGGGACGGCGGTGACGCGATCGGCCGCGACGGGGAGGGCGCCAGTGGGCCCTCCCAACGGCGCAGATCCCCCAGGTTGAGCGACAGGTTGTCGAAGATGCGGATCACCAGAAAATCCACCATTTCCTCCAGGCTGGTGGGCCGGTGATACCAGGCCGGTACCGGGGGGGCGATGCGGGCGCCGGCCTCCGCCAGGGCCGTGAGGTTGCGCAGGTGCACCAGGTTCCAGGGAAGTTCCCGCGGGGCGATCACCAGGGGCCGGGCCTCCTTGAGGTGCACATCCGCCGCCCGCTCGATCAGGTCGAGGGCCACGCCGCTGGCGATTCGCCCCACCGTGCCCATGCTCGCCGGCAGGATCACCATGCCGCGGGTGCGGCAACTGCCGCTGGCGATCGCCGCCGCCTGGTCGTTCCAGCGATGGCAGCGCAGCCGCCCGCCGCTGCCGCAGCGGGCCCGCCAGAAGCGCTCCTGGGCGGCGGGCTCCGACGGCACCGTGACCCCCAGTTCCGCCTGCCACACCTGGATCGCGCCGCGGCTCACCACCAGCTCCACCGGCAGGTCGGCCTGGAGCAGCAGCTGCAGGGCCCGCTCCGCCAGGGGCTGGCCGGAGGCGCCGGAGATGGCCAGCACCACCGGGTCGTCCGCGGCAGGGGACGGCGCGTTCACCTCAATCGGCCGAGCGCTCGAAGTCGGGCTCGTCCTCCTCTTCGTCGTCGTCGCTGCTGATCAGGGCCCTGTCCTCGCCGCTCGCCAGGCCCTGCTCCAACGCCACCGGGGGCTCGGCCAGTTCCGGCTGGATCACCGCCAGATCGATCTGGTGACGGAGAGGATCCACCTTCTCGATCACCACCTCCACCGGGTCGCCGATCATGTAGGTGCGGCGGAACTTGCGCCCCACCAGCCGGCTCTGGCGCGAGCGGTACTCGTACCAGTCGTCCTTCAGCGAGCTCACATGCACCAGACCCTCCACCTGGGAGGGGGGCACCTCCACGAAGAAGCCGTAGCTCTGCACGCCGCTGATCATGCCGGGCAGGGTCTGGCCCACCAGCGATTCGGCGTGGCGGGCCTGGGAGAGGGCCAGTACGTCCTGGCTCACCTCGTGCAGGAGCCGGGAGCGGCCGTTGAGACGGCCCGCCAGGCCGCGGACCAGCGCCTCCTGGAAGGGGGTGAGCTGGGAGGGGGTGAGCAGGGGCCAGTCCACGGCGCCATGGCAGCTGTCACCCGCCAGGTCGACGGTGGTGCGGTGCCGCACGCTCGGGCGATTCTTGCCCTCCAGCAGCAACGTGATCAGCATCTGCTGGTTCCACAGGTCGGCGTAGTGGAGGCCGGGGAGGCACCAGGGAGCCAGGGCGGTGGGCTCGCCCGCCAGCCCGTGGGGGCCGGCCTCCGCGCCCAGCTCCACCGGGGCCAGGGCCTCACGGAGCTGTTGCTGCAGGGCGCGGCGACGGTCGGTGGCGGCGAAGGCGGCGGCCAGTTCGGCGGCATCAGCGTTGCCCTCGGCGCTCAGCTCCAGGGGAATCTCCAGCGCCAGGGCGGCCTTGGCCACCTCGTTGAGGGCGGCGGGGTCGGCTGGGGACTGCACGGCATAGAGGGCGGGCAACTCCAGGGCCGCGAGGTGCTGCCCCAGGCAGCGCTCGGCCAACAACACCGCCTCCCGCAGGATCGCCACCGGATGGGCCTCGGGCAGGGCCACCAACCAGCCGGCGGCCGGGGCCTCCGGCGCTGGCTGGCGCAGATCCCCCAGGCTCGCGAGATCGGGCATCGGCAGGTCGAGCTCGAAGGAGCCGGTGGCGCGCCGCCGCTCCCGCAGCAGGCCGCTCACCGTGACCAGCTGCTCCAGCAGGGGCAGTTGATCCTTCAAGGCCTTGAGGGCCGCGGGCACGGTGCGGGCCCGGGGTTTGCGCTCCGTCAGGGCGGCGAGGGCCTCCGGTTCCACCCGGGCATCGGGGCGGATCGTGGTGAGGGAGAAGCGGAAATGCTCCACGCTGCCGTCGGCCGCCAGCTCCATCGCCAGCGACAGGGCCGGCACGCTCGCCCCGGTGCGCAGGCTGGTGTCCTTGGCGAGGGCCGCGGGCAGCAGGGGCAGCCAACGCTGGCCGAGGCAGAGGCTGTCGCCCTGCTCCCGCAGCCAGAGGTCGAGGGCACCCTCGGGTGCCACCCGCTCCGCCACGGAGGGGGCGTGCAGCCAGAGGCGCCAGCCGCCGCCCTCCCGCTCCTCCAGGGACAGGGCGGGGACCGCGGGGGCGTCCGTGCCGCCCCAGGCGGTCAGCAGCAGGGTGGGCAGGGCCGTGAGGTCGTCGCGCTCCTTGCCCACCGAGGCCCGCAGGCCGGCTTTGGGGGGGCTGGGGCGTTCGTGCAGGCGGTGCTTGGCGAGCAGGAGATCGGCATCGGCCGCCTCACCACCATTCACCGGCAGGCTGCGGGCCACGTGGCCGCGGGCGCCGTGCTGGGCCACCGGGAAGCGGTCGATCCGCACCTCCACCACCGACTCCTGCACCGGCTGCAGATGCACCGCATCGGCCTCCGGCAGCTCGATCGTGGTGAGCAGGCGGTCGTCGAGCGGGATCGCCACCAGCCGCTCCTCCTGCTGTTCCACCTGGGCGAGCAGGCTGTCGGTGGTGCGCTCGAGGATGCACTGCACCGCCCCCTCCGGCGAGCGGCGGCGCCCCCCTTCACGGGTGATGCGCACCAGCACCCGGTCGCCGTTCCAGGCGTGGTTGAGCTGGTGATCGCGGATGTAGATGTCCTCGTCGCCGTCTTCGCGCAGGGCGAAGCAGAAGCCCTTGCTGGAGCAGCGCAGCCGGGCCGCGATCAGCTCGGGGGCCTCCTGGCGCCGCAGGCCGTCGTCGGTCTCCTCGATCAGCGCGAGGCGTTGCAGGGCATCGAGGCCGATGCGCAGCTGCTGGCGGTCCTCCTCGTCGCTCAGGCCGAGGGTCTTCTCCAGGGAGGCCAGCGGCAGGGTCTCGCCGCTGGAGAGCTGGTCGAGCAGATGGGCGACCGTGAACTTCATCGAGGGGTCTCGTCTTGGGGGTCTCGGGCGGAGGCGGTCCCGGGGCCGCGTCAGCGGATCGGCGTGAGGCGGGGAGCGGGGGAGCGAGCGGTGCCGCGGTCGGGATCCTGGGCCTGGCCGTTGGATCCCGCGGCCGGCCACTCGCCACCGGGAATGGCCCGACTTTAGGGAGCGGTGGGCCCGGCGTCTGTTGTGGCTTCCTCCGCCTCCGCTGCTGCCCCCGCCCGGGAGCGCAGGATCAGGCGGGTGCCGAGGATCAGGAAGCCCACCGAGGCGGCCAACTGCAGGGCGTCGGTGGGGATCAGGCTGGAGAGGGAGCCGCCGGCGGCCGCCCCCACCAGGCTGGCGAGCACCAGGGCGGCGGCACTGCCGGCGAACACCGCGCCGGGGCGGTTGGAGGTGCCGCTGATGCTGACGATCGCCAGCTGGGTCTTGTCGCCCAATTCCGCCAGGAAGACGGTGGCGAAGGTGGAGGCCAGCAGGGCGAAGGGCATGGCGGTGGGGGGGAGGTCAGGGGGTGAGGCCGGCCGGTGGGGCCACGGCCACCAGGTGGAGGGCCGCCTGGCGTCCGAGCCCCAGACCCAGGGCCACCATCAGGATTCCGGCCAGCCGCTCCAGCTGGTGGCCCGGCAGCACGGTGGACAGCCAACGGCCCAGCAGCACCCCCACCAGGCTGGAGCAGATCAGGGCCAGGGAGGCACCGACGAACACCACCAGGGGCCGGCCCGATTCGGCCGAAAGCAGCAGGGCGGCCAGCTGGGTCTTGTCCCCCAGCTCCGCCAGGAAGACGGTGGTGGCGGTGCTCAGGAACACCGCCAGCCAGCCGCTGCCCCCCTCGCCCGCCTGGGCCCCGGCCGATAGGGGCGGCTCCGGCGGGACGGAATCGGCGGGGGTGTCGCTGGGGGTACCCGCGGGGGAGTCGCTCATGGCCGCTGACGGATGGCGCGCAGGAAGCGCCGCATCACCCTGCCACGGCCCCCGTATTCGCTGCGGATCTGCTCGGTGCAGCAGCGGATCGCCAGGGCGTCGGCCTCCTCCCCCTCCGCCCCGAACAGACGCATGAGGTTTTCCACCCGGCAGAAGTCGGGTCGATCGGCGTAGACGCGGCAGCGACGGCCGCCGGTGTCGAAGTGGATGCACCAGCCGTCGGGACCCACCATCGCCAGGTATTGGTGGCGCTGCTCGGCGTTGAGGGCATCGAGGGCCTCGGGGCGCAGGGCGGGATCGAGGCGGCAGCAGGCGCCGCAGCCCTGGATGCAGCGCCAGGCGGGCTGTGACAAGCCGTCACAGTGGCCCATGGCACCGCTGGATTCGGGCCCGCCGGCCTCTAAGGTCGGCCCCAGCGCCTTTCGCACGATCCGTCGCACCATGGGCATCGATTTCCACCTGATTGCCAACTTCGGAGCCCTGGCCCTGATCACCCTGGCCGGTCCGGCTGTGATCTTCATCCTCTTCTACCGCCGCGGCGCCCTCTGAGCTCAGGCGCTGAGCCCCAGGGCGTGGGCCGCCTCCCGCGCCAGTCCGCGGACGTAGGCCCGGCGATTGTCTTCGCTCCCCGCGGTCACTAGGCCCGGCTCCAGCACCGCGGCCAACGACACCTGCAGCTCCTCCCCAGCGGCGTTGCGGATCAACAGGTGCTCCCCCTGGCGCCGACACCAGTAGCTGCGCCGCCGGTGCCGCAGCACCACCTCGTCGCCCCCCCGCGGCCGCAGGCCCACCACCTCCAGCTGCAGGCGCTCCTCCCCCTGCCAGTGGTCGAGCTTGAGCCGCCAGGCCACATCCACCAACCCCAGGGCCGGATCCTCCCCCGTCCAGCGCCAGGCCATCGCCCGCCGGCGCACCCCGTCCTGCTCCAGCTCCAGCTGGCGATGTCCCCCCCGCAGGTTGCGGCACTCCACCAGCCGGCAACCGCGGCTCCAGAACACCGGCGCCGGATGGCCCACCCCAAACGGCTCCAGCCGCTGTAGCTGCCGCCAGAACTCCCGGTCGGCCCGCGCCAGCGACAGGTGCACCTCCGGCTCCACCGCCGGGCCGTCGCCCCGCTCCCCCAGCCACTCCCGGGCCATCGCCTCGAGCCGCTCCTGCAGCCGCCCCACCGCTTCGGCGCGCACCGTGAAGCCACCGGCGGCGGGGTGGCCGCCATGGCGCTCCAGCAAATCGCTGCAGGCCTGCAGGGCCTGGTCCACGGCGAAGCCCCGCGGCGCCCGCACGGAGGCCCGCAGGCGCCCATCGCCCTCCCCCGCCAACAGGGCCACCGGCAGGGCGAAGCGATCCACCAACCGGGAGGCCACGATGCCGATCACCCCGTGGTGCCAATGGCTCTGGGCCACCAGCAGGAAGGCGGCGCGGTGGGGTCCGTCGGCCTCCAGCAGGGCCAGGGCTTCGGCCTCGATCGCGTCGCAGAGTTCGCGCCGCTGGCGGTTGAGGGCCTCGCATTCCCGGGCCAGCGCCAGGGAGCGCTCGGGGTCTTCGCTGGTGAGCAGCTCCACCACCATCAGCGGGTCCCCCAGGCGCCCGACGGCGTTGATGCGGGGGGCCAGGCGGAAGGCCACCGCCTCGGCGTCGAGCGGCCGCTCCTCCACCCCGGCCAGCTGCTGCAGGGCCTTGAGCCCCTCCAGCCGGCTCTGGGCCAGCCGGGGCAGGCCATCCATCAGCCAGCGCCGGTTCACCCCCTGCAGCGGTGCCATGTCGGCGATGGTGCCGATGCAGAACAGATCGAGGGCGATCGCCAGGCCATCGCGACGCTTCAGCCGGCGGCACAGAGCGCTGGCCAGCACATAGGCCAGGCCCACCCCCGCCAGGCCCCGGAAGGGCGAGCCCTCGGGGGTGCACGCCGGGTGGAGCAGCGCCAGATGGGGGGGGAGCTGCGCGGGCAGGGTGTGGTGGTCGGTGAGGATCACGGCGATCCCCAGGGCTTCGGCCCGCTCCAGGGCCTCCCGGGCGGCCACCCCGTTGTCGACGGTGATCAGCAGGCGGATGTTTTCGGCCGCCAGGGCCTCCACCATGCCCACATTCAGCCCGTAGCCGTCCTCCAGCCGGCTGGGGATCGCCGGGTGGGGCCGGGCCCCGAGCCGCTGCAGCACCCCGCTGAGCAGGGCGGTGCTCGTCATGCCATCGGCGTCGTAGTCGCCGCAGATCGCCACCGCCTCGCCGCGCCCGCAGGCCTCCTCCAGGCGCTGCTCGGCCCGCTCCAGGTCGGCGAAGTGGCGGCGGGGGTCGGGGGCGGCCGGCGGATCGAGCAGGGCCCGGATCGCCTCGGCATCGCCGTGGCCGCGGCGCCGCAGCAGGGCCACCAGCTCCTCCGGCAGGTCGAGCGCGGCGGCCACGGCTGCCGCCCCCTCCTGGTGGGGCAGGGGCGGCGGCAGCAGCCAGCGCTGAGCGGGGGGATCGCAGAGCACGGGGTGCGCGGCACGGTCTCTGCATTGTGCGGCCCGGGGCGGGGCCGGCCATCCCCTTAGCCTGGCTGCGCACTGAGCCCCCGCCATGGCCGACCGGCTGGCCGCGCTGCTCTGGGATGTGGATGGCACCCTGGCGGAAACGGAATTGGAGGGGCATCGGCCGGCCTTCAACGCCGCCTTTGCCGATCTCGCGCTCCCCTGGTGCTGGGACCAGCCCACCTACCTGCGGCTCTTGGCCGTGAGCGGTGGCCGCGAGCGCATCGCCGCCTGGATCGCCGAACGGGAGGGACGGCCGGCAGATCCGGAGCTGCTCGATCGCCTCGTGGCACGCAAGCGCCACCACTACGGCGAGCGGGTGCGCAGCGGGCAGCTGCCCCTGCGTCCCGGCGTGGCGGCGTTGATCCGGGAGGCCGCCGGCGCCGGCCTGGTCCAGGCGATTGTCACCACCAGCGGCCGCGCGGCGGTGCAGGACCTGTGCGATGGGGTTCTCGGCGATCTGGCCGCCGCCTTCGCCTTCCGCGTCTGCGGCGAAGACGTTGTGCGGAAGAAGCCCGATGGGGAGGCCTATCGGCTGGCGCGCCAGCAGCTGGCCGCCCTCGCCCCCAACGCCCCAGGCCCCGGAACGGTGCTGGTGGTGGAAGACTCCCGCAATGGCCTGGAGGCCGCCGTGGCGGCGGGCCTGCCCTGCCTGGTGACCCTCAGCAGCCTTTCGCGCCAGGAGCCGCCGCAGGCGTTCGCGCCGGCCCGGGCCGTGCTGACGGCCTTGGCCCAGGAGGGCGCAACGGTGCAGGTGGTGCGGGGCCCCGCTTGCCCGGGCCCCGCGGTGACGCTCTCCTATCTGCAGTCGCTGCTGCCGCCATGAGCCGTCTTCCCGTGCAGCGCACCCGCTGGCAGGGGGTGCTCAACCGTCTGGGGGGCGGCCTGCTGGGGCAATTGCGACGCAGCTGGCGCACCGCCAGCTTCTCGATCCTCGCCCTGTTGCTCGGCTACTACCTCGGCCAGAACGTCACCAGCTTGCTTCTGGCGCGGGTGCCGTTCGGCCGCCCCCTGGTGGTGCTGCTCACGGTGTTGGCGATCGAGCTGCTGGTGCGCCTACGGAGCCGCCTGGTGGGGCCGGAGCCCTCCCTGGTCTGGGTGATCCTCGACAACCTGAGGATCGGCCTCATCTACGCGGTGGTGTACGAGGCCTTCAAGCTGGGCACCTGACGGCTGGAAGGTAATTCCCGGAGGACGGCAATGGCCAAGGGCGGGGCCTGATTCAGTCCTCGCCTTCCTCGGCCTCTTCGGCGATGGGATAGATGAAGCCCTGGGCGCGGCCGCTCAGAACCGACTTGCCGATGGACAGGGCCTTGGCGGCGGCGACACCGGCCTTGGCTTTCCAGTGGGCGTGGCGCTGGTTGCGCTTGCCTTTGGAGGTTTTCTTCTTGGGAACAGCCATCCCGACGCTCGTGCAGCCAAAGAGAGATCTTGCGTTGCCGGCCGGCCTTTCGTCAAATCGCTACCATCAGCGGTAGCTACGTAAGGCAGTGGGCGGCACCTCTCCAGGTTCAGCGGATACGCCCGCCCGAGCCACTCCGGACGCGACAAACGCGCCGGCCGTCGGCGCCCCGGTCCGGCCTGCGCGCCCAGACGATCGGCCCGACGCGCCCCCTTCGACGCGCCCCAATCCCTTCAGCCTGGGCGGCGGCGTCTCCCAGCCCTCCTACAGCCAGTTGCTGCGCGAGATCGAGGCCGGCCGCATCAGCGCCCTGGAGCTGGCGCCACGCCAGCGGCTGGTCACCGCCACCATGCGCGGCGGCGAGACCGTGCAGGTGCCGGTACTGCCCGACAACCAGTTGCTGCTGCGCACCGCCGAGCAGGCGCGGGTGCCCCTCACCGTTCGCGACGAACGCCGCGATGACGCCGTGGCGGCCCTCGCTGGCAACGTGTTGCTGGTGGTGTTGCTGCTGCTCGGTCTGAGCCTGCTGCTGCGCCGCTCGGCCCAGGCGGCCAGCAAGACCCTCGGCTTCGGCCGCAGCCAGGCGCGCCTGCAGCCCGAAGGGGCCCCCACGGTGCGTTTTGAGGATGTGGCCGGCATCGGTGAGGCCAAGGAGGAGCTCCAGGAGGTGGTCACCTTCCTGAAGACGCCCGAACGTTTCACCACCGTCGGCGCCAAGATCCCCAAGGGGGTGCTGCTGGTGGGGCCCCCGGGCACCGGCAAGACCCTGCTGGCCAAGGCGATCGCCGGGGAGGCCGGCGTGCCGTTCTTCTCGATGGCCGCCTCCGAATTCGTGGAGATGTTTGTGGGCGTCGGCGCCAGCCGGGTGCGGGATCTGTTCCGCAAGGCCAAGGCCAAGGCCCCTTGCATCATCTTCATCGACGAGATCGATGCCGTCGGTCGCCAGCGGGGGGCCGGCATCGGTGGCGGCAACGACGAGCGGGAGCAGACCCTCAACCAGCTGCTCACCGAGATGGATGGCTTTGAGGAGAACTCCGGCGTGATCCTTCTGGCGGCCACCAACCGCCCCGATGTGCTCGATACGGCCCTGATGCGCCCGGGTCGCTTCGATCGCCGCATCCTGGTTGACCTGCCCGACCGGGCGGGCCGTGAGCAGATCCTGGCGGTCCATGCCCGCAGCCGACCCCTGGCCGATTCGGTGTCGTTGCCCGCCTGGGCCTCCCGCACCCCCGGCTTCTCCGGCGCCGACCTGGCCAACCTGCTCAACGAGGCGGCCATCCTCACCGCCCGCCGCCAGCAGGCCACCATCGACGACCAGGCCATCGGCGACGCCCTGGAGCGCATCACCATGGGGCTCACCGCGGCTCCGCTCCAGGATTCCGCCAAGAAGCGCCTGATTGCCTATCACGAGATCGGCCACGCCCTGCTCACCACCCTGCTGCCCCACGCCGACCGGCTCGACAAGGTGACCCTGCTGCCCCGTGCCGGTGGGGTCGGCGGGTTCGCCCGCACCATGCCCGATGAGGACATCCTCGACTCCGGACTGATCAGCCGGGCCTACCTGCTGGATCGGCTCGTGGTGGTGCTCGGGGGCCGCGCCGCGGAGATCGTGGTGTTCGGCGCCAACGAAGTCACCCAGGGGGCTGCCGGCGACCTGGAGCAGGTGAGTCGCATCACCCGCGAGATGGTCACCCGCTACGGCTTCTCCAGCCTCGGACCGCTGGCGCTGGAGGGGGAAGGGGCCGAAGTGTTCCTTGGCCGCGACTGGCTCCGCTCCGAGCCGCCCTACTCCCGCCGCACCGGCGACCGCATCGACCGCCAGGTGCGGGAGCTGGCGGCCCGCTCCCTGGAGCAGGCGATCGCCCTGCTGGGCCCGCGCCGCGCCTTGATGGATGCCCTGGTGGAGCGCCTGATCGAGGAGGAGACGATCGAGGGGGAGAGCTTCCGGGCCCAGGTGGCGGCCTGGGAGGCCGAGGAGCCCCAGCCCCAGCCCTCCTCAGCCGTCGCTGCTCCCCAGCCCTCCTGAAAAGCGGATGTCGAGGCTGCGCAGGTAGGTGTGCAGCCCGGC
>CAIVPT010000313.1 GCA_903907855.1 uncultured Synechococcaceae cyanobacterium | reverse complement strand
CAGTGGTCATGGGATGAAAAATGCGGTGAGAGAGGGGAAGAAAAGACCCGACCCAACACAACTGTCGAGGCGAGCGTTAACACGCTACGACTGGACGCCTGAATCGCAACAGAAGACCTGGCGCCTCCGCAAATTGCAAGGGTTGTTTATGTACTTTCCTGAAGCACACCAGGGGCTGCCGGGCCACCCTGCTGCCGCAGCCAGTCCATCCCCTGCTGCAAAAACGAGGCCCAATCCAGCTTCTCCGCCTCGGCGGCGCGAGCCACCAACACCGGCGCCTGGCGCCGGATTGCCTCCAGATCCGGTTCGCTCACCCCGGCGGAGAGGGCCAGCACATCCGCCATCGCGCGCCCCACCACGCGGGTGAGATAGGCGGCGCTGAGCGCCTGCATCGCCCCCCCGATCAGCCAGCCGGCGTGGTGAAGACGCAAGGCCGCCCCCAGGGCCTGGGTGCTCCACTCCACCAGCCCCAGCGCCAGGGCGGCGCGGCCGAGTTCCACCGCGGCAGCCCGCAGGGCTTCGCTGTCCCACTCGCAGTCCCACAACTGCGCCATCTCCCGCAGCATCAGTCCGTTGGCGCAGGTGAGCACCAGCAGGTCGAGGCTGGCCAGGGGGGCTGCGATCACCCCGGCGGCCACCAGCCACTGGGTGCGCTGCTGCAGCCGGTGCCACTCGTTGCGCCGCAGCACCTCCAGCTCGGCCTGCCAGCGTCCGTGCAGGGCTTCCAACCGTCGCCGGGCGGTCAGCTCCGGCAGGGAGCGTCCCTCCCGCGCCAGCCAGGAGGTGAGCGGCGCCAGGCTGGTGGCCAGACCCTCAGCGCGTCCGTCCCAGGCCAGAAAGCGCTCCGAATCGGCGGCGGGCCAGAGGCTCCGTAGATCCTGGACCAGACCGTCGGCGGCAGCGGGTGCCTCCAGCAGCAGCCACAGCGGCTGGCCGGCGGGCAGGGCCTCGAGCCAGCGCAGGTCGGCAGCGCGCAGGGGAGCTCGCAGATGAAACAGCACCAGATCGCTGGCTTCAAAGGCGGATCCCCAGCGCCAGTCGGCGCTCCGGGCCGGCAGGGCCTGGCCCCAGTGAAGCCGCAGGGGAAGCCCCCCCCGCAGCGCCGCCAGAAAGGCCGGCTGCTGCTCCGCCTCCGGCGGCTGGCTGCTGGCGAGGGCAAGGCTGAGGGGGCGTTGCCCTTTCCCATCCCGCAGGGCCTGAAGCTCGGCGCGACGCGGCTCCAGAACCCCGCCACCGACCTGCTGGCCACGGTGTTCCAACTGCTCCAGAACGCGCTCACAGCGCGTGAACCAGCCGTCGAGCGTGCGGGGAAGGCGGGGCTGGATGCCGGGGCGGCGCCGCGAAAGCAACCACCAGCCCCCGGCAAGGGCCACACCGCCCACCCAGGTGGAGGGGGGAACGGGCACCAGTTGGGCAAGACCCTCGCTGACCACAGCCCCTCCGACCAGAAGCAACAGCGGACGTCGCCAGGGAAGCGCCCGCAGGGAGGCGGCCAGGGGGGAGGGGGAGGATTCCGGAGCGGTCACGGAGCTGCCTGCATCGATGCCTCTTTAGCTCAGATCGTTGGCGGCGATCGTCGGCTGCCGGATGTATGGGGCGCCACGGCGCTCCCCGGCTGGGGCAAGTACCCTCAGGCCAAGCCATCGGCCCCGATTGTTCCCCAGCCCCCGGCGCCCCCCCGGCCCATGGATCCCCGCCCCAGGCTTCCGGAACTCACCCCCAGCGAAGGGCGCCGTCTCACCCGCGCTCGCTCCAGCAGCCTCGACGACCCGCTGCAGATCCTGACCGTCCGGCAGCGCCATGAGCTGCTGGCCCCCTGGCGGGCCCTGCAAAGGGCTCAGGAATGGAACGACAGCGCACCGGTGTTTCTTCTCGATCGCTGCTGGCTCCAGCTATCGGTGCGGAACCTGTCGGATCTCGCCACCCACCTGCCCCCGGACAGCAGCGGCGAGGCCCCGGAGCTGGTGCGTTACCGGCAATGGCGCGACGCCGGGCTGGAGAGCTGGCAGGCCCAGCAGATGTGTTGGGAGGAATTCGGGGCCGAGGCCTGTCGCGAGGCCCAACGACGCTTCTGGCAGGCCCAGGAGGGGGGCTATCGCGGCTGGACCCTGGAGCGTTACCTGGATCTGCGGGCCAACTACCGCCAGCGCTGGCACCAGCAGCGTCCCTGCCCCGTGCCCCTGCTGGTGCTAGCCCGGGGAGGGCAGGCCCATGCCGGAGGGCCGGAGCATCAGCTGTTCTGGCTGTGTCCAGGCGCTGACGAACCGGAGCCGTCGATGCGCCACACTTGGTCCTGAACATGGTCTGGCGATGGCGGACGAACGTTTTCCCTCCCACCGCGCAGGTGACGCGGCCCAGGATGGTGCCCAAGGGGACGGACAGGGGCGGGGCTCCCGCTCGGGGGGCAGCCGTGAAGGCGGTGGCTTCCGCATCCGGCTGAGCGACAACGAGATGCAGGCCTCGCGGGCTCTTCAGGAGGCCTTCGGCTTGCGCTCCACCGTTGCCGTGCTCGGCTTTTCGCTGCGCACCCTCGCCCAGCAGCTCGAGCAAGGGCAGCTGAACGATCTGATCGCCCAGCAACGCGCCCAGGGTGGCGACCGACCGGCAGGGGCCCGCGAAGGTGGCCGCGAGGGTGGCCGCTCCGGCGAGCCCCGCCGCGACCGCGGGCCGATGGAGTCGGGCCGCGGTGGGCGAGCCCGGGTCGACCCCTTCGCCCGGCCGGCACGCCCGGCGTCGGCCCCTGCCGAAGATGCTCCGAACGAAAACGCTGTGGCCGAAGGCGCGATGGCCGAAGGCGATGCGGCCCAAGGCGCTTCGGCCGAAGCCGTAGCGGAAGTCGAAGTCGCCCAGACGGAGCCCGCTCTGGAAGGAGCGGCCGAGGCAGCGGGCGACCCCCCTGCCGATGGGGTTGCCGAGGCCACCAGCGAGCCCACCGACGCCCCGTTGGAAGGCTGACGTCCCCATGACACCGCCACGGCCCCGGGTTTTGTCCGGTGTGCAGCCGACCGGGGCCCTCCACCTGGGCAACTGGCTTGGCGCCATCCGCAACTGGGTCGACCTGCAGGAAAGCCACGACACCTTTTTCTGTGTGGTCGACCTGCACGCGATCACCGTGCCGCACGACCCTGCCCGGCTGGCGGAGGACACCCTCACCACAGCGGCGCTGTATCTGGCCTGCGGCATCGATCCGGCGCGCTCCACCGTGTTCGTGCAAAGCCAGGTGAGCGCCCACAGCGAGCTGTGCTGGTTGCTGAACTGCGTGACGCCGCTGAACTGGCTGGAGCGCATGATCCAGTTCAAGGAGAAGGCGGTGAAACAGGGGGCCGAGGTGTCAACCGGCCTGCTGGATTACCCGGTGCTGATGGCGGCCGACATCCTTTTGTATGAAGCGGATCTGGTGCCAGTGGGCGAGGACCAGAAGCAGCACCTCGAATTGGCCCGCAACATCGCCCAGCAGCGCATCAACGCCCGCTTCGGCGAGCGGGATGCCCAGGGTGAACCCGCGGCGATCCTCAAGGTGCCCGAACCCCTGATCCTCTCCCAGGGGGCCCGGGTGATGAGCCTCACCGATGGTCGCAGCAAGATGAGCAAGAGCGATCCCAACGAGGCCTCGCGCATCACCCTGCTCGATTCGCCGGATTTGATCACCCGCAAGATCAAGCGGGCGAAGACCGATGCCGTGATGGGTCTGGCGTTCAACCAGCCCGAGCGCCCCGAAGCCGACAACCTGCTGGGGCTCTACGCCCTGCTGAGCGGCCTGGGACGGGAACGAGCCGCCGAGGAGTGCGCCGCCATGGGCTGGGGGCAGTTCAAACCCCTTCTGGCGGAAACCGTGGTGGAGGCGTTACGACCGATCCAGCAGCGCTACAGCGAACTCCGCGCCGATCCAGGTGTTCTGCAGATGGTTCTGCGGCAGGGCCGGGAGCGGGCCCAGGAGGTGGCGGGCAGGAGCCTGGCGCGGGTACGCCAAGCCATGGGGTTCCTGGAGCCGGGCTGAGGCCTGAACGATCCCGGCCGGATGGATAAGCGCCCCTAATACGTAGCGACCGTCTCAGGGGGCTCCCTCGCCGGGACGCGGTTCGTTAGCTTTTCTTCAAATCCCGCGGTACGTGTGGGATTGCCCACGCACTATCTCGCGTCGGCCGTCGTCTGCACATGCGGGCGAGCTTGTCCAGACCGGCCCGCGGGGGGGTGGTGGAAACGCGGGGCCTTCGAGCAAGGTCCTGCCACTTGCCGCTTCACGCTCTGACCTCGCTCCGCCTTCGCAACAGACTGCGTCACCCTCTGCGCCCCACAGGGCCGATCACCCTGCCCCCGGCTGGTCGTCCCTTCCTGGCCACCCTGCTCCTGCTGCTGCCGCTGGCCGGACCCCATCCGAGCCCCCAGCCGAATCGCCTGACCAGCGCCTCGGCTTCCAGCGTCCGAACACAGGCAAGCCTCGCAGTCCCCGCAGGGGCGAATCTGAACGGCGGCCACCAGCGCCATGCCCAAGCCCAGGGCCACGGCCAGGGCCAGGGCCAGGCCCATGCCATGGCCCTACCCGCCGGGATTTATCACCTGACACCGGAGCGAAGGGCCCTGCTCAACACGATCCGCTATGCCGAGGGCACCTGGCTGGGGGGCAGCGCGGAGGGCTATCGAATGCTTTACGGGGGAGGACGGTTCGCAGGCTATGGGCGCCACCCAGAAACAGAAGTGCGGCGGCGCTACGTGAGCGCCGCCGCAGGGGCCTATCAATTTCTTCCCCAGACCTGGAAGGCCACGGCCCGGGAGCTCGCGCTCCCGGACTTCAGGCCCAGTAGCCAGGACCAGGCAGCTCTGCACCTGGTGCGTAAGCGCGGTGCCCTCCAGAGCTTTGACCGGGACGGCCTGAGTACCGAGGTGCTGGCACGGTTAGCCCCCGAATGGGCTTCGCTGCCGTCGTGGCACGGCGGCAGCGTGTATGGACAACCCGTGCGATCGGCCGCGGAACTCCAGGCCTTTTACCGGCAGGAACTGAACCGTCAGCGGGAGCTGCGGCCAGCCTGAGCCAGACGACGGCGCAGGCGGCGTGTCCAGCCAAAGGCCGCCCCGGCCCCAAGCACCGGCAGCGGACCAGGCACGAAGATCTCCTGGCCCGATGCCCCGGCGATGTCACGCAAGGGGGTGCTGGTGAAGGACTCGGATCCCGCAAACGGCGTGTAGACACCGGTGGCGGTGTCTATCGTGCCCCAGCCTCCAGCATCGGTGCTTGAGCCATTGCTGTTGGCGTCGAAGGTGTGGCCGTAGAGGGTCTGGAAGTCTTGATCGAAGGCGATCTGCAGGCTCGGATTGATGTTGGAGCCGGAATTGAGCAGATACTGGGCCGCACAGGAGGCACCGGGGCACTGGTTGAGGTCGAGGGTGAAGAAGGAACCACTCGTATTGGCGCCATACAGCTTGCCAGTGCTGTCAATGGCGATATCGCCGAAGATGAAATTGTTCTCCAGCCCGTCAACAGTGATTTTGGTCGCAGTTCCCCCCGTCGGCTTGTTATCACCGTCGAAGGTCAGGTCAAATTTGACCAGTTTGTTGCGATCGGGGCTGGACGGCGGAGGTGCGCCGCTTCCGTTAGGGGCGGTGCTATCAATAAAGTAGTAGAAGGAATCGTTGTAGTAACTGCCGTTTGCCGTGAACTGGGTGCTGGTGCGGCTCACCTGATCCAGACCGATGGCATCCTTGTCTGCAATCACGGGAAGACCGGAGCCGGGCTTGAAATCCCAGTAACGAAGATTCCCCTTGAAGTCCATGAAATAGAATTGACGACGGGTATCGTCATAGGCAAAGTTATTGGAATAATAGCGCTGAAGGCCACCACCAGCCCCGGAGCAGAGAGCCTTTTCCGCAGGGGTAAGACCATCGCAGACGATGGGAGCTGCGTTAAAAACAACCTGCTGATCCTTTTGTGTCAGATCGACCTGAAGAATGCGCTGTTTGTCATCGATGCCGTAGGAAAACGTGTCGGCAGCAAGGGCGGGCAGAGCTGCGGCAGTAGTGAGCAGACTGCCACCGGCGAGCAGAAACGCCAGGCGACGACCTCGGGTGGCCTTGGAAGCGCGATCAGCCATGGGAAGTGAAACGGTAGAGAGGGGGCTAGAGGTGCTGATATCAGTGCATACAACGGAGATAAATCAGAGATCAATAGAAAAGAATCCACGTGGATTCAATGATCCCTTCCCCGCCGCAGACTGTCTGCAGCAACCCTAGAGACGAACCACAGAGAACGTCAATATCAGGCGAAGACTACCGGGAAGAATCCACAAGAAAGAAGCAGCACACAGGCCTCTTGATGCCACCAAACCCTTAACTTTACGAGCCCTTTCTCCATTGCTTCGCACGGACTGACCAGGCCATTGCCAAAGCCTGTGAGCTTTAAGCGAACAAGCGCAAGCAAATGCTTCAGGGCTCGCGGTAAACGACGCGACCCCGCTCGTCGTTTCCCACATCGAGCAGCTCGACCTGCAGCAATCGCTCGATCTCAGCGCGCACCATGCCGCTGTCGATCGAGCGGGGCAGTTGCAGATCCACCAGAGCGTCATTGAGGGTGAAGCCTTGGGCACCGGCCCGTCGGGCCAGCAACAGCAGCTGGCGCTCGAGCGGCACGGCCATCTCCTCGCCCTCCGCATCGGCCAACGCCGAGAGGGCATCCTCCAGCAGGGCGCGCTGGTTCGCCTGCTTGACCAGATCGGGGATGAGCAGCAGATCGGCCAGCTGGCCAATGCCGCACAACCCCAGGGTGAACAGCCAGAGAAAACCGGAGAGGGGCCGGCGGTTATAGAAACGCTGCAGACCACATACCCCGAACATGCCAGCGCCCCAGAGCAGATAACTCACCGCCAAGGTGCGGGGCTCCTCCAGCAACGGGCCCTGGCCTTTCGCCTTAGCGACGACGCCACGCCATGGGCGGCGCACGGACGCGGAAGGGGGGCGGGGCGTGAAGCTCATCGGCAGGCATGGCCAGCCCCAGGCTAGGGAGAAAGTCGCCGATGGCCGGAGCCCGCCTGGGTCTGCGTAGGATCGATCCTCGTGCTCCGAAGCTCCCGTGACCAGCTCGCCGATGGCCCAGGCGGCCCCGCATGCCCCCCGGGACAACGGCGGCGGCACCGGCGGGGGGGCTGAGGCGTCGATCCCCCTGCCCAAGACCAGCGAAAGCCCCAGCCTGCTGCGCATCCGCCATTCGATGAGCCACGTGCTGGCCATGGCCGTGCAGAAGCTCTTCCCCCGGGCCCAGGTGACCATCGGTCCCTGGACCGAAACCGGCTTCTACTACGACTTCGACCATCCCGAGCCGTTCACGGAGGCCGATCTCAAGGCCATCAAGAAGGAGATGGGAAAGATCATCGGCCGCCGGCTGCCCCTGGAGCGCCTGGAGGTGAGTCGCGAGGAGGCCGAGCGCCGCATCCGGGCCCAGAACGAGCCCTACAAGCTCGAAATCCTGGCGGGTCTCCAAGAACCAATCACCCTCTACACCCTTGGCGACAGCTGGTGGGATCTCTGTGCGGGCCCCCACGTCGACAACACCGCCGACCTCGATCCCAAGGCCTTCGATCTCGAGAGCGTCGCCGGCGCCTACTGGCGCGGCGATGAGCACAATGCCCAGCTGCAGCGGATCTACGGAACCGCCTGGGAAACCCCCGAACAACTCGCCGAACATCAGCGGCGCCGCCAGGAGGCCCTACGACGGGACCACCGCCGCCTCGGAACCGACCTCGATCTCTTCTCGATCGAGGACGAGGCCGGCGCCGGCTTGGTGTTCTGGCATCCCCGCGGCGCGCGCATGCGGCTGCTGATCGAAGACTTCTGGCGCCAGGCCCACTTCGAGGACGGCTACGAACTCCTCTACACGCCCCACGTGGCCGACATCGACCTCTGGCGCACCTCCGGTCACCTCGATTTCTACGCCGACAGCATGTTCGGCCCCATGCAGGTGGATGAACGGCAGTTCCAGCTCAAGCCGATGAACTGCCCGTTCCATGTGCTCACCTACGCCTCCCGGCTGCGCTCCTATCGCGAGCTGCCGATCCGCTGGGCGGAACTCGGCACTGTCTACCGCTATGAACGGCCGGGGGTAATGCACGGCCTGATGCGGGTGCGCGGCTTCACCCAGGATGACGCCCACGTGTTCTGCCTGCCGGAGCAGATTGGCGATGAAATCCTGCGGGTTCTCAACCTCACAGAGCGCATCCTCTCCACCTTCGACTTCCGCAGCTACGAAATCCATCTCTCCACCCGTCCTGAGAAATCCATCGGCGACGACTCCGTCTGGGAGCTGGCTACCCGCGGGCTGGTGGAGGCACTGGAGCGCAAGGGCTGGAGCTATCGCGTGGACGAAGGTGGCGGTGCCTTCTACGGCCCGAAGATTGATCTGAAGATCGAAGATGCGATCGGCCGCCTCTGGCAATGCTCCACGATCCAGCTGGATTTCAACCTGCCCGAACGCTTTGGGCTGGAGTACGTGGCCGCCGATGGCACCCGCCAGCAGCCGATCATGATCCACCGGGCCATCTTCGGCTCCCTGGAGCGGTTCTTCGGAATCATGACGGAGAACTATGCCGGCGATTTTCCGTTTTGGCTCGCACCGGAGCAGATCCGTCTGTTGCCGGTGACCGATGAGGTGATGCCCTACGCCGAAGCCCTGCACCGCCAGCTGAGCGAAGCGGGCGTGCGGGCCGCCATCGATCGCAGCGGCGAACGGCTGGGCAAGCTGATTCGCAACGGCGAAACGATGAAAATCCCCGTTCTCGCCGTGATCGGAGCGCGCGAGGCGGAGGCGGGCCAGGTGAGCCTGCGCAGCCGCCGACAGGGCGATCTGGGCAGTGTGTCTGGGGAGTGGTTGCGCAGCGCGGCCGGCGAGGCCAATGCCCACCGCCTGGCCATCCTGCCCCTGGGCGATGGGGGTGGCGAATCCAGGCAGCGCGTCTAGCTTCCAGCTGTCTCACTCACGCCCACCCCTGTGGATCCCGATACCCCTAGCGTTAGCAGCGGGAGCCGAGCCTTCACCCCCGGGATGCTTCAGGACGCCGGCATGTTGCTGGCCCTCTCGGGCCTGGCCCTGTTCGGTGTGTTTCTCTCCGGGCTCCTCGGCCAGCTGCTGACCCCTCGGCTTCTGGATCCCACCTGGCAGCTGCGGCTCGGGGAGCTGCTGATCGGCTCCTCCCCCTTTGCCCTGCTCGGCAGCTGTCTGCTGCTGCTTGGGGCCTGCCTCGAACCCCAGCACCCCTGGATCGAAACCTGGTGGCAGCGCACGCGCCAACTGGCCTGGATCGCCTGCCTTGGCTACCTCCTGCTGATTCCCCTGCAGGCTTCGGCCCTCTGGCAGATGGGGCAGCGGGTGGAGCGACCCGTGCGCCAGCAGATCGCGCGCCTGCAGGGATCCCTCCAAGGCATCGAGCAGAGCCGCAGCTTCTCCGAGCTCAATCAGGCCCTGCGCACCCTGCCCGGATCCCCCCAGCTGCCGCCGGGCATCCAGCAACCCCTGGAGCCGGTGCGCACGAACGCCGGCAGCGGCCTGCGCAATCGCCTCATTGAACTGGAATCCCAGCAGCGCATCGCCACCCAGAACCGACGCATTTCCGAGGTGCTGCTGCTGATTCGCCTCGGGGGCATCAGCGCCATGCTCAGCGGCGTCTTCGCCGCGATTGCCATGCGCGACGAAAATCGGGGCTCCTGGCTCGACCAGCTATCCCTGGTGCGACGCCATCGCCCGATGCGTCACCAGCAGCACCACGCCCGCAACCGGGCCGGAGCCGACGCCGAGTACCTCGAACAACTCTCTCGCGAAGACGACAGAAACGAAGAGCCAGGAGGGATCCCGTGATCACCACTCTGCTGGCCGGTGACATCGGTGGCACCAAGACCCTTCTGAGCCTCTACAGCTGGGACGGCTCCACCCTGGACCTGTGCCGTGAACACAGGTTTGTGTCTGCCGAGTGGGATGACCTGGCTCCCATGGTGCAGCGGTTCCTACGCGATCCAGACGACCAGAGACCTGCGGCGGCCTGCCTGGCGGTGGCCGGTCCCGTGCAGGGGGGCCAGGCCAGGCTCACCAACCTGCCCTGGCGGCTGAGTGAGGCCTCCCTGGCTTCCGCCTGCGGCATCCCCCGCGTGGAATTGGTCAATGATTTCGCCGTTCTGCTGCACGGTCTGCCCCACCTGGACAACCACCAGCTGGCGCCGGTGCGCGAGGGCACCGCGGCGCCGGGCGAACCGCTGCTGATCCTCGGCGCCGGCACGGGATTGGGGGTGGCCCTGGGCATCCCCACCGCCGCGGGCCTGAGGGCCGTCGCCTCGGAGGCGGCCCACGGTGAATTCGCACCGCGCAGCGAGGCGGAATGGTCGCTGAAAGAGTGGCTGCGGGCCGATCTGGCCCTCGAGCGGCTCTCCATCGAGCGGGTGGTGAGCGGCACGGGCCTGGGTCATGTGGCCCGCTGGCTGCTCCAGAAGCACGACCCGAACGGACAGCATCCTCTCCAGGAGGTCGCCCGCCGCTGGCACGGGAGTGCGGCGGGCGAGGCCGGCGCCAGCGCCGATGGATCCGGCCCCGCGGATCTGCCAGCAGCGGTGTCGGCGGCGGCGAACGAGGGAGAGCCCTTGGCCAGCGAGGCGATGGGGCTGTGGCTCTCGGCCTACGGATCGGTGGTGGGGGACCTGGCACTGACAAGCCTGAGCCGCGGCGGCATCTGGCTGGCGGGTGGCACCGCCGCCAAATTGCTCGCGGGCTTGCGCTCCCGCACCTTCACGGAGGCTTTTCTGGCCAAGGGGCGGCTGCGGCCGACTCTTGAGCCGCTGCCGATCCAGGCCGTCATCGATCCCAAGGTGGGATCGTTCAGCGCCGCCTGCCGTGCCAGGGCCCTGTTGGCCTGATGCCCGGCCGGCCGACTGCAACACTGGCGGACAGTGACCCGGTAGCCATGGCTCGGCCCCAGATCGGCCAGGGGGTGTTGGTAGATGTGCCCGCCACCACGGCAAACATCGGCCCGGGCTTCGATTGCCTCGGCGCCGCCCTCGACCTCAGCAACCGCTTCGCGCTGGAGGTGATCGAGGGCGATGGGGAACGCTTCGATCTCATCATCGAGGGCAGTGAGGGGACGCACCTGCGGGGGGGACCGGACAACCTCGTGTATCGGGCAGCGCAGCGGGTCTGGCGGGAAGCCCGCCAGGAGCCGGTGGGCCTGCGGGCCCGCGTGGAGCTGGCGGTTCCGCCCGCCCGGGGCCTCGGCAGCAGCGCCACGGCGATCGTGGCCGGGCTGGTGGGCGCAAACGCCCTGATGGGCGAACCGCTGAGCCGGGAGAAGCTGCTGGAGCTGGCGATCGACCTGGAAGGCCATCCCGACAACGTTGTGCCCTCCCTGGTGGGGGGCCTCTGCCTGACGGCCCGGGCCGCCTCCCAGCGCTGGCGGGTGCTGCGCTGCGAATGGAATGAATCCGTCAAAGTGGTGCTGGCGATCCCCTCGATCCGCCTGAGCACCAGCGAGGCGCGACGGGCGATGCCCCGCAGCATCCCGATCCAGGACGCGGTGCTCAATCTGGGCGCCCTCACCCTGCTGCTCCAGGGGCTGCGCAGCGGCAACGGCGACCTGATCAGCGACGGCATGCACGACCGCATCCACGAGCCCTACCGCTGGGGATTGATTCAGGGGGGGCGGACCGTGCGGGAGGCGGCCCTGCAGGCGGGTGCCTGGGGATGCGTGATCAGCGGCGCTGGGCCCACCCTGCTGGCCCTCTGCCCGGCGGAAACGGCGGAAGCGGTAGGGGAGGCGATGGTGAGCGCCTGGCAGGCGGAGGGGGTGAGCAGCCGTCACTCGGTGGTGGGACTGCAACAGCAGGGGAGCCTGTGGGAGCCCATGGCAGAGGACCGCGAGGGGGGCGCACAAGTCAGCCCCTCGAATGGGTAGATATGCTCAGCCGGGGCTAGAGCCGCCGCCAGTGCATGCTGGCAGGGGCGGTCCTACCCGCCCCTGCCATTCCGCACGCTGCACCCCGTGATGGACGCCTCCCTTGCCGAACCGGTTGCGTCCGCCGCCGCCTTCCCCTGGCTGAGCCTGATCGTTCTGCTGCCCGCCGCCGCCGCCCTGCTGGTGCCCCTGCTGCCGGGGGATCCCAGCGATCCGAAGCTGCCCCGCACCATCGCCCTGGCCACCCTTCTGGCGGACCTTGGCCTGATGATCTGGTGTTTCACCCGCCACTTCCAGGGATCCGAGCCCGGCCTCCAGCTGGTGGAGAGGGTGCCCTGGGTGCGCACCCTGGGGCTGGAATGGTCCCTAGCGGCCGATGGCCTCTCCGCACCGCTGGTGGTGCTCAGTGGATTGGTAACCCTTCTTGCCGCTGCGGCCAGCTGGAACATCGCCCGCAAAACCCGCCTCTATTTCGCCCTGCTGCTGCTCCAGGCCTCCGCCCAGAGCCTGGTCTTCCTTTCGCAGGATTTCCTGCTCTTCTTCCTCGCCTGGGAGCTGGAGTTGGTGCCGGTGTACCTGCTGATCGCCATCTGGGGAGGTAAGCAACGTCAGTACGCGGCTACCAAGTTCATTCTCTATACCGCCACCGCCTCTCTGCTGATCCTGATCAGCGGCCTGGCCCTGGCCCTGAACGGCCCCTTCACCCTCAACCTCAGCGAGCTGGCCGCCCGCAGCCCTGGCGGCAGCCTCGGCCTGCTGTGTTACCTCGGGTTCCTGGTGGGTTTTGGGGTGAAACTGCCCATATTCCCGCTGCACACCTGGCTACCCGATGCCCATGGTGAAGCGAATGCGCCGGTCTCGATGCTGCTGGCGGGCGTTCTCCTCAAGATGGGCGGCTATGCCCTGCTGCGCTTCAACGTGCAGATGCTGCCGGAGGCCCACCATCTGCTGGCGCCGGCCCTGATCGTGCTCGGCATTGTCAACATCATCTACGGAGCTCTCAACGCCTTCGCCCAGGACAACGTCAAGCGCCGCATCGCCTGCAGCTCGGTGAGCCACATGGGCTTCGTGCTGATGGGGATTGGCGCCATCGACGCCCTCGGCCTGAGCGGGGCGATGCTGCAGATGATCAGCCATGGCCTGATCGCCGCCGCGATGTTCTTCGTCACCGGCGTCTTCTACGAGCGCACCGAAACCCTCTCCATTCCCAACATGGGGGGCCTGGCCAAGGCCCTGCCGGTCACCTTCGCCTTCTTTCTCGCCAGCTGCCTGGCGTCGCTGGCCCTGCCCGGCATGAGCGGTTTTGTCAGCGAAATCACCGTGTTTCTTGGGGTGACCTCCAGCGACGACTACACCATTGCCTTTCGCGTGATCGCCGTGGTGCTTGCCGCCATCGGTTTGGTGCTGACGCCCATCTATCTGCTCTCCCTTTGCCGGCGGGTGTTCTTCGGTCCTCGAATCCCGGCCCTGGCCGTGGTGGGCGACATGCGTCCGCGCGAGCTCGTGATCGGCCTGACCTTGCTGGTGCCCACCCTGGTGATCGGTTTCTGGCCCCGGGTGGCCATCGATCTCTACGAGGCGAGCACCAATGCCCTGGCCACCCAGCTGGCCCAGGTGGGATCCCTGGCATTGGCTCGCGCGGGCGGAGTGGGTTGAGGGAGGACGCAGAGCGATCCGGCGTTGTCGTTTCGCCCTGGCGGGTGTCGCCGTCGCTGGCGCTGATCGGTTGGAATGGGCCCATTCCCCGCCGCCGCCGATGACTGCCACCGCCGCGCCCCCGCCGCCGCTTCTGCACGGGGAGGGACTGCCCCCCTTCGAGGCGATCCAGCCGGAGCATGTCGATGAACACATCCCCGAGCTGATGGCCCAGCTTGAGGCTGAGCTCGGCGCGATCGAGGGCCGTCTCGGCGGGGCGCTTGCCAGCGGCCAGTCTCTCGCATGGCCCGAGGTGATGGATCCGCTCCACCGCCTGGGCGAACGCCTGCGCTGGAGCTGGGGCGTGGTGAGCCATCTGACGGGCGTCTGCAATAGCCCCGAATTGCGCGAGGCGCACGCCCGCCAGCAGGGGGCTGTGGTGGCCTTCGGGAACCGGGCGGGCCAAAGCCAGGTGATCCACGCAGCCCTGCGGCGGCTTGGCGAACGCGAGGACCTCGATGCCACCCAGCGGCGCATCCTGGCGGCCGAACTGCGGGACATGGAGCTTCGCGGCGTCGCCCTGGAGGGGGAGGCGCAGAAGGCCTACAACGCGGCCAGCCAGGAACTGGCGGAGCTCTCCACCAGCTTCGGCAACCGGGTGCTCGACGCCACCAACGCCTGGAGCCTGCGGCTCAGCGAGCCAGCCGAGGTGGAGGGCCTGCCCGAGAGCATCCGCGCCCAGCTGGCGGCGGCAGCGGTCGCGGCCGGCGAGGGGGGGGCCACGGCCGAGCAGGGGCCCTGGCTGGTGGGGCTCGACATGCCGCGTTTCGCCCCCTTCCTGCAGTACAGCCGTCGCCGCGACCTGCGGGAGAAGGTCTACAAGGCCCACGTGAGCCGCGCCGCCGGCGAGGACCGGGAGCTCGGCAACGCGCCGGTGATTGAGCGGATCCTGGCGCTGCGGCTCGAGCAGGCCCAGCGGCTCGGCTACGCCACCTGGGCGGAGGTGAGCCTGGCTTCGAAGATGGCCGGCAGCGTGGAGGAGGTGGAGCGGCTGCTGGAGGATCTGCGCGCCGCCGCCCTGCCGGCCGCGCAGCGGGAGCTCGAAGAGCTCCGCCGCTGCGCTGAGCGCCACGGGGCCCCGGAAGCGGCGGACTTCCAACCCTGGGATGTGAGCCCCTGGGCGGAGGTGCTGCGGCAGGAGCGGTTCGAGCTCGACAGCGAAGCCCTGCGCCCCTGGTTCCCGCTGCCGCAGGTGCTCGACGGCCTGTTTGACCTCTGCGATCGCCTCTTTGGCATCGCCATCGAGGCGGCGGATGGGGAAGCGCCGATCTGGCACCCCGATGTGCGCTTCTTCCGGGTTCGGGACCGCGCCAGTGGCAACGCCATCGCCGCCTTCTACCTCGACCCCTACAGCCGGCCCGGCAACAAGCGCGGCGGCGCCTGGATGGATGAATGCCTGGTGCGCTCCCTGCGCCCGGATGGCACCCCCGTGCTGCCGGTGGCCTACCTGGTGTGCAACCAGAGCCCGCCGGTGGGCGAGGCCCCCAGCCTGATGACCTTCCAGGAGGTGGAAACCCTCTTCCATGAATTCGGCCACGGCCTCCACCACATGCTCACCACCGTGGAGCGACCGCAGGCGGCCGGCATCAACAACGTCGAGTGGGATGCCGTGGAGCTGCCCAGCCAGTTCATGGAGAACTGGTGCTACGACCGCGCCACCGTGATGGGCATGGCCCGCCACTGGCAGAGCGGCGAGCCCCTGCCGGAGCCGGAATTCGCCAAACTCCAGGCGGCGCGCACCTTTATGGGGGGCTCGGCCACCCTGCGCCAGGTCCACTTCGCCCTCACCGACCTGCGCCTCCACAGCCACTGGCACCCCGATGGCGGTCAGACGCCCGAGGGGCTGCGGCGTGAACTGGCCGCCTCCACTGCGGTGCTGCAGCCGATCGAGGAGGACGCCCTGCTCTGCTCCTTCGGTCACATCTTCGCCGGTGGCTACTCGGCCGGTTATTACTCCTACAAGTGGGCCGAAGTGCTCAGCGCCGACGCCTTCAGCGCTTTCGAGGAGGTGGGGCTCGAGAACGAGGAGCAGATCCGCGCCACCGGCCGCCGCTTCCGCGACACGGTGCTCAGCCTCGGGGGCAGCCGCCATCCTGGGGAGGTGTTCGAGGCGTTCCGCGGGCGCCCCCCCTCCGCGGAGGCGCTGATCCGGCACACCGGCCTGGTGGAAGCCTGAAGGCTGGGAGGATTGGGGCCGGGGCGCGCAGCCCTGGCTCAGGTCGCCAGCAACGAAAGGATCGCCGTGAGCAGCGGCTCCCGGAACGCGTCGGCGAAGGGTCCGATCTCGCCGTTGTGGCCCATCCCGTCAATGGTGCGGCGCTCCACCCGCCCTTGCCCAAGGGCCCGGCGCCAGCGGGAGAAGGGCGAGAAGGCCGAGCGGGCCGGGTAGGCCACCCTGCCGAAGGCAGCCACCGGATCCCGGCTCCCGACCACCGTGCCGATGGCCTCCACCCGCTCCAGCGGATGGTTGCCGCTGAACACCCCGCAGAAGGTGATCACCCGCAACGGCACCGGACAGAGCCTCTGCAGGTAATCGGCCACACCGAAGGCCATCTCCGCCCCGCCGCTGTAGCCGAGCAGCACCAGGCTCGCCCCCTGCTCCGGATGAAATCCGCTGTGGGCGAGGCGCTCGGCGATGCGCAGGGCAAGCTCGTAGTGGCCGATCGGGCCATAGCGGCGATCCGAGGAAATGCCCACTTTGATGATGTTGTTGGCCTGCACCAGTGCGGCGGTGAGCGCACGCACCAACACCTGCGGATGGTGCTCCTGGAGGGCAAAGAGGCGCCGCCAGAACCAGGCACCACCCCGGTCTTCCGCCAGCGGGACCGGCATCACCGTGTAGGTCTCAAAGCCACGCACCAGCTGAATGCCTGGCCCGAGGCGCCGCTCAAGATCACCCAGGAAGGCCGTCACCCGGGGTGGATGGTCGAAGGAGTACTGATGAATGCCGTCGAGGTAGATCACGTAGCCCCGCGGCGCCCCACCCCCAGCCCTGTCCTCCGACTGGGCATAGGCAGGGTTGGGGCGCGGAAACAGTGTGGCGGGGTCGGGCAGGCCCGACAGCCAGCCCTCCCAGAAGGCGTATTGGCTCACGAGCGAGACGATGCCCGCGATCGGAACCAGCAACAGCACCGCCGCCAGGCACCAGGGCAGAAGCAGCCACAGTTCCGGCGGATCGAGCAGGGCGAGCAGCAGGCCCCGCAGGCGGGGGGAGACCACGGCGCCCAGGACCAGGAGGCTCAGCAGGACCGCAAGGGCCAATCGCCGGTCGAGGCGAAGGGCACGCAGCTGCTCACGGATCGCCGCCCGAACAGCCATCAGCTCCCCTGTCCCCGTGCGGCCCCAACCCCGGCAGCCTCCACCTCCTCGGCGAGGCGGAGGTAGCTGCGCTGCCAGCTCTGTCGAAACAGCAGGATCACCAGGGCCAGGGCCACCAGGAAGCCAGGCGTGGCCAGGGTCAGGGCCTGGAGCCAGGGCAGGCCGAAGAGGTGGTGCAGGCGGTGCACGGTGCCGAGATGGAGCAGGGCCCAGAGGAGCACCGCCAGCGGCACACCGATGTAGGGGGCCGCGACGAACCCGTAGGCCAGGCCGGGCAGCAGGACGCGATCCATCCCCGCCAGAAACGCGGAGGGGCGCACCGGCGGGGTGGCCAGGGCCGCCAGCAGCACCATGTCCACGCCGGAGGCCAGCAGGAACGCCAGCGCCAGCACCAGGGCATCGAGCAGCAGGCGCACCAGGATCTGGCGGGGCGTCAGGCGGTTGGCCAGCAGGGCGAAGGCATGGGAAAGGGAGAAGGAGAGGCCCACCAGCAGCAACAGGACCGGGGCGGAAACGATCACGGCCGCAGCAGCTCCGCCACGATCGGATCGAGGGAGGCGGGCTCGGCCATCACCCGGCTGTGTTGCCACACCGGCAGCGGGCGGTGGGGACCCACCGGCAGCACCGCACTCCAGCCCGGAACCACCATCACATCGGTGAGCACATAGAGGCTGACGCAGTCCACGCGCCGCAGCGGCTCCAGATCAGCATCGAGGCGGCGCAGCAGGGAACTGCCGGGCTTCATGTCGGCCAGGCCGGCCAGCAGGGGCCGGGGCCAGGGCAGGGCCACCAGGCTGCCGGCATGGGGGCTGGCGATGCTCAGAAAGCGCCGGGTGCGCGCCGCTCCCCCCTCCAGCTGCAGCCAGGTGCGGGCGATCAGTCCGCCCATCGAGAAGCCGAGCAGGTCGATGGGTTGCTCGGGGCCGAAGGCGGCTTCGATCTGTTCGCCGAGCCGGCGGGCCAAGATCTCCAGGGGGGTGCTGCCGAGCCCATGGGGCAGGGGCGGCGCCAGAACAGGATCGCGGCGGCGGCCCAGCCGCTGGCGGAGGCT
>CAIVPT010000312.1 GCA_903907855.1 uncultured Synechococcaceae cyanobacterium | reverse complement strand
GGCGGGCGCCCCACACCGAACCGCCACCGGCGCGGCGGGCCAGGGCGCCATCGGCCGCGTCGGTGAGGCCGCCGAGCAGAAGAATCCACCAGGCCAGGCCCTGCTGCCCCGCCGCCAGGGCCAGCAGCAGGGGCAGGCCCAACACGGCCCGGGCCAGGGTGAGCCCATCGGCGAGACGGCGCACGGCGGTGTGGCGGTGATCGGTCCGATCCTCCTCTGCCGCCATCCCCCTGCTGGGCCTCTGCCGCCATCCCCCCGCCGGGCCCCCTGCCGGCGCCGCAGCAGAATGCCCGCAGCCCCTGAGCCAGCCAAGCCGATGGTCGTCGACCGCCCCGTCTCCGCCGTGATGACCAGCCCGGTGCTGTCGGTGCGCCGGGACACCCTCCTGCAGGAGGCCGTTCAGATGCTCAGCGAGCGCCACATCAGCGGCCTGCCGGTGGTGGGGGAGGAGGGCGAACTGGTGGGCGAACTCACCGAGCAGGCGTTGATGGTGCGGGAGAGCGGCTTCGACGCCGGCCCCTACGTGATGCTCCTCGACGCCGTCATCTACCTGCGCAATCCGCTGCAGTGGGATAAGCAGGTGCACCAGGTGCTGGGCAATACCGTCGGCGACGTGATGGCCGACCACCCCCACACCTGCACCGCCGACACCACCCTCCAGGCCGCCGCCAAGCAGCTGCACGAGAGCAAGGTGCAACGGCTGTTCGTGCTCGATGACCAACGCCGGCCGGTGGGGGTGCTCACCCGCGGCGATGTGGTGCGGGCCCTCGCCGCCGCCGGCTGAACGGCCGGGCCCCGAGGGGTCGCCCCGCCTCCCCCCAGGCGAGCACCTGCCCCTCCGCCACCAGCCACACCTGCTCCCGCTCTTCGCAGGGGTGTCCGCCGGTGAGTTCGCCGAAGGAGGGCAGGGTGAGCTGCTCGGCCTGGGGGTCGTAGGCGAAACAAGGCACGCGCAGCCGATCGGCCCCCTGCCCCACCACCGCCACCGGATGGCGATGGCCGCAGACGTTGAGCCGGCCGGGCTGGGGCTCCGGCCCGTGGCTCAGCCACAGCGCCCCCAGGGCAGAGGACGGTTCGGTGGGCAACCCTTCGATCCAGCTGCCCCGTTCGTGGTTGCCCCCCACCAGCCGCAGCGGGGCCCCCAGCAGCTCGGGCAGGGCCCGCAGCTTCTGGCGCAGCTCGTTGGTGAGCCCCAGGCGGCCGTGGATCAGGTCGCCGAGCACCAGCACCTGGGCCGGCCGCCAGCGGTTCGCCAGCGCCAGCAGGGTGTTGAGGGTGCCGGCGTCGCCGTCGCTGGGGAGGGGGATGCCGTGGGCCTGGAACGTTTCCGCCTTGCCCAGGTGCAGATCCGCCAGCAGCAGGCTGCGGGAGTCCTCCAGCCATATCGCCCGCTCGGGCAGAAGCCGCAGCCGCTCGCCGCCCCAGGCGAAGTCGGCGCCGTCGCTCACGCCGGGGCGCCCATCGCCGCCTGGTACGCGGGACGGGCGCCGGTGGCCTGCACCGCCGCCTGCACCGTGGGCCAGCCGCTCAGATCCAGGTCGCGGCAGAACATGGGCAGGTAGGCCAGATAGGCCTGCACGGCGCAGTCGGCCGCCCCCCAGCCGGGATCCCCCCAGGCCCCCGCCAGCAGCGAGCCCTTGCCGAGCTGCCCCTCCAGGGTGTCGAGCAGGCGGCGCAGCTCCTCGGGCTTGCTCGCCGCCAGGAACATCGCCGGGCCGAGGGTGGCGTTGGCGAACAGGATCCACTGGGCCGCCAGGGAGCGGCGGGCGCCGCCGCCCTCCCCCTCGAACTCGTGGCCGTGGTGTTCGGCCAGGTGGAGCAGGATCGCGCCGCTCTCGAACACGTTCAGCGGGCCGCCGTCGGGGCCGCTCAGGCTGTCGTCCACCAGCGCCGGCACCTTGGCGAAGGGATTGATGGCGAGGAAGGCCTCCTGGCGGTGCTCGCCGGCCGCCATGTCCAGGCAGGTGAAGGTGCAGGGGATGCCCTTCTCGCCCAGGTACCAACGCACCATCGAGGCGCGGCTGCGGGCACCGCCGTAGAGGGTGAGGGTCATCGCCGAGGGTCTGCGGAGAGCCCCATCATCGGTGCGCCCTGCGCTTGCGCCTTGCGCCAGCGGCGGCCGCTTGCGCCTTGCGCCAGCGGCCGGCGTGCCTGGGGGCCACGACCGGCGCAGAATCCAGGAACCGCGGCCCGCCTCCGATGGATTCCTCTTCGTCCAATCCGGAGCTGACCCAGGCCACCTGCCTGCTGCGGCTGGCGCCCTTCCTGGTGGGCCGCTCCCGCCGCGGTGTGGTGGGCACGAGCCGCTACGCCCAGGCCCTGCATCGCGCCATCCGCGAGGCGTCGGCGGAGCCCGGCCGGCGGCCGGTGCTGATCAGCGGCGAACCCGGGCTGGAGAAGGACAACCTGGCGGCCCTGATCCATTTCGGCTCCCCCGATCGCCGCCAGCTGCTGGTGCGGGTGAACTGCGCCACCCTGCGGGCCGATGGGGCGGCGTTGTTTGGGGGCAGCGCCGAGGCCCCCTCGCTGCTGGCCTGCCTGGGGGAGGGGGGCCTGCTGCTCGACCAGATCGATCGGGCCGATCCCGCCCTGCGCGACGCGCTGCGGGAGCTGGTGGCCAGCGGCCGCTGGCGCGATGGCCATGGCCGGGAGCACCACTTCGCCGGCCGCCTGTTCCTCACCACCGAAACCGCCCTGCCGGAGATTGATGAGCTCTGCCGGCTGATCCGGGTGCCGCCGCTGCGGGTGCGGCGCCAGGATCTTGGCGATTGGCTGCGCTACGGGGTGCGACTCAAGGCCCGATCCCTGGGCTGGCATTCGCCCCCGCAGGTGCCGCAGGCGCTGGTGAAGCGTCTGCAGACCTACGACTTCCCCGGCAACCTGCGGGAGTTGAGCGAGCTGATCGATCGCGCCCTGCGCCAGTGCGAGCACGATCGGCCGGCTGTGCTGCCGGAGGATGTGTTCTGGACCGGGCGGCGTCAGGCGGCCGCCCGCTTCGACCTCTGGCGCTGGAAGCCGCGGCTGCGGGAGTGGATGCGGGCACCGGCTCTGTGGAACGGGCTGCTGTTCGGCCTGGTGAGCTGGCTGTTCGTGCTCTTCAACCTCTGGCTCTGGCTGGGCCCGCAGGATCGTTCGCACAACGGCGCCCTGGTGCTGTTCTGGGCCTGGTGGTGGCCCCTGGTGCTGCTCTCCCATCCCCTGGTGGGTCGCCTGTGGTGCTCCTTCTGCCCGTTCATGGTGTGGGGAGAGATCAGCCAGCGGCTGGCGCGGCGGCTGGGGTGGCGGCCGGCCCCGTGGCCCCATGGCGACAACGACCGCTGGGGGGCACCGCTGCTGGCGGCCGGCTTCGGCGCGATCCTGCTGTGGGAGGAGCTGGCCGACCTGCCCCACACCCCCTGGCTGAGCAGTTGCCTGCTGCTGCTGATCACCGCCGGTGCGGTGATCGGTTCGCTGCGGTTTGAGAAGCGCTTCTGGTGCCGCACTCTCTGCCCGGTGGGGGGCATGAACGGCCTGTTCGCCAAGCTGGCGATCTCGGAGCTGCGCGCCCAGGTGGGCACCTGCGGCGGCAGTTGCCACACCTATGCCTGCTTCAAGGGTGGACCGGCGGAGGGCGAGGGAATGGCCACCGCTGGCTGTCCCCTCGGCACCCATCCGGCCCACCTGGAGGACAACCGCAACTGCGTGCTCTGCCTCTCCTGCGCCCAGGCCTGTCCCCACCGCTCGGTGCAGCTGCGCCTGCGGCCCCCCGCCGCCGACCTGCAGCGGGAGATGCGTCCCCCCGATGGGGAGAGCGGCCTGATCCTGGTGCTGGCCGGTGGGGTGGTGCTGCACCACTGGTGGCGGCCGTTGGGGGGCCTGCGGGCCCTGCTGCCCCACAGCTTTCCCGCCAGCCTGCAGGAGGGTCCGCTGTTGCCGCGGCTGGCGATCGCCTGCCTGGCCCTGGCGTTGCCGGCGGCGGGGTTTCTGCTGCTGCGCCTGCTGCTGGGGCTGCGCCAGGGGGCAGGCGGTGTTCGTGCCTCTGCGCGAGCCCGTCTGCTGCTCTATGGCCTGCTGCCGTTGCTGTGGGCGCTGATGCTGGCCCACACCCTGCCCCTGGGGATGGGGGAAGGGGGGCTGGTGTTGTCGGTGAGACTGGCGTCGGTGCTGCCGGGGTTGGCGACGCCGGGATGGAGCGCCGATCCCCATGTGGTGGCCTTCTGCCAGAGCGTGGTCACCGGGGTGGGGGTGATCGGCTCGGTGGTGCTGCTGCGGCGGCTGTGGGCGAGCGATGGTCTGCGCAGCCTGCTGCTGGCGGCGCTGGCCGTGGCGTTGGGGCTGGCCGGCCGGGTGCTGGTGGCCGCCTGACGGTCCTTGGGGATCAGCGCCCGTCGCAGAGGCGGCGCAGATCGCTGGGGCGGTAGAGGGTCACGGGTGCGTCGTCGGGGCTGGTCTGCAGCCGTTGGTTCTTGGTGAGGTAGTGGGCGGCGCCGAGCTGGTTGCCGAGGCGGATGCGCTGCTCCCCCTGGCTGGTGAGCCAGGCGCGGCACTCCGCTGTTGTGGCGGCGCCGGTGCTGGCCGGCGGCCAGAGCCCCTGGGGCAACGGCGGGGAGTGGCGCACCTGGCGGGGGCGGCCCAGGTACACCCAGGCCCGCTGACCGCTGGCCAGCGTCAACGGGCGCCGTTCGTAGAGCCGCGGGTGACCTTCCAGCCGGTCGAGCTGCGCCAGGGTGGCGGCATCCACCCACCACAGCTCCCCCTGCACCGCGTCGGCGGCGGTGTCGGGCGTGACGATCGCCATCGGGAAGGGCCCGAGATTGTGCAGCCGCGCCCCCGGCAGCCGCTGCTCACCGCCCCAGCGCGCCCCCGCCAGCAGGTGGTGGTTGCTCTGGCCCCGCCGCAGGGTGCCGTAGACGAACACCGCGATCACCTCGTCATCCGCCATGATCAGCCGCGCTGATGCCTCTGCCCCGAATGACCATCGCCCTGCTGATTGCCCTGGCCGGCTCCCTGGCCCTGATGATCTGGATCGTGCGGCGCCTCGAGCAGGCCTGATCGGACGGCGCCAGGGGCCGCGCCGGTTTCACCGGCCCCCCGGTGCCGCTGGGCCGGTGCCGGCCGCCCCGGGACCTGGTCTTGGACCCTGCAACCCCTCCAGGCCGCTGAGGCAGGCGCTGAAAAAGCCGGCGATCATCGTGATCAGGAACAGCATCCGGAAGGTGCGGAACAGCAGCCCTCCTGCGGTGGGTCGCACCGGCGTCAGGCCTGGCCTGGGGGCAACCCCCGGCTGGTCAGGGCGCGGAGCAGGGGATGGTCGGCGGGCAGGGGGCTGTCGAAGCAGAGGCCCAGGTAGGTGTTGATCCCGGCGAAGCGGCTCCAGCGCACCTGGGCCGTGAGGTGGTGAGAGCGCTCGCTACCGGGTTCGTGGATCTCGAGGCGCACGGAGGTGCCGGCGGCAAGGTCGAGGCGACCGCGGCGGGCCAGGCCGGCGCCACGGGAGGAGATGTCCCGCAGGGTGGCGTGCACGGCGCTGGCGCCCGGGGCGGTGAGACCCACCGAGGGCAGCGAGGGCGTGCGCAGCCGGGGGGTGGCGCGCTCGTCGCGGGGGGGTGGGGGTGGCGAAGACGGTGCCGAGGAATCGGTGGCCATGCGGGTGATCTCCGTCCGCAGAGGCATCGGCGGGATGGCGTGGACAGCGGCTGAACCGATCGCAGCGACCACGGGGGGAAACGAGGTGTAGAGCGCCGGCACGTACGCCGGAATGAAGACCGGTTCGTGATGATGCCCGGCTCCGGATAGGGGGGGAGTGCGCAGGGGCAGGAGCGTTCCCTCGGGCCGGATGAACTCAACCCAGTAATTGTAGAGGGGTGGCGCAAGGGTTTCTTCAGATCTCTTCGGCCCGCTCCGCCTCCGCCCGCAGCCGCGCCAGCCGCTCCAGCAGCGATTCATTGCTCATGCGGTTGTTGAGGCGCTCCGCCAGCAGGGGGAAGGCCAGCGGTCCAGGCCGTGGCGTGCGCTCCAGAATCCAGTCGCTGGCCCGAAGTCGCGCCAGGGCTGCCTCCAGCCGGTGCTTCTCCAGCTGCTCGGCCATCACCTCCCGCCGCGCCTGGGCCAGCAGGCGGTTGTCGGGTTCGTGGCGCACGAAAACGTCATAGAGGAGAGCGGCGCTGATCTGCAGCTGGCCGCCGCTTTTTCCCTGCCCCGGATAGCCGTTGTGCACCAGGCCGCCCACCTGGGCGATGGCCCGGAAGCGGCGGCGGCAGAGCTCCGAGAGGTTGATGGCGGCCTCCAGGTCGGCCTCGAGCTCGTGGTCGCTGAGCAGCTCCTCGCCCAGCTGTTCGAGCAGGTCTTCGAACGGGTAGCCCCGGGCCGCCAGCAGCTCGAAGCCGTAGTCGTTCACCGACACCGTGATCGTGGCGGCGCGTTGGCGGGCGAGGCGCCAGGCCCAGAGGAAGCCCAGGCCCTCATGCACGAACCGCCCCTCAAACGGGTAGGCGTAGAGGTGGCTGCCCTCGCGGCTGCGGCACACCTCCACCAGGAACTGGTGGTCCCGCGGCAGGCGGGAGAGGTCGGCCTGGCGGGCCAGCAGGGGCTCCAGGGCGCGCAGTTCGGGGGTGTCGAGCTTGGTTTCCCCCGCCAGGGCGCGGGCGCAGCGATCCACCTCCGCCCGCAGGCGGCGGCTGAGCAGGTCGGAGAGGGCCATCTGGCCGCCGGCCCAGGCGGGCACCATCGTGCTTTTTTTCGTGGTGGCCTTCACCTGGGCGGTCATCTCCCGCAGCCGCACGAATTCCAGCTGGCGGCCGGCGAAAAAAAAGACATCACCGGGCTTGAGCCGCGAGATGAACGATTCCTCCACATGGCCGAGCACGGCGCCACGGGGGAAGCGCACCGTGACGGAGCGATCGGCGGTGATCGTGCCGATGTGCAGCCGGTGCAGGCGGGCGATCGCCGCTTCGCGCACCACATACCGGAAGGCGGACCCATCGGGCGCACCCTCGGGATCGCGCTCGAGCTTGCGGTAGCGCGGGTAGGCGGCCAGGCAGTCGCCGCCGACCTCAAGGAAGCGCAGGCACCACTGCCAGTCGTCGTCGCCCAGGGAGCGGTAGCTCCAGCAGGAGCGCACCTGGCGGGCCTGCTCGGCCGGGTCGAAGCCGGGCCCGCAGGCCAGGCTCACCAGGTGCTGCAGCAGCACATCGAGGGGGGCCTGGGGCGGGCGGCGCTCCTCCACCAGCCCCTCCGCCAGTCCGCGCCGCAGGGCGCTGAGCTCCAGCAGCTCGAGGGCGTTGGTGGGCAGGAACAGCACCTGGGCGGTGCCGCCGGGGCGGTGGGCGGAGCGGCCGGCCCGTTGCAGCAGGCGGGCCACGTTCTTGGCGGAGCCGATCTGCACCACCCGCTCCACCGGCTGGAAGTCGACCCCCAGATCGAGGGAGGCGGTGCACACCACCCAGCGGATCGATCCCTCCTTGACGCCGGCCTCGATCGCCTCGCGCTGCTGGCGGTCGATGGCGCTGTGGTGCAGGGCCAGGGCCCCCTCCATTTCCGGGCAGACGTAGCGGAGGCATTGCAGCCAGCGTTCGGCCTGGTTGCGGGTGTTGGTGAACAGCAGGGTGGAGATCCCGGGATCGAGGGCGGCCACCAGGCTTTCGTGCATGCGCAGGCCGAGGTGGCCGGCCCAGGGGAAGCCGTCGATGGTTTCGGGCAGGAGGCTGCGCAGCTCGGTGTTTCGCCGGAGCTTGGCGGTGATCAGGGTGGGCTCGGGCGCGGCGGTGCCCACGGCGGCGCGGGCGGCCTCCTCGGGGTTGCCGATGGTGGCGCTCACGGCCCAGGTGCGCAGGGAGGGCCGCAGGCCCCGCAACCAGCTGAGGCACAGCTCGCTTTGCACCCCCCGCTTGCTGCCGATCAGCTCGTGCCACTCATCGAGCACCACCGTTTCCAGCTGGGCGAAGAGCTGGGGGGCGGCCTTGTTGGCGAGCAGCAGGGAGAGGGATTCGGGGGTGGTGATCAGGATGTGGGGCGGGTTGCGCAGCTGCTTTCCCCGTTCGCTGGGGCTGGTGTCGCCGTTGCGCAGGCCGACGCGCAGGGGCCAGCCCATGGCGTCGATCGGCTCCTGAATCGCCGCCACCAGATCGCGGCTGAGGGCCCGCAGGGGGGTGAGCACCAGCAGGCGCAGGCCCGGCTGGGGGCCGCCGGGTTCGGCCAGCAGGCGGGCGATCGGGCCGAGCACGGCGGCGTAGGTCTTGCCGGCGCCGGTGGCCACCTGGATCAGGCCGCTCTGGCCGGCGAGATCGGCGCGCCAGGCCTGGCGCTGGAAGGGGAGCGGCCGCCAGCCCTTGTGGCGAAACCAGGCCTCGATGGGATCCAGGGTGGCCAAGGGGTTGGGTTTCCCCGAATCGAGGAGTCAAAATAAAGTACAGTTCGCTGCCACAAGTGGTTTTCGTGACAACCAACAAACCGCTCGCCATTTCGCCTTCGAGCCAACGCAAAACCCAAGGGAGAGAGTGGTTTCTGCCTTGAAGGTCCTGGCCGTTTCCCTTTCTCAGCTCACGAGAATGGTGACGATCAGGGCGGCGATTGCCAGCACAACAGCCCCGAGCACAATGGCGGCCGCCGTATTGCCAGAGCGGATCTCATGGCGGAAATCGATGGGCGACAGCTGATCAAACAGCCAGGTGCCGAGATAGAGGAGTACAACGCCAAAGGCGGTCCAGCCGAAGGTGAGCACCACCTGGAGCAGGGTCTTTGCGGTCATCGCAGCTAGCCGTTGTCTGCCTTCAGCGTAGGGCGCGCAGCTATTGCCAACCTAGGATTATTGCGTCTTATGCACCTGGGATGAATCGCCCCTCCCGTCCGGCCCCCGATGGCGAGCTGTTGCGCTGGCCGTGGGGGCTGTGGCTGTTACCGGTCGTTCCCCTGGTGATCCTGCTGGTGTCCTCCCTGGTGCCGCAACGCCTCCTGGCTCTCCAGCCTGCCGGTCCCTCCACCTGGGTGAGCGAGCCCTTCGTTCTGGAGGCGGGTCCCCTGGGCAGTCCTTTCCTGAAGGTGCGTGCCCAGCTCCCCCGCAACACCCAGATCACCTATGGGGTCGAGCTGTTGGATCCGGCGGGGCAGGTGGTGTTTTCCCTGAGTCGGGAGGGTTGGCGCGAAACCGGCGTGTGGAACGAGGAGGGCGAGAGCGGCACCTACGACGAAAGCGACAGCGACCTTCCCCTGGCCCTGCGACCCCCACACCAGGGAGTCCATCGGCTGCGGCTGCGGCAGGAGGCGCTCAGCGGCTCGGATGGCCGGCCGAGCAACGAAACGGTGGTGTATTCGGTCAGCCTGGCGCGCCACCGGGTGAACGCACCCCTGTTGTGGCTCACCAGCGCAGCGTCCCTGGTGGCGAGCACCTGCGCCTGGTTGGTGATGGTTGGCCCGTGCCGCCGTCGTGTGGTGGTGCGCTCGCGGGAGCCGCGCCTGACCCTGCGTTCCGACCTGGGTCCGGGGTTGGTGCGCCTGTCGCTGCAGGTGGACTACTGGGTTAAGGAGGGCCAGCCCCGGAAGGCGCAACCGAGGCTGCGGCTGCGGCTGCGCGATGGCTGGGGACGCCTCCGGCTGCAGGAGAGCCGCCCGATCGCTCTGCAGGACGCCACGCGAAAGGAGAGGACGCTGCTCAGGGGCCACCAGACCCTGCTGGTGCGGGTGCCGGAGCGAACGTCGTACCAGCTGCTGCTGGAGGTGCCGAACACCATCGGCCCCTCGCCGGATGCGTTGGAGAGCGTGCGGCTGACGCTGGAGGATGGGGTGCGTGTGCCGAGGCGTCTGGAGGTGCTGGAGCCATGGACCGAGCGCTGATCGTCGCTGTGGCGGTGGTGGTGGTGGGCCTGGGGTGCGGGGTGGCGGTGCTGCGCCCGGGGTTGGCGCCGGTGGGCACCACGGCGTCGCCATCGCTTGGCTCGGGGGGGAGGGTGAGGGTCTGGCCCGATGGGCGCAGGGCGCAGGATGTGTCACGCTTCGCCGGCCGGGGCCCGGCCGGGGCGAAGTAGGGGTGGCGCCGCTTTCGGCTTCGCAGGTGCGGCTGCTGCTGGCCACGGCGGCGGTTTCGTCGTGCGTGGGGCTGGTGCTGGAGCTGCTGCTCGCCACCCAGGCCAGCTATCTGGTGGGGCAGACCGCCTTGGCCACGGGGGTGGTGATTGGCACCTTCCTGGCGGCGATGGGTCTGGGGGCGTGGCTGAGCCAGTACGTGGGGGGCGGGGCTGATCCGGGGCCGCCGCTCCTGCGGGCGTTCGTGCGGGTGGAGCTGGCCCTGGTGCCCCTGTGCCTGTTCGGACCGCTGCTGCTGTTTGCCCTGTTCGCGGCGGAGGGTCCGCTGTGGCTGGCGCTGGTGTTGCTCACGGTGGCGGTGGGCGCGTTGGGGGGCATGGAGCTGCCGCTGCTCACGCGCTTGCTGGAGACGCGCCAGGAGCTGCGCACCGTTCTGGCCCGCGCCCTGGCCCTCGATTACGCGGGATCCCTGGCCGGTGCGCTGTTGTT
>CAIVPT010000311.1 GCA_903907855.1 uncultured Synechococcaceae cyanobacterium | reverse complement strand
TCCCCCTGGCGCACCACCTGGCCGCTGCTGGGCTCCTCCAGGCCGGCGAGGATGCGCAGCTGGGTCGACTTGCCGGCGCCGTTCACCCCCACCAGGCCGATGCGGTCGCCGGGGCGGATCTCCCAGCTGACATCCCGCAGCACTTCGCCGGTGGGATAGATCTTGCCGATGCGGTCCAGGCGCAGCACGGAGGGGGCGAGGGGCGGGAGGTGTGCGCATCATCTCCCGCCGCGGCCCGGCGGCCTGGCGACGCTCCTGCGGTCGAGCCGCGGGGCAGACTGGGGGCAGGGCGCCTCGCCGTGCCCCGCGATCGAAGCCTCCCGTGATCAAACGACTCGAGCAGGTGGCCGCCCTGGTGGTGGCGGCGGGGCTGGCGATCGTCAGCTATTGGCTGTTTTTCAGCTGGGCTGGGGGCGGCGACCGGCGCCGGCCTCCTCGTCCGGTATCCCAGCCCTCCGGGGCGCTGGAGGGGGGGGCGGCCCTAAAGGCCGCCGCGGGCCTTGACCACCCACTGCTTGGTGGCCCCGTCGTCGAGGCTGGCCAGGTGGTGGCGCACCTCGTCGGCAGTCACCGGCAGGCCGAGTGAGTCCCCCAGCTCGACGATGCGGGCCAGCGCGCCCTTGGGATCCTGCAACGCCTGGCGGAACAGGGACTGCGTGAGTTCGGCGTCTGCGCTGATGCGGGCGTAGAGATCGGCGGCGTGGCCGTCAGCCGGGGTGCTGGTCATGGGCGCAGGGGGAGCTTTCCCGACGCTATGGGCGGAGGTGATGGCGCGCCACGGGTGCGGCCGCAGCGGTTCGGATTTGTCGCAGAAGCCGGTGCGGGGCGTCAGGCGGCCCGCGGCTGGCTGTCGTCTTCCGTGCCGCTGGCGAGGGCGTCCTCCATGCTGCGGGCATCAAGGCAGAGCACCTTGCGCAGCTGGGCGTAGTTGGCGGCCAGGGCGGCGTGGCCCTCCTGCTGGGCGCCGTACTCGGCCCGCTGCAAGACGTGGTGGAGATGGGTGAGCAGGTAGGTGCTGATCACCGCGGAGACCAGCACGTCGCTGCGCTCGGCGGTGCGGCGGCGCTTGCTGGGGCGGGCGCTGGAGGGGGTGCCGGGTGCGGCGGCACGGACGCGGGGCGTGGTTCGAGCCATGGGTGGGGTGCGGCCGGGGCCGCGGGATGGGTGAGGAGGCCAGAAGGCCCGGGTCGGGCCGGGGGTGTGCCTCCCGGGAGGGGAAGAGGGAGGACCCCCATCCTAGAAATGGATACTACCCATGTGGACCTCTGTACACTGTTCGGTATCCCACAGCATCCGCGCTTACCCGCGCCTATCCCGCGATACCCCGGGATATCCCGGCGGATCCCTTCCCCTCCGTGCCCACCCGCCAGACCTCATCGAGCGGACGCCCCAAGTCGCCGCGCATCCAGGTGGTCCTGCCGGAGGAGTTGTGCGACCGGCTGGCCCTGCTGGCGGAGGCCGAGTCGCGCACCGTCAGCAACATGGCCCGGGTGCTCATCCAGCAGGGGGTGGAGCGCCTCGAGCGGCAGCGTTTTGACCAGCTCGGTCCTGAAGCGGCGGGGGCAGCCGGCGGGGGGGGCTTGCGCACCGATCGCTTCCGTGCCGCCCTGGAGCGCCAGCAGCAGGCGGCCCCGCGGCGGCTGCGGGGCGCCCCGCGGCGCTTGCGATTGCGTCGGCCCATCGGCTAGAGGGCTGGCCTGGGCCTGGGCCGGGGCCGGGGCGGGTCGCGCTATCCCTTCAGGGTGGTTCGGCGCAGACCCCCAGCACCGTGGCGCGCCGGGCCCCGGTGACCGATGGCAGGGAGCCGGGATGGCCGCGGCGGTGCCACCACGCCAGCAGCGCGAAGGCCAGCGCCTCCCGTACGGCGTCATCGATGCCCAGCTCCCGCAGGGGTTGCACGGCGATGCCAGGGCAGCGCTGACGCAGCTGCTCCATCAGAACGGGGTTCTTCGCGCCGCCGCCAGCCACCAGGAGCTCCAGGGGGCGCGGTCCGCGGGCCAGGTCCTGCGCCACTACCGCGGCGCTGAGGGCGGTGAGGGTGGCTAGGGCATCGGCGGGGTCGGCGGGCAGTTCCTCCAACCGCCTCTCCAGATCCGCCGCACCGAAGAGTTCCCGGCCGGTGGATTTGGGGGGGCTCTGCTGGAAATAGGGCTCCTGCAGCCACCGCTCCAGGCAGTCGTGCTGCACCTGGCCGCGGGCGGCCCAGGCGCCTCCCTCATCGCAGGAGAGCTGGCCCTGGCTGAAGCGGGCCACCGCCAGGTCGATCAGGGTGTTGGCCGGGCCGCAATCCCAGCCGAGCAGCGGCTTGGACCGATCAGGGCCGCTGCGGGGGGGCAGCAGGGTGAGGTTGGCGATCCCCCCCAGGTTGAGCACGGCCCGCCAGCCGCCGGTGCGGCCGATCAGGGCTTCGTCGGTGGGGGGAACCAGCG
>CAIVPT010000310.1 GCA_903907855.1 uncultured Synechococcaceae cyanobacterium | reverse complement strand
GCCAGGCCACCCGCGGCGATGCAGAAGGGCAGCGGCGCGCCCAGGGGGTCGCGCAGGCGGCGCCAATGGTCGATGCCCACACTCACCGCCGGGAACAGCTTCACCAGGCGGCAGCCCAGGCGGCGGGCCGCATGCACCTCGCTGGCACTCATCACCCCAGGCACCAGCACCACATCCCGCGCAGCGGCGGCGGTGAGCAGGCTGGCCTCCAGCACCGGCGACACCACATAACGGCAGCCGGCCGCCGCCGCCGCCACCACCCCTTCGGGCTCGCACACCGACGCCGCCCCCAGCTCCAGCTCCGGAAAGAGGGCCACCAGCGCCGCCATCTCCTCCGCCCAGCCGCCCCCTGGCTGCCAGGCGATTTCCACATGGCGCAGTCCCATCGCCTGCAGGCGCTGCAGCTGGGGTTCGGCCGCCAGCGGGGTGGCAGGCCGCAACACCACCAGCAGGGGCTGGCGGCGCAACGACTGGATCAGGCGATCGGCGCTGGGCATGGCGCCATCCTGCTGGGGGCAGGGTCGCGTTCAGACGTACTCGGCCACTTGCACGTCGCGGTTGATCAGCAGCTCCTGGAGCTCCTCGGCGTCGACGGTTTCCTTCTCCACCAGCAGCTCGGCCAGCTCATCGAGCACCGGACGGTTGGCGGTGAGCACCGAGGTGGCGCGGCGGTAGGCCTCCGCCACCAATTCGCTCACCTCCTCATCGATGGCGGCAGCGGTTTCCTCGGAGAAATCGCGCTCGGCGGCGATGTCGCGGCCGAGGAACATGCCGCCCTGGGAGCGGCCGAGGGCCACGGGGCCCAGCTTGTCGCTCATGCCGAAGCGGGTGACCATCTGGCGGGCGACGCGGGCCACCTGCTGCAGGTCGTTGGAGGCGCCGGTGGTCACCTCGTCTTCGCCGTAGACGATTTCCTCGGCCACGCGGCCCCCGAGGGCCACCGCCATCTGGTTCTGGAGATAGGCGCGCGAATACAGGCCCGATTCCATCCGCTCCTCACTGGGGGTGAAAAAGGTGAGACCGCCAGCATTGCCGCGGGGAATGATGCTGATCTTCTGCACCGGGTCGTAATCGGGCATCAGGGCACCCACCAGGGCGTGGCCGGCCTCGTGGTACGCCACCAATCGCTTGCGCTTCTCGCTCATCACCCGGTCCTTCTTCTCCGGGCCGGCCATCACCCGCTCGATCGCATCATTCACCTCATCCATCGAAATCTCGGTGAGCTGATGGCGGGCGGCCAGGATCGCCGCTTCGTTGAGCAGGTTGGCCAGGTCGGCGCCGGTGTAGCCGGGGGTGCGGCGGGCCACCTTGTCGAGGTCCACGTCCTTGGCGAGGGTCTTGCCGCGGGCGTGCACATTCAGGATCTGCAGACGGCCGGCGTAATCGGGGCGATCCACCACCACCTGGCGGTCGAAGCGGCCGGGACGCATCAGGGCCGAATCGAGCACATCGGGACGGTTGGTGGCCGCCACGATGATGATGCCGGTGTTGCCCTCGAAGCCATCCATCTCGGTGAGCAGCTGGTTGAGGGTCTGCTCGCGCTCATCGTTGCCGCCGCCGAGGCCGGCGCCGCGCTGGCGGCCCACCGCGTCGATCTCGTCGATGAAGACGATGCAGGGGG
>CAIVPT010000309.1 GCA_903907855.1 uncultured Synechococcaceae cyanobacterium | reverse complement strand
TGGGCCGACCCCAGCCCGCAGCCGCCGGAGGTGGCAGCCGGCCGGCGCCCCCCTCGGCCCGTCCCCAGAGGCCCAGCGCCCCCGGCAGCCGTCCGGCGGCCCCCACGCGACCAGGCGCCGGCGGCGGCCGCCCCGGCACTCCGCCCCTGGAGCTGGTCGGCAAGCCGATCCGCCGCGACGCCGCCGGCCCCGGCACGGCCAGTCCCGGGCGGCCAGCCGCCCCAGGTCGACCGGGCCTGCCCCCGGGCATGCGCAAGCCGATGGCCCCCGGCGAGCTCATGGAGCTTCAGAAGCCCACCGGACGCCCCACCGCGCCCCCGCCTCGGCGGGTGGGCGAGGGGGCAGCCACTCCCGAGGAAGGGGCCTCCACCGTGCCGGAGCTGGTGCGGCCCGCCGCACCGAGCGCCCCGCGGCGCCCGGGCTTCCGCCCGGGCCACCCCGCCCCTGGGGCCCCCGCGCGCGCCCGACGTCCCGACTGGGATGACAGCGCCAAGCTCGAGGCGCTCCGCAGCCGCACGCCGCAGAAGCAGCGCCAGAAGGTGCACATCATCGGCGAGAACGATGATGCGCTCACCGCGGAAACCGGTGGCTACGCGGGGGAGCAGGAGGCCGTGTTGCTGCAGGCGAGCCTGGCTCGCCCGGCCAAGCCCCGCACTGGCGCCGGAGCCCACCCCAAGCCCACCGTCGCCGTCCGCAAGCGCAAGAAGGAAACCACCCGCCAGCGCCAGCGGCGCCGCGCCATGGAGCTGCGGGCCGCCCGCGAACTCAAGGCCCAGCGGCCCGAGATGCTGGTGGTGCCCGAGGGCAACCTCACCGTGCAGGAACTCGCCGACCGCCTTGGCGTCGAGAGCTCCGAGATCATCAAGAGCCTGTTCTTCAAGGGCATCATCGCCACGGTCACCCAAACGCTCGACCTGCCGACGATCGAGACGGTGTCCGACGAATTCGGCGTGCCGGTTCTGGAGGACGACGTGCAGGCCGCGGCCGCCAAGACGGTCGAGATGATCGAAGAGAGCGACCTGGCCCACCTGATCCGCCGCCCACCCGTGGTGACGGTGATGGGACACGTGGACCACGGGAAAACGAGCCTGCTCGATGCCATCCGCAAGACCCGTGTGGCGGCCGGCGAGGCCGGGGGCATCACCCAGCACATCGGTGCCTACCAGGTGGAGGTGCCCCACGGCGGGGCCACGTCCAAGATCACCTTCCTCGACACGCCAGGCCACGAAGCCTTTACGGCGATGCGCGCCCGCGGCACCAAGGTGACCGACGTGGCGGTGCTCGTGGTGGCTGCCGACGACGGCGTGCGGCCCCAGACCCTGGAGGCGATCAGCCACGCCCGGGCGGCCGAGGTGCCGATCGTGGTGGCGATCAACAAGATCGACAAGGAGGGGGCCTCCCCCGATCGGGTGAAGCAGGAGCTTTCCGGCCACGAACTGGTGGCCGAAGACTGGGGCGGCTCCACGGTGATGGTGCCGGTGAGCGCCATCAAGGGTGAAAACATCGACAAGCTGCTCGAGATGATCCTGCTGGTCTCCGACGTGGAAGATCTGCAGGCCAACCCCGACCGCATGGCCCGAGGCACCGTGATCGAGGCCCACCTCGACAAGGCCAAGGGTCCGGTGGCCACCCTCCTGATCCAGAACGGCACCCTGCGCACCGGCGATGTGCTGGCGGCGGGCCCGGTGCTGGGCAAGGTGCGCGCGATGGTGGACGACACCGGCAAGCGCGTGAAGATCGCCGGCCCCTCGGCGGCGGTCGAGGCGCTCGGCTTCAGCGAGGTGCCCACCGCCGGCGATGAGTTCGAGGTGTACACCGATGAGCGCTCGGCCCGGGCGGTGGTCGGTGATCGGGCCAGCCAGGCCCGCGCCACCCGCCTGGCCCAGCAGATGGCCTCCCGGCGGGTATCCCTCGCCTCGATGTCCGGTCAGGTCAGTGAAGGGGATCTCAAGGAGCTCAACCTCATCCTCAAGGCCGATGTGCAGGGCAGCGTGGAGGCGATCCTCGGCGCACTCGAGCAGCTGCCCCAGGAGGAAGTGCAGGTGCGCGTGCTGCTCTCCGCACCGGGCGAGATCACCGAGACCGACGTCGACCTGGCGGCGGCCTCTGGAGCGGTAATCGTCGGCTTCAACACATCGATGGCACCGGGGGCCAAGAGGTCCGCCGACGCCACCGGGGTGGATGTGCGCGACTACGACGTGATCTACAAGCTGCTGGAGGACATCCAGCTGGCAATGGAAGGCCTGCTCGAACCCGAGCTCGTCGAGGAGCCCCTGGGCGAAGCCGAGGTGCGGGCAGTGTTCACCATCGGCAAGAACGCCGTGGCCGGCTGCTACGTCACCAACGGCAAGCTCCAGCGCAACGGAAAGATCCGCGTGCACCGTGGCAAGGAGAAGCTCTACGAGGGCGACCTCGACTCGCTGCGCCGCAACAAGGACGACGTACGCGAGGTGGCCACCGGCTTCGAGTGCGGCATCGGCTGCGACCGCTTCAACTCCTGGAAGGAGGGCGACCGGATCGAGGTCTACAAGCTGGTCACCCAGCGCCGCACCCTCAGCACCTGAGCCAAGCCCCGATCAACCCCTCCGTTCCCGCCCCAGCCGTGAACCAAGCCCGAGCCGCCAGCGAGCCCCTTCTCTGGCTCCAGCTGCTCGGGCTGAGTCTCCTGCCGCTCGAGGCCCTGCTGATCCTGCTGCTTCTGGCGGGCAGTGATCCGGGGCGATTGCCGGCCCTGGAGAGGCTTTTCTGTTGGGCGCTGGGGGGTCTGGCGCCAGCGCTGTTGCTGTGGCGGCGGCCGGCCGATGTCTGGTCGCTGCTGCTCGTGCAGACCCCATCAGGGGGGCGTCGGGATCTGCAGCGCCGCCTGAGCGCCCTACAGGACACACGCCCCCTGCGACTCGCCCTGGCCCTGGGGGCGGCCCTGCTGCTGGTTGTGCTCTGGCGCCTTGATGGCGCCGCCGCCCTGGCCACGGCCCTGGCGCCCCGTCCGGAGGCGCCGCGGGTGGTGGATCTGCTGCTGACTGCGCCGGTACTGGCGCTGATGCTCTGGCAGTGGCAACAGGCCATCCAGGCCCTCTGGCTGCTGAGCCGCAGCCCGGCAGTCCTGGAGGCCACCCCCCCGCTTTCGCCCGTCGAGCTCCCGCAGCGACGCCTCAGCCTGGGATTGCCCCTGCTGCTGCCAGCTCCCCTGCAAGCGTCGACGAGAACCGCCGCCCCACCAAAGCAGGAAGCAAGCGCCCCGCCATCCGAGCCCGAGACAGAC
>CAIVPT010000308.1 GCA_903907855.1 uncultured Synechococcaceae cyanobacterium | reverse complement strand
GGCACCGGGCTGGGGATGACGAGCCTGTGGCGGCGGCGCCCCGCGGGCCTTGGGGGGTGAGGGGGAGAGCCGGAGCGAATTGCTGCCGGTGGACGGTGTCCACTGGCAGCAATTCGACCGTCGTAGGGCAGCCCACCTGCAGAACCCAGAGGAAGCGGCCGGTCCGCCTTGTACCGGAAATACTGGCAGAGAGGCGCCTGGTTATGCGGCGATTCCCCTATGCGATCTACTTACGCGAGGTGGGCGATGAAATCTACGAAGCCTTGGCCTTCATGGGCCAAAGGGATAACGCAGGTCGCCAAGGATGCTGGCTTGAGCCGACCAAGGCATCCCAGCTGGACACCCAGCGAATAGCTGTCCATCCAGCTGAGCACGGCCTCCTGGGCATCAGCCCGGCTGCGGCCCGCTTTCGTGGTAAGTACACGGAATAATTCCCCAAGGCACTGCACCGGTATCACCACATCGTCCTGCTCCAGCCTTTCCAGCACGTGGCGGGCGGCCGAAACGCGAACTTCATCCCCAAAGCCCTCCGCGTACACCAGCACATTGGTATCTAGGGAACAACGCATCAGTCGTAAAGATCGGCGCGGCGCCAGGCCTGACGGGGGGCGAGCCATGGCTGAGAGCTGAGCCTGTCCAACAGAAGGCGCCGGGGCTTGCGCCATTCCCCATCAGGGGCTGACGGAGGGCTGATGACAGCCACGGGACGCCCCCGCGACAGCACCGTGAAACGTTCCCCCTGAGCCACCTGCCGGAGCAGGGAGGAAAAGGAGCGGTTGGCCTCGGAGGCACTGATCGTGGCCACAAGCCAGCTTGGAAGTAGTGGATTCCACTACTTTGGCGACTTGGCGGCCCCTTCTAGCCCGTTTTACCCATGGGGCATAATTATGCTCCACCAATAAAAATTCTTAAACCATGGCGGAGGTCTTCCGTCGCCCCCAGCTGGCCACCGAACTGGCGGGCCGCCTTCTCCAGCCCGGCGTGCTCGATGAGGGACTGCGCTCCGGGCTGTTCCTCGCCGGCATGCGTCGCACCGGCAAGACCACCTTCCTGCGCACCGATCTGGTGCCCGAGCTGGAGGCCCGCGGCGCCGTGGTGGTCTACGTGGACCTCTGGAGCGACACCCGCGCCAACCCGGCCGTTCTCGTTCAGTCCGCTGTGCGCCAGACCCTCACTGAGCTGGCCACCCCCTCCTCGCCCCTGCTCGCCCGCCTGCGCCGCCTCAAGGGGGTGGACCTGGGCGGCCTCGGCTTTCACTTCGGCTTTCAGCTCGAGCAGCTCGGCGAAAAGGGCGGCACAACGCTGGCCGAGGCCTTCACCCAGGTGGTGGATCAGAGCCGCGCCGATGTGGTGCTGATCATCGATGAGGTGCAACAGGCGATCAGCAGCGAAGAGGGCCACCAGATGCTGCTGGCCCTGAAGGCGGCGCGGGATGCGATCAACCCCCGGCCCGATTCCCCCGGCCACTTCCTGCTGCTCGGCACCGGCTCGCACCGGGCCCTGGTGAGCGAGCTCACGGCCCGGAGGAATCAGGCCTTCGCTGGCGCCACCTCCCTGCCCTATCCGCTGCTCGATCACACCTACGTGCGCCATGTGCTGCAGCGGCTGGCGGGCGAGGGGATGGCTTCGCTGCCGTCGGAGGGGGCGGCCTGGGCGGCGTTTCAGGCCCTGGGGCATCGGCCGGAGGAGTTTCTGCGGGCACTGGCCCAGCTGCGTGCCAGCGCCGGCGGTGATCTGGGGCCCGATCAGCTGCTGCCGGTGATCGCCACAACGTTGCGGGGCGCAGCGGCCGACCTGGAGCTGCTCAAGGTGGAGCAGATCGGCGGGCTGGCTTCGGCGGTCTTCGATCGGGTGGCGGCAAGCGAGGGGCCGGCCCGGGGGTTGTTCTCCGCGGAAGCAGCCGCAGCCTTCAGCGCCACCCTGGGTCGGCCGGTGCGCGTGGAGGAGATCCAGCCGGTGGTGAACGAACTGCTCGGCGCCAATGTGCTGATGCGCCTCGGCCACGGCCTCTACGGCATCACCGATCCGGTGGTGCAGGAGATCTGGCGGGAGCGGCGGGGGGCCGGCTGAGGTCTTGGCGCAGGGCGAGGATCTGGCCGGCCGCCAGGCCGCCGTCGTTGATCGGCAACCGCTCGGGCCAGTAGGGGCGCAGGCCGTTGGCCCGCAGGGCGGCAATCAGGCCCTCCAGCAGGCGTCGATTCTGGAAGCAGGCGCCCGCCAGGGCCACCGGCACCGGGCCCGCTGCCGCCACGGACTCCCCGGCCTG
>CAIVPT010000307.1 GCA_903907855.1 uncultured Synechococcaceae cyanobacterium | reverse complement strand
CTGCAGCCGCTGGCTGCTCACCCGCTGGTGCACCTGCCAGCGGGGCTCGCCAGGGTTCCAGGTGGCAAAGAAGTTGCCCAGGCTGCTCACGCTCACGTAGCGGCCGTCGTCGGCGCGGCGCAGGTCGCGCACGGAACCGGCAGCGTCTCCTACCAGGGCCTGCCAGCTGCCACCGGCATCGGCGGTGCGGTAGATGGCGCCCACGTTGGTGGCGAGCTCAGCCTCCTTCGCCCCCAGGGCGGTGATCTGGTAGGGCTCGCCGGGGAGCTTTGTGTCCAGGAAGAGCCGGCTCCACTGGCGGCCGCCATCGCTGGTGTGCAGCAGCAGGCCCGGCTGGCCGACGATCCAGCCCTCATCGCCGCGGAAATCGATGCTGATCAGCCGGAAGTTCTCCTCCACCGGCAGGTCGAGGGCGCGCTCCTCCCAGCTGGCGCCACCATCGGCGGTTTCCAGGATCAGCCGGTTGCTGCCCACCAGGAAGCCGTGTTGGTCGTCGCGGAAGGCCACGTCCAGCGGGTTGGCGGTGGTGGCCAGGGGAACGGGCTGCCAGGGACTCTGGTCGGCCCTGGGCAGGCCGGTGGTGACGCAGCCGGTGAGGGAGAAGCCGAGAACGACCGCAAGCAGCAGGCTCAGCAGGGAGGAGGCCAGGCGGTGGGGGGCGAGGCGGTGCGGGGCAGGCATCAGCGCAGGGAGTAGAGCGAAAGGAAGAAGGCGATCGCCAGGGCGAAACCGCCGAAGATCAGCACATTCTTCTGGCCGGGGGTGAGGCGGTTCACGCCGAAGCCGAAGTCGAGGTTCTCCTCGAAGCCGCTGGGCTTGTCGCGGGGGCCGATGTCCTTGAAGGCGCCAACGCGGCTGCGGCAGACGGGGCAGCGGAAGCCCACCGGATCGAGGGCGCTGAAGGGGGTGCCGGGCTCGATGGCGAGCTTGCGCACCCCCTCGGCGGGGTCATAGACGAAGCCGCAACTGCGGCACTCGAAGCGGTGGGTGTCGGGATCGCTGGTGGGGGCCGCCGGGGCAACCTGCTCCGCAGGGGCAGGGGCCTCGGCGGTGGCAGCCGCGAGCTCCGCTTGGGCGTCGGGGGGCTCGGCCTGGGCGTCGGGGGGCAGATCGGTTGGGGCGTCCGTGCTCATCCCTGGGCCGTGCGGGGGCGCATTGACTCTATCGATCGCGCCCCGGTCTCCGGCCGCACCGGGCGCGCGGGCAGGCGCGCGGGCGGGCGCAGGCAGGCGCGCGGCCGTCAACTTCCGGGCGCGGATGCCAGACTGCGCCCCAACTTGGATCCGGTTGCATGTTCGTGCTCTCGGGCTACGACGCCTTCCTGGGCTTCCTGCTGATCTCGGCGGCGGTGCCCGTGCTCGCGCTCGTGGCCAACAAGCTCCTGGCCCCCAGCAGCCGGAACGGGGAGCGGGAGCTCACCTATGAATCCGGCATGGAGCCGATCGGCGGCGCCTGGATCCAGTTCAACATCCGCTATTACATGTTCGCGCTGGTCTTCGTCATCTTCGATGTCGAGACCGTCTTCCTCTACCCCTGGGCGGTGGCCTTCCATCGCCTCGGCCTGCTCGCCTTCATCGAGGCCCTGGTGTTCATCGCCATCCTCGTGCTCGCGCTGGCCTACGCCTGGCGCAAGGGCGCCCTCGAATGGAGCTGACCGATGACCCCAACCGAATCCCCCTCCGTCAACGCCCTGCGCGATCTTCGGGCCGCCAGCTGCGGCCCCGTCGGGGCGCCCACCGTCACCAGCGACCTCTCCGAGAACATCATCCTCACCAGCCTTGATGATCTCCACAACTGGGCGCGCCTGAGCAGCCTCTGGCCCCTCCTCTACGGCACCGCCTGCTGCTTCATCGAGTTCGCCGCCCTGATCGGATCGCGGTTCGATTTCGACCGCTTCGGCCTGGTGCCCCGCTCCAGCCCCCGCCAGGCCGACCTCCTGATCGTGGCCGGCACTGTGACGATGAAGATGGGGCCCGCCCTGGTGCGCCTTTATGAACAGATGCCCGAGCCCAAGTACGTGATCGCGATGGGCGCCTGCACGATCACCGGCGGCATGTTCTCGGCCGACTCCACCACCGCCGTGCGCGGGGTGGACAAGCTGATCCCGGTCGATCTGTATCTGCCGGGCTGCCCGCCGCGGCCGGAGGCGATCTTCGATGCGGTGATCAAGCTGCGCAAGAAGGTGGGCAACGAAGCTCTGGCCGAGAGGGGTCGCCTGCGCCCCACCCACCGCTACGTCACCGTGCCGCACCAGCTGCGGCAGGTGGAGCCCCTGATCACCGGCGCCTACCTGCGGGCCGAAACCCAGAAGGCTGCCCTGGCGGCCTCCGCCGCCCTGCCGGTGGGCGCCGCCGCCCCTGTTGAGCCCGCCGCCGTGCCCGCGGCCCCCAGCCCCGCCACCCCAGCCGCCGATGCCTGATCCCACCCCCGCCGCCCTCGAGGCCACCCCCAGCCCCGCCGCCCCGGGCCCCGTGGCCACCTGGCTGAGCCAGCAGGGCTTCGCCTACGAAACACTCGGCCCCGACCACCTGGGGGTGGAGGTGCTGGGCATCGAGGCCGAGGCCCTGCCCCTGGTGGCCACTGCCCTCAAGGCCTGGGGGTTCGACTACCTGCAATGCCAGGGCGGCATCGACGAGGGTCCGGGCGGGCGGCTGGTGAGCTTCTACCACCTTGTGCGCCTCGCCAGCCTGGCGGAGAAGGTGGGGGCCCTGGCCCCCGGCGCCCCCCTGGCCAGCGACCTGCGCCCCGAAGAGGTGCGGCTGAAGGTTTCCGTAGCGCGCGACGGCACCCCGTCCATCCCCAGCCTCTACGGCCTGTTCCACGGGGCCGACTGGCAGGAGCGGGAAACCTTCGACATGTTCGGCATCGAGTACCAGGGCCATCCCCATCCCAAGCGGCTGCTGATGCCGGAGGACTGGAAAGGCTGGCCGCTGCGCAAGGACTACGTGCAGCCCGACTTCTACGAAATGCAGGACGCCTACTGATCCCGCCCGCCTTCCCTACTGCGCCCGACCGGCGGGGTGGCGATCGCGGCGGTGGCGGCGGTAGTAGCGCATCACCGCATGGGCCACCGCCCGGGGGTCATGGCGCAGGGCCGGGCTTGGGCGCGTGCCCTGCAGGGGGGCCAGCATCACCTCGTATCCCCGGGCGCTGAGGCCGGCCACATCGCAGGTGACCGGCTCAGCGCCCCGCAGGCGGTAGTTGGCCACCAGGGGCGAGGGCGCCAGCTCCTCCTGGGCGAGCACGGCGTCGAACAGCCGTTCGTTGACCCCGAGGCTGGCGAGCTGGGCCTCGATTGCCCGCAGGTGGCCGGTCACATCGAGGCCATCGGTTTCCCCCGGCTGGGTCATCAGGTTGCAGATGTAGAGGCGTGGCGCCTTGCTGCGGCGGATGGCGGTCACCAGCTCGGGCACCAGCAGGTTGGGCAACAGGGAGGTGTAGAGGCTGCCCGGGCCGAGCACGATCAGATCGGCGTGGGCGATGGCCTCCAGGGCCCGGGGCAGGGCCGGCGGCCGCTCGGGGGTGCAGCCGAGGCGCACGATCGGGCTGGGGGCATGGCCGATGCGCGATTCCCCCTCGATCCGCTCGCCGTTCTCCAGCTCGGCCCAGAGCCGCACATCGGCGTTGGTGGCGGGCACCACCTGGCCCTGCACGGCGAGCACGCGGCTGCTGGCGGTGATCGCCGACTCCAGGTTGCCGGTGATCGCCGTGAGGGCGGTGAGGAAGAGGTTGCCGAAGCTGTGGCCCTCCAGGCCACTGCCGGACTTGAAGCGGTACTGGAACAGGCGGGTGAGCAGGGGCTCCTCCCGGGCCAGGGCGGCCAGGCAGTTGCGGATGTCGCCGGGAGGGGCGATGCCGAATTCGCGGCGGAGCACACCGCTGCTGCCCCCGTCATCGGCGACGGTGACGATCGCGGTGATGTTGCTGCTGTAGCGCTTGATGCCGCTGAGCAGGGTGGAGAGGCCGGTGCCGCCGCCGATGGCGACGATGCTCGGGCCGCGGTTCAGCCGCCGCTGGGCCAGCAGGGCATCCACCAGGAGCGTGTCCTTCTCGGGGGCGAGGGCCTGCTGGATCGATCCGAAGCTGCGGCTCTGGCCCAACCAGATCAGGCCGGCCCCCACCACCAGCACCACCGGGCCGGTGATGCCACGGGGCAGCACCTGGGTGACGCGGGAGAGGCCCCATTTGAGCGTCTCGAGGCTCCAGTAGATCGGCTGGAGATCGGCCCAGATGGCGGCCCCGATCAGCACGATCAGCAGGCCGAGACCGGAGCTCACCATCCAGCGCTTCACCTCCAGGCCGGGTTGCAGCCAGCGGGCCGCGCGCCGGGAGCGGCTCACCAGATCCTGCTGGCGCAGATCGCCGCGGCCCACCCAGCCGGGACGGTCGGGGGAACGCCGCAGCTTGCGGAGTGGGGCGCCGGGGCCGCGGATGGGCAAGGGGGGCGCGTGCGCAGGCAGCGGACAGTGCCCGAATCGTACGAATGAAACGGCGTCCGGGGAACGGCAGGATGGGCCTGGATCGCCGTGTTGCGCCCATCGAATCCTCCCGCCCCACCACGATCACCGACGCAAGCCCCACCGCGGAGTCCCTGGCCGGGGCGGCTCCCGCTGCCGGCGAGCTGCCGGTGGCCGACATGCATCGGGTGACGATGCGCTGGGGCGACAAGAAACCGGTGCTCGATGGCGTCGACCTGAACCTCTGGGCCGGCGAGCGGCTGATGGTGGTGGGCCCCTCCGGCGCCGGCAAATCGACGATCCTGCGGCTCCTGGCGGGTCTGCAGCTGCCGAGCTCCGGGGTGCTGCGCATCCACGGCGAGGAGCAGACCTACCTGCGCCTGGATCAGCGCCACCCCCCCGACGTGCGGCTGGTGTTCCAGAACCCGGCCCTGCTGGCCTCCCTCACGGTGCGGGAGAACGTGGGCTTCCTGCTGTACCGCAATCGCACCCTGCCGGAGCGGCAGATCCGGGAGCGGGTGAGCCGCGTGCTTGAAGCGGTGGGGCTCTATGGCATCGAGGAACGGTTTCCCGGGGAGCTCAGCGGCGGCATGCAGAAGCGGGTGAGCTTCGCCCGCGCCCTGATCGATGACCCCAGCGCCCACGGCGGGCGGGTGCCGCTGCTGCTGTTCGACGAACCCACCGCCGGCCTCGACCCGGTGGCCTGCACGCGGGTGGAAGACCTGATCGTGCGCACCACCGAGATCGCCAACGCCTCGGCGGTGGTGGTGAGCCACGTGATCAGCACGATCGAGCGCTGCGCCGAGCGCGTGATCCTGCTCTACGACGGCCGTTTCCGCTGGCAGGGCACGCTGGCGGAATTCCGTTCCAGCCCGAATCCGTACGTCGTTCAATTCCGGAGCGGTAGTCTGCTTGGGCCGATGCAACCGGCCGAGCTCTGAGCCATGCGCCGCAGTGTCCGTGAGGCTCTTGTCGGGTTTTCGTTATTAGCCGGTCTGGCGGGGGGCTTGGGCTTCTGGGCCTGGCTGCGGGGTGTCTCCCTGAGCCGCAACACCTGGTCGATCGAGGCCCGCTTCGCCGATGCGGCCGGCCTGGCGGCCCGCTCGCCGGTCACCTTCCGCGGGGTGCTGGTGGGCACTGTGCGGCGGGTGGATGTGCGCAATGACACGGTGGTGGCCGATCTGGAGATCACCGATCCCGATCTGCGCATCGCCCGGCCGGTGGTGGCGCGGATCGCCGCCAGTTCGCTGCTGGGGGGCGACGCGGCGGTGTCGCTGCTGAGCGCCGGCAAGCCGCTGCCCGCCGGCTCCCCCAGCCCTCGGGATCGCCGCTGCGACCCGCTGCGGATGGTGTGCAACGGCGGCCGGGTGTCGGGCGTGGCCGCCCCCACGATCGACTCGGTGACGGAAACAGTGCAGACCCTGCTCGATCAGGCGGAGCAGGCCAAGTTGATCGACAAGATGGTGGAGGCCACGGTGACCTTCGAGCGCACCGCCCGCGAAACCGAGAAGCTCACCCGCGATGCCGAGGTGTTCCTGCGCGACGGGCGCTCGCTGGTGGCCAACCTGAACGAGGTGCTGAAGCGCACCGATCCGATCGTCACCAACGTGACCGCCGCCAGCCGCAGCATCGAGGCCGCCAGCGCCGACGCGGCCAAGGCCAGCCGCAGCGCCCGCAACATCACCGCCGCCCTCGACAACCCCCGCAGCCTGGCCGACCTCCAGGCCACGCTGGAGAACGCCCGCCGCCTTACCGACCAATGGCAGGCGGTGGGGGGCGATGTGCGCAAGCTCACCGGCGATCCGAAGTTCGTCGATGGCATCCGCTCGGTATCGGTGGGGCTGGGCCGCTTCTTCGAGGAGCTCTACCCGGCCCAGACCGACGCCGCCCGCGCCAAAGAGCAGCGCGAGCAAGCCCGCCAGCGCCAGGAACGCCAGCGCCAGAAGGAGCTCGACGACCGCCTGGCCCCGCGCAGCAAGGCGCCGGCGCTCTCGCCACGCTGAGGGCAGCTCAATCGCTGCCGCCCCAGCGCCACACCGGCACGCCCTCCCGCAAGCCGGCGCTGAGGATGGATGGCGTGTAGCCGTTGGGATCCCGCAGGCCGGTCATGTCGAGGATCAGCCGCAGCTGGCCGCCATCGAAGCGCAGCCTCAGGTAGGCGTGCTCCCGCACCGGCTCGTTGTCGACCCGCACCAAGCCCGCCGCCGCCCGGCAGCGCTGGTAGGCAGGTCGCAGGGGGGCCACCCAGGTGGCGCTGAAGGCATCACGACTCTCCAGCCGCCAGCCGCTGGCGATCTCCGGCAACGATGCCCTGCCCACCAGTTCGTAGCTGCCCTCGCGATAGGGCTGGTGGCTTTCCTCCAGGCGCACGGATGGGGGGCAGGGGCCGCTGGGGGATCGGCTGATCAGCGGCGCCACCTGGAGCGTGCGGCTACCGGCCTGGGCAGCCGCCGACGCGACCAACGACAGGGCCACCAAAGACGGGGCCAGCAGGGCGACTGGGATGGGGAGGGCCACTGGGAGAAGGGTGAGGGCCAACGACATGACCTCAGTGCGTTCATTCCATTCAAGGGGCCACATCAGAGCTGGCGTTGCGATCCGATGAGCGGGCTTGCTGGGACGACTCAGCTAAACGCCACTGATCGCCTCCAACGCCACCGCCGCAATCGCCTGGTCGCTGGCGCGGGGGAGTTGCACGTATTTGCCGCCGGCGGCCTCCGCCAGATCT
>CAIVPT010000306.1 GCA_903907855.1 uncultured Synechococcaceae cyanobacterium | reverse complement strand
GGCAGATCGAAACCCTGGCGGAGCGCCTCAGCAGCTGGTTCGCCCCTGCAGAAGCCCTGCGGGGGGATCAGACCTGACGAGGTTTGGCGCAACGGCCTCCTCGGGGTGGATGGTGGCGGTTACTAACGGAAATCGACCAAAGACTTGACGACGCCACAGCAAAGCCGCATCTTGCGCAGGATTGTGTGTTGTCCATGTCCCCGCTCATCACAGCCTTCACATCCGCCTGGGAGAAGAGTTTCGACTACTCGGGCCGTAGCACCCGCGGCGATTACTGGTGGTTTACTCTTGCCAACATAATTGTTTCCGTCCTACTGAATCTTGCCTCCCTGCTGGGACGGTTTTTCTATGCCCTCGCCGCGCTCTACATGGTGGCGGCAATACTCCCTTCCCTAGCCCTCACGATCCGCCGTCTGCGGGATGCGGGCAAGCACTGGGCCTGGGTATTCATTGCGCTGGTGCCGATCATTGGCACCGCCTGGTTCATCTGGCTGATGGTGCAGCCTTCGGCCCTGCCGCTGGCCTGAGCACCAGCGGCCATCACCCTATACCCGCAGCGCATCCAGCACGGAACGGTCCTCCAGGGTGCTGGTGTCGCCGCTCACCTCTTCGCCCGCGGCGAGGGCGCGCAGGATGCGTCGCATGATCTTGCCGCTGCGGGTTTTGGGCAGGGCATCGGTGAACTTGATCACATCGGGGCGGGCAATCGGACCGATCTCCTTACCCACATGGCCCCGCAGTTCGGCCATCAGGGCATCATCGCCGCTGCGGCCAGACTCGAGGGTGACAAAGGCCACGATCCCTTCTCCCTTGAGCTCATCGGGCCGTCCCACCACGGCGGCTTCCGCCACCGCTGGATGACTCACCAGGGCGCTCTCGATTTCCATCGTGCCCAGGCGGTGGCCGCTCACATTGATCACGTCATCGACGCGGCCCATCACCCAGAAGTAGCCGTCCGCGTCGCGGCGGGCGCCATCGCCGGCGAAGTAGAGCCAGGAGCCATCCGCCGGGCGGATCTCCTCCCAATAACTCTTGCGGAATCGCTCAGGATCCCCGTGCACGGTCCGCATCATCCCCGGCCAGGGCCGGCGGATCGCGAGATAGCCGCCCTGATCAGCGGCCTGGGAATTGCCGTCGTGATCGACGACATCAGCGACGATGCCAGGCAGGGGGAGCGTACAGGAGCCGGGCTTGGTGGGCGTGGCGCCGGGCAGCGGGCTGATCATCACGCCTCCGGTTTCGGTCTGCCACCAGGTGTCGACCACCGGGCAGCGATTGCCGCCGATCACGTCGCGGTACCACATCCAGGCCTCCGGATTGATGGGCTCGCCCACGGTGCCGAGGATGCGCAATGAGCTCATGTCGACCTGATCAGGCACCTCGCGCCCGCTCTTCATGAAGGCCCGGATTGCCGTGGGAGCCGTATAGAAAATCGTGCAGCGGTGCTTCTGGATCACCTCCCAGAAGGCGCCGGGTTTGCTGGGGCGCGGCGCCCCCTCGTACATCACCGTGGTGGCGCCATTGGAGAGGGGGCCATAAACGATGTAGCTATGGCCGGTGATCCAGCCCACATCGGCTGTGCACCAGTGGATGTCGTCTTCGCGGATGTCAAAGATCCATTGGAAGGTGAGATGGGCCCAGAGGTTGTAGCCGGCGGTGGTGTGCACCACCCCCTTGGGTTTGCCGGTGGAGCCGGAGGTGTACAGCACGAACAGGCGGTCTTCGCTGGCCATCGGTTCGGCTGGGCAGTCCGCGCCCTGGGCCTCCACCAACTCGTGCCACCAGACGTCGCGGCCGTCCTCCATGGCGCAGTCGGAGGCGATCCGCTTCACCACCAACACCTTCTGCACGCTGGGGGCGCCACCCTGGCCGGAGAGGGCCTCATCCACCGCCGGCTTGAGCGGCACGGGCTTGTCCTTGCGGAATCCGCCATCGGCGGTGATCACCAGCTTCGCCTCGCCGTCGATCAGGCGATCGCGCAGGGCATCGGCGGAGAACCCACCAAATACCACCGAGTGGGGGGCACCGATGCGGGCGCAGGCCAGCATCGCGATCGCCGCCTCCGGGATCATCGGCATGTACAGGGCCACCAGATCGCCCTTGCCGACGCCCAGCGCTTTGAGCGCGTTGGCCGCCCGGCAGACCTCGGCGTGCAGCTCGCGATAGGAGAAGCGGCGGGTGTCGCCGGGTTCGCCTTCCCAGATCAGCGCCGTTTTGTCCGCCCGCGGGCCGCTGAGGTGGCGATCGAGGCAGTTGACGCTGAGGTTGGTGGTGCCGCCCTCGAACCAGCGGGCGAAGGGTGGGTTGCTCCAGTCGAGCACGGTGTGGAAGGGCTCGAACCAGTGCAGCTGGCTGCGGGCCTGCTCCCCCCAGAACGCGTCGGGATCGGCCTGCGCGCGGGCGGCCAGCTCCCGGTAGGCCTCGAGCGAACCGATGCGGGCCTGGGCAGCGAGCGCGGCCGGCGGCTCGAAGGTGCGCTGTTCCTGCAGCACCGATTCGATCGTGGGCTGGCTCATGGCGGGGCGGGGACAACCGCTGAGCATTCAATCCCAACCAGGGCGCGCTGCCAGTGCCCCCGCGGTGCAGCAGGCTGGAGTGTCACCCTCCGCAACGGCAGATGCCCGCCTGGTTCACGATTCTGCTGGCGATGGCGGCGGTGGTGGCGCTGTTCAACCCGCCCCGGGAGGACTGGCTCTGGTTCCTGCGGCTGAGGCGGCCCGCCTGGCTCACGATCGAGCGCTGGATTCCGCTGATCTGGAGCGCGATCTACGCCTGCTTCTACGCCTCCGCCCTGCTGGCGTGGAACGCCGGCGGCGGCCTGGGGCGCATGGCGGGGTACCTGGGGCTGCTGGTGCTCGTGCAGAGCTACACGTGGGTGATCGGCCGCACACGGCGGCTCGCCAGTGGCACCATCGCCGGCCTGGCGGGATGGGTGTGGGGGGTGGCCCTGGCGGTGGCGACCGCACCGGTGTCCGCACTGGCGGCGCTGCTGCTGGTTCCCTTCCTGCTGTGGAGTCCGGTGGGCACCTTCGTGACCTGGCGGATGCAGCGCCTGAACCGCTGAGTCGGCCGAGGAACCGCGACAGCCTCAACGGCCACACAGTGCTTTTCTCGTCAGGATGGGCGAAGCAGATTGGGCGATGGGGCATGGGGCGGCGACGGATTGGCGCAGGGTCCTGGGCCTCCCTGACGGCATTGCTTTTGCTGGCTGGCCATGCCTCGGCTCGCCCCGCTGGGACGCCCCAACCGGTCCACTCCGCCCTGCCGATGGTGGGCCTGGCCCTGGTGGTGGTGGCGGGGGGGCTGGGCACCCGGTTCCGGAAACGCCAACGGGGCGGCCCACGCCCCCCCCTCCATCCGACTCGAATCGGCGAGCAGCTCCCGCCCACGCAGCCACCACGGCGGCTTCCTTCTTCGCAGGCGCTCCTCCCCACTCCGAAGGTCAGGGAGCGGCTCCCTGAGGACCGTGGGGAAGTCGCCAAGCTCGCCAGTGCTTTGGCGCAGCCCGGGGCGCGGGCGGCGATCGTCGGGCCGCCGGGCAGCGGCCGGCGCCATCAGGCCCGGGCCCTTGCCGCCCTCTCCAACGACCCTGGATCCCAGGTCCCCCAGGCGGTGGCCCTGGATGCCAGCCGAGGCTTCACCGACCTGGCTCTGCAGCTGCTGGCCTGGCAGCAGGCCCAGCCGGCACCCTCAGCCCTGAGCGAGGGGGAAACCCTCAACGAACTGATCCGCCGCAGCCGGCCGCGGTCGCCGGGGGGCCTGCTCCTGGTGCTGGAAAATCTGCCCAGCGAGCAGGGAGGACAGGCCCTGGAGCAGAGGTTGAGCCAACTGCTGCCCCCCGGCTACGGACGGTTGGTCACCCAGCGCAACCCCACCGAGACCGGGGGGACCTGCCTGCTTCTCGACGGACTCGCCGAGCCGGCGGCCCTGGCCCTGCTGCGGGGCCCCGCTCCCCTGAGCCCCCCCGAGGAGGGGGCCTGCCGGGAGCTGGTGCAGCGCACCGCCGGGCTTCCCTTGCCCCTCACGTGGCTGTCCCGGGCGTCGCAGCGGGGAGGGCCGAGCTTCTGGAGCGAGATGCTGGCGCGCCATCGTGCCCTGGAGCCGGAAGCCCTGGCGCCCCTGGCCGCCCGCTCCCCCCTGGCGGAAACCCCCGGTTGCGCCACGCTGCTGCTGGCCCTTTGGCGAGATCTGGCGGCACCGGCCCAACGCCTGGGCCTGCTGCTCGGGGCGATGGCCCACGCGCCGGTGCCCAGCGAGCTGCTGGATCACTGCCGCTCGCTCGATCCTGCCAGCGCCCCTCCAGAGGGTCTGGAGGCCCTGGAGAGGGCCGGTCTGCTGGCGATCCGCCCACGGGCGGCGGGCCAACCCGAAGTGCTGGAGATCCACGGGCTGGTGCATGCGTTTCTGCGGGTGCAGCGCCGTTTGGATCCGGAGGGAGACGCCTGGGCGCGCTCGACCCTCCTGCTCGCCCTGGGCCGCCACGCCCACGGGCACATCCCCACCGGCCTGCCGCCGGCCGAGCGCCTTCCCCTGGCCCCCCTGCTTCCCCACCTTCGCGAGGTGGTGAATCGCGAACGGCGGCAACGCCCCGAGGCCGAACTGATCTGGCCCGCCCTCGGAGTGGGGCGTCTTCTGGAGGGGCTGGAGGGCGATGAGGACAGCCGTCTCCTGCAGGCATGCCTGGAGATCTGCGAAAGCGTTCTCGGCCCGGACCATCCCGACACGGCGGTGGCCCTGCTGAACCTGGCGGCGATGTACGACAACGCCGCGAACGGCGATCCCCGCGCCGAAGCCCTACTTCTGCGGGCCCTGGCCCTTCGCCGCTCCGTCTTTGGCGACGAAGATCCGGCGACCATGGCCGCCCAGGCCCGGCTGGGGATGGTGCTCGCAGGCCGGGGGGAACGGGAGCGGGCGATCCCCCTGCTGGAGGAGGCCCTGGCGGCGCGGGAACGGCGCCAGGGGAGTCTCCATCCGGATCTGCTGGGTCCCCTGGAGCGGTTGATGGTCCTCCAGGAGGCCCACGGGGCCCACGCGCGCGCCGAGCGGCTGGGCCGACGCATCCTGGAGATCCAGGAGCAGCGGCTGGGGGCCGACCATCCCGAACGGGCCGCGATCCTGCAGCGGTTGGGCCATCTGCAGGAGCTCCAGGGCCAGCCCCAGCGGGCGGAGACCTTCTACCGCAGCGCGATCGAGGGGCTCCGCGCCCACTTCGGGCAGGACGACCCGGCCCAGGCGCCCCTTCTGGGCCGCCTGGGGGCCCTGGCCCTGGGCCGCGGTGAGGAACAGCAGGCCGAGCACCACTACCGCCATGCCCTGGCACTGCTCCCGAACGACCAGCCGGAGGCGGCACGGTGGCTGCAGGATCTCGCCCGGCTGCACCAGGGGCGGGGGGAACTGGCGGAGGCCGAACGCCTGAGCCGTGAGGCGCTGTCGCTGCGGGAACGCACCGTGGGGCCCTGGCATCCGGAGACGGCCACCGCCCTCAACGAGCTGGCCTGGCTGCTGAGCCAACGGCAGGCCCCTGGCGAGGCCCTGGCGCTGTGCGAACGGGCCCTGGCGATCCGACGCCGCACCCTCGGCGCGCACCATCTGGAGACCGCCGCCTCCCTCAACACCCTGGCGGCCCTCCACGAGCAGGCCAACGATCCGGAGGAAGCCCTGGCGCTTTACCAGGAAGCCCTGGAGATCACCGAAACCCAGCTGGGGCCAGACCATCCAGGCAGCCGTACGGTGCGGGCCAACCTGCGCAGCTGCAGGGCGCTGGTGGAACAGGTGCGGGAGGCTTCCTGACGTCCACCAGCCCCCGGCTGCGACGAACGCCGCGTCAGGAGCTCAGTTCCAGGTGGCCATCCGCGAGCGGGTTTCGTCGGCATCGATGTCCGCCGTGGTGCTCCCCCCCATGGGCTGG
>CAIVPT010000305.1 GCA_903907855.1 uncultured Synechococcaceae cyanobacterium | reverse complement strand
AGGGCCGGACAATCTGCAGGCCCGGGGCGGCCGCCGCTGCCCGACACCCCTGCCCCCGGCCGCGCCGCCATCAGCAGCACGGCCGCCTGTCCAGCCCTTGTTCGCTTACCCCTGGCAAGGCCGTTGCCCCAGCGCCCGATCGTGGCTGAGGCTGGGTTTCCCCCGAGCGGGCTGCGGCCGGGGGCCCCCCCCAGCCCCCGCCCCCCCCCCCCCCCCCCCCCCCCCCGACGCCTGCGCCCCCTTGCCGTTCAGCCCCGCTCCCCAGTCCACGGGTTCCCGGTCCCCTGTCCACCCCATGACCCCTATCCCTGCGGCGGTGACCCTGGCGGAAGCGTGTCGCTTCTGGTTTCAGCTCGGCTGGGTGAGCTTCGGGGGGCCCGCCGGCCAGATCGCCCTGCTCCATCGCGAACTGGTGGAGCGGCGCCGTTGGCTGTCGGAGCGCCGCTTCCTGCATGCCCTCAACTACTGCATGCTCCTGCCGGGGCCGGAGGCGATGCAGCTGGCCACCTATCTGGGCTGGTTGATGCATGGGATACCAGGGGGATTGATCGCCGGGGGCCTGTTCGTGGTCCCCTCCCTGCTGGTGCTCACCGCCCTGGCGAGCGTGTATGTGATCTGGGGCCAGCTGCCGTTGTTGGCTGCCCTGTTTGCGGCGCTCAAGCCGGCGGTGCTGGCGATCGTGGTGGTGGCCGCCTGGAGGATCGGGCGTCGCACCCTGCGCACGCCGCTGCAGCTGGGGCTGGCGGTGGCGGGTTTTCTGGGCCTCACCGTGGTGCGCTGGCCCTATCCGTTGCTGGTGGGTGGCGCCGCGCTGATCGGTCTGCTGGTCTGCCGTTGGCAGCCATCGTGGCTGGTGGCGCCGGGGCCTGGAGCCCCCGGGCCCGCGCTCGCCGGGCCAGGGGTCCCCGGGCGAGAGGTCCTCGGGCGAGAGGTCCCCGCGCCAGTGCTCCGGCGCCCCTCGGCCAGCCGGGCCGGGGCCTTCGCAGCGGAGTCGGCTCCAGGGCCGGCCTCCCCGGTGGGCCGGCTGCCGCCCCTGGATCGCAGCGCTGCCCCCGCGGCGCCGACGGCGTCGATCGAGGCGGCTGGCCGGCCAACCGCCACCCCGGCCACCGCCCTCCACGGTGATCACACTCCCAGCCCGCCCCACGCCCGCCTCTGCCTCAGGCGCCTGGCGGCCACCCTGCTGGTCTGGGGCCTGGCCCTGCTTCTGCCCCTGGCCGGCTTGACGGCGAGCGGCGGCTGGAACGGCACCCTGGCCCAGATGGCCCGTTTCTTCTGCCGGGTGGCGCTGCTCAGCTTCGGCGGGGCCTATGCGGTGCTGCCCTATGTGGCCCAGGGGGCGGTCGAGCGGTTCGGCTGGCTCTCGACCAGCCAGATGCTCGATGGTCTGGCCCTGGGCGAGACCACCCCCGGGCCGCTGATCATGGTGGTGGCCTTTGTGGCCTTCCTGGGCGGCTGGAACCAGGCCCTGGCGGCCGGCAGCCCGCCTTGGTCCCTGGCGATCGCCGCGGTGGCGGTCACGGTGTGGTTCACCTTCTTGCCCTCCTTCGGATTCATCCTGGCCGGCGGCCCCCTGGTGGAGGCCAGCCGCGGCGACCTGCGCTGGAGCGCGCCCCTCAGTGCGATCACGGCGGTGGTGGTGGGGGTGATCGCCAGCCTGGCCCTGTTCTTCGCCGCTCCGGTGCTCTGGCCGGCGGGGGCCTTCAGCCCGGCGGCGGCCCTGTGGGTGGCGGCAGCCCTGACCGTTCAGCTGCGGCTGGGTTGGAGCGTCCTGCAGGTGATCGCGGCAGCGGCGGCCCTGGGCGCGGCCTGGGCGGGCCTGGCGGCGCTGGTCTTCTGAGGGGTGGGGTGGCGCGCCGCCGGTGCAGCCGCCCTTTGCATCCAGGGCCGCGGGTGCCTCCAGGGCCCCGGGCTCTCTGCCTGCCTTGACGGCCGGCATCGGCCAGCCAGCCGCCCTGATCCCCGCCGCCCCCTGCGCCGGCGCCAGGGTCCCCGATCCGGCGGCCTGCAGCCCCAACCCTGCAGGGGGAATCCTTCAGGGTTGGGCGGCCGCCCCCATCGGTTCCGGCGGGGCGGTCCAGCCCTGTTCAAGGCGGCCCAGCTGCTGGACCAGCAGGCTGAGGAACAGGCCCACGTCGGTCACCACCCCCACCGATTCCAGGGAACCGCGGTCGCTCAGTTTGGTGACCACCGCCGGGTTGATGTCGACGCAGACGAGCTTGACCCCGGCGGGGGTCATGTTGCCGACGCCGATGGCATGCAGCATCGAGGAGAGCATCAGGACCATGTCGGCGCCTGCGAGGGCCCTGGCGTAGGCGGCCTGGGCGGCGATCAGGTCCATTTCGGTGTCGGGCAGGGGGCCGTCGTCGCGGATCGAGCCGGCCAGCACGAAGGGAACCCTGTGCTGCACGCAGGCGTGGAAGATGCCCTGCCGCAGCACCCCCTGGGCCACCGCCTCCGCCAGGCCACCGCAGCGGCGGATCGTGTTGATCGCCTGGAGGTGATGGCGGTGGCCGCCATGGACCGCGACCCCCTGCTGCAGATCCACCCCCAGGGAGGTGCCCATCAGGGCCTGCTCGACATCGTGAACGGCGATGGCATTACCGCCCAGCAGCGCCTGCACGTAGCCCTCGCGCACCAGCCGAGTCAGGTGCACGCCACCACCGGTGTGGATCACCACCGGGCCGGCCACCACCACCACCTTGCCGCCACGATCGCGGATGCGCCTCCATTCCCAGGCGATCTGCTCAACCACCAGCTCCACCCGCCGCTCGCTGGACACGCCGGCGCCCATGAAGGAGAAGTCGGTCTGCCGGGTCTCCCGCCCCTCCCGGGGCTGATCGCGGCGGATGGTGCGCAGGCCCTCCACGCCCACCACCACCGAGTCTCCGCAGCGAAGGTCGCGCAGCAGACGGCATTCCACCCGCTGTCCAGGCCCCTTCGGCTCGCTGCCGCCGACCACCACCAGGGCGCTATCCATGCGCTGGCCTTCCACCCGCAACCAGCGCCCCCCGATCCGCACGTCGGTGGGATAGATGGTGCTGACGTAGAAGTCGTCCGGGGCCACCCCGGCCTGTTCGACCGTGGCCAGGGCCGCGTCTCGGTCGCCGTCGTCGCCGCTGTCGGCACCCATGGCGATCAGCTCGGCCATCAGATCGCCCAGCACCGCGCCGTTGGGGGCCGTGACCCGGATCGCGGCGCTGGAGGGGCTGTGGCGCTGCTGACCGAGGGCGAAGTCGAGCACCTGGAAGCTGCCGCCCGCTTCAACGATCTGATCGAGGGCGCGGTTGATCAGGCCGGTGTCGAGCAGATGGCCCTGGAGGCGCACGGTGCGGCTCAGATCGGGGATGGGGGCGGCGGTGGTGGTGGGCAGGCGGGGTTCATCCAGGCGCAGGGTGAGGCATTTGGCCGCGCCGCCGGCCTTGAGAAATTCACCCAGGGGTGTTTCCAGCACGGTGAATCCCCGTGCCTCAAGCTGCTGGCGCAGGCTGGCGCTGGCCTGGTTGAGCAGCACCGCGTCGCCCAGGTTGACGGCATTGCAGGCAAAGGCCAGGGCATCGGCCTCGCCGACCGCCAAGCGCTTGGCGGCGGGGAGGCGCGACTCGCTCAGGCGGT
>CAIVPT010000304.1 GCA_903907855.1 uncultured Synechococcaceae cyanobacterium | reverse complement strand
CAAGGACGCCAACCCGGCGATCATCGAGGCCCTCAAGGGGGCCGGCGCCCTGCTGGCGGAGCAGCGCTACGAGCACCGCTATCCCTACGACTGGCGCACCAAAAAGCCCACGATCTTCCGCGCCACCGAGCAGTGGTTCGCGTCGGTGGAGGGCTTCCGCGCCCAGGCCCTGGCGGCGATCGCCGAGGTGACCTGGCTGCCGGCGAGCGGCCGCAACCGGATCGAGGCGATGGTGCGGGAGCGGGGCGACTGGTGCATCTCGCGCCAACGCACCTGGGGGGTGCCGATCCCGGTGTTCTATCACCGCGAAACGGGCGAGGTGCTGCTCGACGCCGAGAGCCTGGCCCACGTGGAGGCCCTGATCCGCGAGCACGGCTCGGATGTGTGGTGGGAGCGCGACGAGGCCGAGCTGCTGCCCCCCTCCCGCGCCCCCGAGGCGGCCCAGTGGCGCAAGGGCAGCGACACGATGGATGTGTGGTTCGACTCCGGCTCGTCGTGGGCGGGGGTGCTGGGGGGGCTGCCGGGCGGCGCAGCCGGCGGCGATGGGAGCAGCAGCGCAGAGGTGTCGTTGAACTATCCCGCCGATCTCTACCTGGAGGGCAGCGACCAGCACCGGGGCTGGTTCCAGAGCAGCCTGCTCACCTCGGTGGCGGTGAATGGCACGGCGCCGTACAAGACGGTGCTCACCCATGGCTTCACGCTGGATGAGAAGGGCCGCAAGATGAGCAAATCGCTGGGCAATGTGGTGGATCCGGCGGTGCTGGTGGAGGGGGGCAAAAACGAAAAGCAGGAGCCGGCCTACGGCGCCGATGTGCTGCGCCTGTGGGTGAGTTCGGTGGATTATTCCGCCGATGTGCCGCTGGGGCCGGGGATCGTCAAACAGCTGGCGGATGTGTACCGCAAGGTGCGCAACACCGCCCGCTACCTGCTGGGCAACCTGCATGACTTCGATCCGCGACCCCAAAGCGAAGGGGGCCATGCGATCCCGGTGGAGGATCTGCCGCTGCTGGATCGCTGGCTGCTGGCGCGCACCGCCGAATTGATCGATACGGTAACCGCCGATTTCGAGCGCTATGAGTTCTACCGCTTCTTCCAGGCGTTGCAGAACTTCTGCGTGGTGGATCTCTCCAACTTCTATTTCGACATCGCCAAGGATCGGCTGTACGTCAGCGGTGAGGGCGACTTCCGCCGCCGCAGCTGCCAGACGGTGCTGCAGCTGATTGTGGAACAGCTGGCGGGGCTGATCGCGCCGGTCCTGTGCCACCTGGCGGAGGACATCTGGCAACACCTGCCCTACCGCGACCGGGTGGAGGGGCTGGAGAGCTCGGTGTTCGAGCGCGGCTGGCCGCAGGCGCCGGCAGCGTGGAGCCGCGGCCTGTCCGTCGAGCAGAAGGGCGCCATCAAGGATGTGCGCGACGCCCTGCGGCCCCAGCTCAACCGCCTCCTGGAGGGCTGCCGCGGCGAAGGGCAGCTGGGCGCCTCCCTGGAGGCCCAGGCGCAGCTGCTGATCGACCCAGGCCAGGACGGCGGACGGGCCCTTGGGAACGTGCTGGCGGTGATCGAGGCCAGCCCCCATGCCGATGTCGACAACCTGGCCGATTGGCTGCTGGTGTCCGCCGTGTCGATCGGCGGGGCGGCGCCAGAGGGGGTGCTGGCGGAGGCCAGCGAGGGCGGCGTCACGGTGCGGGTGGCGCGGGCGGCGGGCCAGAAGTGTGAGCGCTGCTGGCACTACGAAGACGACATCGGCGCCCATGCCCACCACCCCAGCCTGTGCGGCCGCTGTGTGGCGGTGCTGGACAACGCCTCGCGGTAATGCACCGCCGCCGGATACGCGACCCACAAAACGTCCTACAACACGTGTGTTGGGTGTAGCTGTTTGCGGGCGTCTGGCATGGGTGCCGTCAGCCTTCGGCTTCCAGACGAGCTGGAGAACAAGCTGGGCGAGGAGGCCCGCCTGAGTGGGCGGCGAAGGCCCCCTGACCCGCCTGACTACGGAAGAACTGGAGGCTCTGGACCAGGCGTTGCGGGCAGCAATGGGGCTCTCCCGGCCCTGACCGGGCGATCCTCCCGCCAGCGCCGCACCACCGCCGCGGGGGTCTGGCGCTGCAGGTCGACGGCGGCGTTGAGGCGCTGCATGGTGGCCACCGAGAGGCGGCCGGCCAGGCCGTCGAGCAGGGGCACCAGCTCCGGGTGGCGGCGCAGGGTTTCGGCGCGGAACACCGGCACGGCGTCGTAGGGGGGGAAGTAGGCGCGGTCGTCCTCCAGCCGCTGCAGCTGGAGGGCGGCGATCAGGCCGTTGGTGCTGTCGCCGGCGATCAGGTCCACCTGGCGATCGGCGAGGGCGCGGTAGGTGAGGCCCAGGTCCATGGCGATCGGCGCGGTGGTGAAGCGCAGGGCGTAGCGGCGGGCGAGGCCGGGGAAGCCGTCGGGGCGGTTGAGGAATTCGTAGCCGAAGGCCGGCCGCCAGTGAAGGGGGGCCCGCTCCAGGTCGCTGATGCGGCGCAGGCCGAGGCGTTCGGCATCGGCGCGGCGTACGAGCAGGGCGAAGGTGTTCTCAAAGCCGAGGGAGGGGAAGAGGCGCAGATCGAAGCGCTCGCGGTAGAGCTGCTGGCTGCGGCGCCACACCTCCTGGCGCCGCTCGGGGGGCAGAGGTGGCTGGCCGAGGATGGCGGTCCAGGCGGTGCCGGTGTACTCCACGTAGCCGTCAAGGCGGCCGCTGCGCAGGGCCTGGTGGAGCAGGGAGGTGCTGCCGAGGCTGAATTCACGCCGCACCCGCAACGGCGTGTGGGCCTCGATCTCCTGGGCCAGCAGCTCGCCGAGGATCTGCTGTTCGGTGAATCCCTTGGCCCCGATCACCACGGTGTCCGCAGCGGTGGGCCGCAGCGGCAGGCCCGTCGGGAAACCGGAAAGGAGACCGGAAACAAGACCGGAGTGGAGACCCACGAGCAGCGCCGAGAGGAGTCCGGCGAGCAGGGCGGCGGCAACGCCCAAGCGACCGAGGACGAGCGACCCATCACGCCAGGCCCTCCGGCGCCGCGGCACAGCCCCCGCCACCCACCGCTTCTCGAGGGCGCCGAGCAGGGCATCGGCCGCCAGCGCGATCGCCGCCGCCGGCAGGGCACCGGCCAGCAACAGGGTGTTGTTGACGGTGGCGATGCCCCGGAAGATGAACACCCCCAGCCCACCGGCGCCGATGGCCGCCGCGATCGTGGCCACCCCCACCGCGGTGACCGTGGCCACCCGCAGGCCCGCCATCAGGCTCGGCAGGGCCAGGGGCAGCTGCAGATGCCACAACACCTGGCGGGGCCGCAGCCCCAGGGCGCGGCCGGCCTCCACCAGCCCCGGCGGCACCTGCCGCAGGCCACTGATCAACCCCCGCAACAGCGGCAGCAGGGCATAGAGGGTGAGCGCCACCACCGCCGGCGTGGGCCCGATGCCCCCCAGCAGTGGCACCGTGAGCAACAACCCGAAGATCGCCAGGCTGGGGATCGTCTGCACCGCGCTGGCGCCGCCGAGCACCAGCCGCGCCAACCGCGGCCGCTCGCGGATCGCCACCCCCAGCCCCAGGGCGATCGCCAAAGCCAGCGCCACCGCCACGGCCACCAGCAGCAGATGTTCACCGCTGCGCTGCAGGATTTCGCGCAGCAGGGCGGGGGAGAGATCGGGGAGCATCAGCCCAGGCTGGCGCAGGAGGGGGAAGGGAGGCAGAGCTGGCCGATCCAGGCAGCCAGGGCGCGGTTCTGGCGCCGATCCCCAACACCATCAAAGACGTGATCCGCCCGAGGAGTCCGGCAACGAGGAGAGAGGCCTCGGACAGGCGGCTGGCAAAGGGAGGTCAACCGTTGCACTGCGGCGGCAATGTGGCCGGCAACGCCTGCGGCGGCGCCGGCGCCGGCAAGGCGGCCCGGAGGGGGGCGCTCTGAACGGGGGGATTGCCGGGCAGCGCCACCCACACTGTCCAGCCCGCCCCCTGCCCATACACGCGGCTATCCCGATAGCCCGAAAACGACGGCTGCCAGGTGGTATCACTACCGCCCAACCGCACATAAAGCATGCCGTTGCGGCCCTTCACAGCCGCCGCATACACGCCGGCACGACGCGCATTCTCCTGCAGGAAGATGTCACTGCCCGCGTGCACACCCGCCACCTTGCGCGCATTGATCAGCGCCCTGATCTTGCCCTGCAAATCATCACCCCAATCGAAATAGTGCTTCCAGTACACACTGGGCACGCCGGGGTGGGTAAGCACAAGGGCGTAGGCCTGCTCCACCGGCCAGGAGTTGGCGAAACTATCGAATCGATGCGTGCTGTCGGGCGTGCCGTCCGGATTCTGGCGGTAGCCCGTGTCGTGGTTTTCCACAAAGGTTACGGAGCGTTGCTTCCACGGCAAGCCATCCTGCGTATCGCCGATCAGTCCCGAGCCAAACCCATAGCCATAGAGCTCGCCATAACGCCCCTGATTGATCAACTCCTTCATCCGAAAGAAAAGGGGGAAATCAAACACCGAACTGGCGCTGCGCAGGCGCTCCGGCCCCGCCTGATGGGAGGTCAGCGACGTGGCCCACACCCAGCCGCGCATCTCCCCCTGCTTATCCCAGTCGTATTCGCCCACCGAAAAGGTGGGACGGCTGACGGCGTTGTAGCAGCGAACCCAGCGCGCCCCATAGCCATGCACCATGTCATAGCGCCAGCCGCGATAACCGAGGGCCTTGAGTTGCAGCAGGTAACGAAGAAGATCCCGATGCACAATGGGATCGGCGTGGTTAACATCCCGAAAGCCGGCATAATTGAAGCTGCCGCCCGGCCGATAGGGCACCGATTCCTCGCAATCGGCCCGTTGGGCGGCGGGGGTGCGCGTCAGCCCGGACTGGGGAGTGGTGAAGGCTTCATCGGTGCGGCAGATCACCGACAGCGGCCAGGCCGGGTTCGTGAAATCCGCCCAGCCATGGGTGCCATCGCGATGGTTGATCACCACATCCGCCAGCGGCTCCACACCGGCGCCCAGCAGACTGCGCAGGAGCTTCTGCTGCTGGGCCTGGCTGCCGTAGCTGGTGTTAAGATTGAAATACTGCTTGGGGCTATAGCCAGCGTTACCAGAACCCGCAAAGGACGGCGGCGGCAGCCAGATCAGATCAAAGCGTGCGGCCGCAATGGCCGGCACCTTCGCGCGCACCACCTCGTACCACAAGGGCTGATCTTTCTGGGGCGTCTTAGGACTGCCGAAGCGGTGCGATTCCCAGGTGAAGCCCTGCAGCATCACCCGATCGTCATCGAAATTCGCCTGGGCCCGCACGGGCGGTGGGGCGAGGGCCAGGGTGCCCGCCAGCGCGCACAGCAGGATGGAGGGGATCACGATGGCGACGCTTCCGCAAACAGCCGCGGTTTCAACCACAGCGACACATACACAAGCGCCACCAGCACGGGCACTTCGATCAGGGGGCCGATCACTCCCGCCAGGGCCTGCTGGGAGGTAACGCCCCAGATGCTGATGCACACCGCAATCGCCAGCTCGAAGTTGTTGCCGGCGGCCGTGAAGGCCAGGGCGGAGGTGCGGGGGTAGTCGAGACCACTTCTGGTGCCCACCGCAAAGGCGATGCTCCACATCAGCACGAAATAGAGCAGCAAGGGGATCGCCACCCGGAGCACCTGCGCCGGATCCGAGGTGATCGCCTGGCCCTGCAGGGCAAACATCACCACGATCGTGAACAGCAGGCCGTAGAGGGCCCAGGGACCAATCCGCGGCAGGAACACCTGCTCATACCAGCGGCGCCCCTTGAGACGCACGCCAAAGACGCGGGTGAGGAAACCCGCCACCAACGGAATGCCCAGAAAGATGAGCACCGCCTGGGCGATCTCGCCGAAGGAGAAGCGCACGATCTGGGTGTCGAGCCCCAGCCAGGCGGGCAGAATCTGCAGGTAAAAGGTGCCGAGCAACGCATAGACCAAAACCTGCAGGATTGAATTGATCGCCACCAGCAGCGCGGCCGCTTCGCGGTTGCCCTGGGCCAGATCAATCCAGATCAGCACCATGGCGATGCAGGGGGCGATGCCGATCAGGATCAAGCCGGTGCGAAAGGCTGGCTGATCGGGAAGGAACAACCAGGCCAGGGTGAACATCAGCAGCGGGCCCAGTCCCCAGGTGAGCGCCAGAGTGAGCGTCAGCAGGCGCCGGTCGCGGGCCATGGAGCCGAGCTCGCCGTAGCGCACTTTCGCGAGCACCGGATACATCATCAGCAGCAAACCGAAGGCGATCGGCAGGGAGGTGTGGCCCACCTGCACCGACCCCAAGAGGGCCTGCAGGCCTGGCAGAGAGCGCCCGAGCAGCAGGCCGCCCGCCATCGCCAGCAGGATCCACAGCGGCAGCAGCCGGTCGAGCCAGGGGAGATGGACAAGCACAGCACTGGGCTGGGCGCCGAGGGGGGCACGTTCGGAGCCTGAATCAGTCATGGGGGATCGGGAACAGGGAGGCGGGAGGGAGGCAGAAGGGAGGCGACGCAACAGCTTTGGCTACATCCTAGTTGGGCGATGCATTCGGGCTCAGCGGCTGCTGACGCCTCCCCATGCCTGGGCGCTGCCATCAACACAGCGCGCCAATTCCAAGCCGTCACGATCCACCTATGCAGCGAACTATCGCCTTCATTCATCACAACTGGAGCGACACACCTACGGGCACGAGCCCTGGCCGATCCAAGCAGCTACGGCGCAATCAAGACAAATCCAGGCCGTGCCAAGGGTCATTCAGCACCTGCCGCCCGTTTGCGCCCATCGCCAAAATAAACCCCTAGAATTATCCAAACACCGCCCTCCAGTGGCCACCTCTGTGCCGCTGGCTCATCGGGCCTGGTGCTGATTGACCATTTCTTCCCCCGTTTCTGTCAGAAATCGATCAGTTCTTCCTTTTTCGCGTCCTGAACGACCAAGCGCGATTGTCTACTGTGAGCAAAACTTCGCTGGCCTCGATGGCAAAACGGCCCATGGCCTGATTCGCCATTCCGAAGCCTTTGCCATCAAGGCCGTGATCGACAGCCAGTGCGCCGGCCTCGATGCCGGCCTCGTGCTCGATGGCATCGATCAAGGCATCCCGATCGTTGCCGATCTCGAGGCCGCCCTGCGCCTGCCCGGCAAGAAACCCCACTCCCTGATCTATGGCATGGCGCCCGCCGATGGGCTCTACAGCGCCGCCGATCGCCGCCTGCTGCTCAGCGCCCTTGCCGCCGGCCTCCACCTGGTGAGTGGCATGCGCGAATACCTCAACGACGAACCAGAATTCGCCCTCGCCGCCCTACAGAACCACGTATCGATCCGCGATGTGCGGCGGCCGCCCGCCCTCAAGGATCTGCGCCTGTTTGATGGCTCGATCGACAGCGCCGATTGCCTGCGCATCGCCGTGCTCGGCACCGATGGCGCCGTCGGCAAACGCACCACCGCAACCCTGCTGGTGCAGGCGCTCAATGGCGCCGGCATCCACAGCGTGCTCGTCAGCACCGGCCAGACCGGCCTGATCCAGGGCGGCCGCTACGGCATCCCCCTCGATGCCATCCCCTCCCAATACTGCTCCGGCGAGGTGGAGGCGGCGGTTGTGCATGCCTTCCGCAGCGAATCACCGGCGGTGATTGTGATCGAAGGCCAGGGCGCCCTCAGCCATCCCGCCTACCTCTCCTCCGGCTTCATCCTGCGCGGAGCGCGCCCCCAGGCGGTGGTGCTGCAACACGCTCCGGCGCGGCAGACCCTCAGCGATTTCCCCTTCCTGCCGGTGCCCACCCCCGCCAGTGAAATCCGCCTGATCGAAGCCTTCGCCCTCACCCGCGTCATCGGCCTCACCCTCAACCACGAAGGCCTCAACGATGCCCAGCTGGACGCCGCGATCCTTCGCCACCAGGCCGAACTCTGCCTGCCCGTCACCGATGCCGTGCGTTGTTCGCCGCAATCGCTGGTGGCGATGGTGCTGCGCGCCTTCCCCCAACTCCGACCCGAACCGCAACACCAGCCCTCCGAGGCCGCGTGAAGGCGCCGCGGCTGGAGATCCATCTCCAGCGCCTGCACCACAACGCCCGCACCCTGGTGGATCGCCTCGGCCGCGTCGGCATCGCCGTGACCGGGGTGAGCAAGGCCACCCTGGGCCTGCGGGAGATCGTGGCCACCTGGATCGCCGCGGGCGTGACCTCCATCGGCGAGTCGCGCATCGACACGATCGAGGCCCTGCACCGCTCCCCCCTGCGGGTGCCGCTGCTGATGGTGCGCTCGCCCATGCTCCACGAAGTGGAGCGGGTGGTGGCCCATGCGGCGATCAGCTGCAACAGCGAACCGCTCGTGCTGCAGGCCCTCGCGTCCGCCGCGCAGGCGCAGGACTTATGCCATGGCGTGCTGCTGATGGTGGAGCTCGGTGATCTGCGCGAAGGGATCCTGCCCGCCGACCTCGAGGCGGTCGTGCAGCTCACCCTGGCCCATCCGAACCTGCAGCTGCTGGGCCTCGCCACCAATCTGGGTTGCCAGCACGGCGTGGCGCCCGATAACAGCAACATGGCCCTGCTCTCGGCCCTCACCCGGGCGCAGGAGGCACGCTTCGGCATCCATCTGCCCTGGTGCTCCGGCGGCAACTCCGCAAACCTGCCCTGGCTCGCCGCCGGCGGCGACCCGGGCCGCATCAATCACCTGCGACTCGGGGAGGCCCTGCTGCTCGGTCGCGAACCGCTGAGCCGCTCCCCCATCCCAGGGCTTCATACCGATGCCATCACGTTGGTGGCGGAGGTGATCGAAAGCAAGCAAAAGCCGATGCAGCCCTGGGGCACGTGCCAGCGCACGAGCTTCGACCACCGTCCCACCGCCCCAGGGCCACCCATGGCGGGGGAAGCCGGCCACGCCTCCGAGCAGCGCCTTGCCCAGCGGGCGATCCTCGGCCTCGGCGAACAGGACGCCGACCCCGCCACCCTGAGCGCCGCCGGCCTCACGATCGAGGGGGCCTCCAGCGATCACCTGATCGTGACCGGACCCCAGATGGGCCTGGCGGTGGGCGATGAACAGCGCTTCCAGATCGGCTACAGCAGCCTTTTGCGGGCGATGACCTCGCCGTTTGTGGAGCGTTGCTTTGTGTGAGATAGAAAAGTAAGGCCAAGGGGGTTGACGCGGCGCAGGCCTGACCGCTGAATCCCTGGGTGCTGGAAACCGTGAGATGTCAGCACATGGAACCCCATGCCTGCAGCCGACAGAGGTCGTGCCGGTTGACACCTGTAAGCGCTGAAAGCCTTGGCGCGCTTATAATGCGAGCCACT
>CAIVPT010000303.1 GCA_903907855.1 uncultured Synechococcaceae cyanobacterium | reverse complement strand
GTGCTGCCCACCGCCTCCGGGCTGGAGCACAAGCTGCCGGTGCCGGCGATGGCGCGCGCCTTCCCCGCTGCCACGGTCTGGGTGACCCAGCGGCAGTGGAGCTTTCCCCTCAACCTGCCGCCCGCCTGGCTCGGCTTCCCCGCCGGCCGTACGCGTGTGCTGCTGGAGGACGGGGTTCCCTATCCCGAGCAGCTGGCGTGGGAGGCGCTGGGCCCCCTGGACCTGGGGCTGGGCACCTTCCTCGAGGTGGCCTGTCTGGATCGCGCCAGCGGCGCCCTGCTGCTCACCGATGCCCTGGTGTCCATCCCGGCGGAGCCCCCGCCGATCTTCTCGCTCGATCCCACCCCGCTGCTCTTCCATGCCCGCGATCGCGGCAGTGAGCCCCTGCAGGACAACCCGCAGGCCCGGCGTCGCGGCTGGGCCCGGCTGGTGCTCTTTGCCAACTACCTGCGGCCGGCGCCCCTGGATGTGCCGCCGCTGGGGGAGGTGCTGCGGGAGGCCTTCGCACCTGGCTGTCGCAATGCCCGCAGCCACTTCGGGCTCTTCCCCTTCCGGTGGCGCCCCGGTTGGCAGCAGGAGGCGGAGGCGCTGCTCAGCCAGGAAGGCCGGCCCCAGGTGGCGGCGGTGCTGGAGCGGCTGGTGTTTCCCCGGCAGCGGCAGGCCCTGGTGACCTGGCTGCGGGCGTTGGCTGGGCGGGGGGAGCCCCGCTGGCTGGTGGGGGCCCATTACGACGCGCCGGTGGCCATCGATGCGGCGGCCTTACGCCAGCTCGCTGAGGAACTCGAGCAGCGGGAGTGGGCTGCGGATCAGGGCTCCTGGGCGTTTCTGGCCGGGGTGGATCGCGCCTTGGTGCGAGCCGGTGTCGTGCCGTCGAATTAGAGGCGCAGCTCCCCAGGGTCGTCGGCGTCGGCATCGTCGAGGCCGCCGCAGCCGATCAGGGAGGTTTCCAGCTCCATGCGCTGCTCCATCTGGCGCAGGAAATAGCCCGTCATCATGGCGGAGGCGAGCAGGCCGGCCAGGCTTTCGCGGCTGGCCTGGATCTTCACCTCGAACTGCTCAGCGGGCAGCATGCCCAGCAAGCCCTGCACGTTGTGGCGGATGATGTCCTGGATGTCGCCGCTGGCGGAGCGGGCGACGCGTTGCAGCACCTCGGGGGATTGCTCCTGGAGGTACTGAATCAGCGCATTGCCGTGAATGGCCTCGTTGTCGGTGGTCAGGAAGTCCGGGTTGAACATGGATCGGTTCCTGGGAAGTGGGCCGCCGTTGCCGGCCGGACCGAGGCCGCGCCCTGGGGCGCGGATGGAACCTTAACGCAACCGCCACGCCTGTCTCCCCCTCAGGTGGGCGGGTCTGCGGCGGTGGAGGGAGGCCGGATCGGGCCGAACCGCGTCAGCGGCCAGTAGCGCCACACGGCCGTGCCGATCACCTCGCGCTCCGGCAACGGACCCCAGAGGTGGGAATCCAGGCTGGCGTTGCGGTTGTCGCCAAGAACCAGCAGGTGGCCTGGCGGCACGGTGAGCGGTTCGAGGCCGTAGTCCATCGGTTCGCCGTTCCAGTCGTGGGCCAGGGGAGTGCCGTTGCGCCAGAGGCGTCCCTGGCGCACCTCCACCTCGTCGCCGGCGACGGCCACCACGCGCTTGATCAGGGCGGCATCCGGGTCGTAGCCGGCCAACCGCAGCGCGGCGGGGGGGTGGAACACCACGATCGTGCCCGGCCCCAGGGGACGGTGCAGGCGCGGCCGCACCTTCTCCACCAGGATCCGGTCCTGCAATTGCAGGGTGGGCAGCATCGATCCGGACGGGATCCAGCGCGGTTCGATCACCACCCAACGCAGCAGCAGTGCCACCAAAGCCCACAGCAGCAGGGAGCGCAGGGAGGCCAGCAGGGCGGCGGCCCGGCCGGCGGGGGCCGGGGCGGGGGGCGGCGAGCCGGCGTTCACGGGCATTGGGGAGGATGGGGGCTCCATCCTGCAGGGGGACGCCCCCAGTGCCGCCCCCTTCCTCCGCGTTCGCCAACGGCCGGGCCGCCCTGGAGCTGCTGGCGGCGCTGGGGCGTGGCGGCGTGCGGCATCTGGTGCTCTGTCCCGGCAGCCGCTCGGCTCCCCTGGCGGTGGCGGCCGCCCTGCTCGAGTCGGCCGGCCTGCGGCTGCATACGGCGATCGACGAGCGCTCGGCCGCCTTCTTCGCCCTCGGATTGGGGCGGGCCGAGGGCGTCCCCGCGGCGGTGATCACTACCTCGGGCAGCGCCGTGGCGCACCTGTTGCCTGCCGCCGTTGAGGCGGATCAGGGCACCATTCCCCTGTTGCTTCTGAGCGCCGACCGGCCCCAGCGCCTCAAGAACTGCGGCGCCAACCAGAGCGTGAACCAGGAGGCGTTCCTCAGCGCCAGCTGCCGCTGGCTGGCGGAGGGCCCGGGGGAGGGGCTGGCCTGCCTGGCCCCTGAGGATCTGCGAACCCTGGCCGCCCGGGCGATCGACCACTGCCTGGGGGTGGACGGTCGGCCCATGGGGCCCGTGCACCTGAACCTGCCCTTTGAGGAGCCCCTGCATGTGGGGGTGGAGGCGTTGCGGCAGCTGGTGGTCCTGGCCGGGGAACTGGCGGCTGCCGGGCCGCTTGGGGAGGGGGGGCGGCGGCCCGAGAGAGCGGTGGCGGTGGCGGGCCCGCCCCTGCCCCCCCTCGATCCCGATAGCCCCGGACTGGTGGTGGCCGGCCCCTGGCGCGGCTCCCCCCAGCACTGGCCGGCCCACCGCCATGCCCTGCGGACCTGGCAGCGCCGCACCGGCTGGCCGGTGCTCGCCGATCCGCTCTCGGGGCTGTGGGGAGATGCTGAGCTGCTCTGCCTGGGCGCCTACGACCTGCTGCTGGAGGATCCACCGGCGGCATCGAGCGACACCACCAACCCCCCTGAGTTTGCCGAGGAGCGGCTGGAGGGGCGGCCCCAGGTGTTGCGTCTCGGCAGCCTCCCCGCCAGTCGGCGGCTGGAGAGCTGGCTCCGGGAGGGCGCCGGGCGCCAGTGGCTGGTGAGCGAGGGCGATCCGCGACCGCTCGATCCGCTCGGCACGGTGGCGGGACAGAGCTGCGAGGGCCTGGCGGCCTGGCTGGCGGCGTGGCCCGAGGCGGCGCTCCGGGGGGAGCCTGCGGCGGCGAGTCGGGCTCTGGCTGAGCGTTGGCAGGCCGCCGAGCAGATTCTGCAGGGCCGACTGGGGGCGGAGCTCGGGGCGCCAGGCCTCAGCGAGCCTTGGCTGGCGCGGCAGTTGAGTGGACTGCTTCCCGCCGGCCTGCCCCTGCTGCTCGCCAACAGCAGCCCCGTGCGCGACTGGGCCAGCTTCGCCGACCCGCGCGCCCCCGCCCGTCCGCTGTTCGGCTTCCGCGGCGCCTCGGGCATCGACGGCACCCTCTCGATTGCCTCTGGCCTGGCGGAGGCCCTCGGCCAGGCGGTGCTGCTGTGCGGGGACCTGGCCCTCCAGCACGACGCCAACGGCTGGCTCTGGCGATCCCAGTTGCGCGGCCGCCTCACCGTGCTGCTGATTGACAACGGCGGCGGTGGCATCTTCGAGCAGCTGCCGATCCGCTGCCCCGATGGGGAGCCGCTGGATTTCGAGCGTCTGTTTGCCATGCCCCAGACGGTGGATCCGCTGGCGCTGGCGGCCGCCTGCGGGGTGCCGGGACGGCGGGTGGAACGGCCGGAGGAGCTGGCGGAGGCCCTCGCCTGGGCGTTGGAGCAACCGCTGGCGCTGCTGCGGCTGGTGACCGATCGCCGCGCCGATGCCGCCCTCAGGCGGCGGCTGCGCACAATGGCGAGCCTGCCCCCTCCCTCGCCATGACCCATCCGACCGCGGTGCGCTGGAGCTCCCTCGGCGAGTACCAGGACGTATTGCTGGAGCGCAGCGATGAGGGCATCGCCCGCATCACGATCAATCGGCCGGAGAAGCGCAATGCCTTCCGGCCCCGCACCGTTCAGGAGCTCTGCGATGCCTTCAGCCGCATGCGCGACGACCCGAGCATTGGCGTGGTGTTGTTCACCGGCGCCGGACCGGCGGCGGATGGGGGCTGGGCCTTCTGCGCCGGCGGCGATCAAAGTGTGCGGGGAGACGGCGGCTACGTGGATGAGGCGGGCTTGCCGCGGCTCAATGTGCTCGATCTGCAGCGGCTGATCCGCAGCCTGCCGAAGGTGGTGATCGCCCTGGTGGCCGGCTACGCGATCGGCGGCGGCCAGGTGCTCCACCTGCTCTGCGACCTGAGCCTGGCGGCGGAAAATGCCGTCTTCGGCCAGACCGGGCCGCGGGTGGGCAGCTTCGATGGGGGCTTCGGCGCCAGCTACCTGGCGCGACTGGTGGGGCAGCGCAAGGCACGGGAGATCTGGTTTCTCTGCCGTCGCTACGGCGCCCGCGAAGCGCTGGCGATGGGGTTGGTGAACCATGTGGTGCCGCTCGAGGAGCTGGAGGCGGAGGGGATCGCCTGGGCGCGGGAGGTGCTGCGCCACAGCCCCACCGCGATTCGCTGCCTCAAGGCGGCCTTCAATGCCGAAACCGACGGCATGGCCGGGCTGCAGGAGCTGGCGGGTCAGGCCACCCACCTCTTCTATCGAACCGCGGAAGGGCAGGAGGGCCGCAACGCGTTCCTGGAGAAACGGGATCCCGACTTCTCCAGCAGTCCATGGTTACCGTGAGGGCGCTGAGTCTCGATCCCCACGCTCGGACCGTGGCCCGCCCCCGTTCCCCCCTTCTTCGCACCGGAATCGCCCTGCTGGTGGCCGTCCCGGGCCCGCTGCTGGCGGTGCCCTTGCCCTTGAGCCCGGCCGCAGGGGTCCCGTCTTCCGTATTGCTCGAGGACGGCCAACCGCTGGTGCTTGGTGCACCAGCCCCTGCCACCGAGCTGGTGCTGGATCGCCGCCAGCGGCTGTTGCGGGTGATGGCCGAGGGCCAGGAACTGCGCCGTTTCCCTGTGGCGGTGGGCATGCCGGGCTGGGAGACGCCGGTGGGGCGCTTCCAGGTGATCGAGATGGCGGCTGATCCGGTCTGGAGGCACCCCGCCAAGGGCACCATCCACCCGCCCGGTCCGGGCAATCCGCTCGGCAGCCGCTGGATCGGCTTCCACCGCGACTGCCGCGACCGCTCCGGCTTCAACGGCCAGGAGCACCTGGAGGTCAAGGGCTGCGCCACCGCCGGCTTCCATGGCACGAATGACCGTGCCAGCGTTGGGCGCGCCGCCTCCCATGGCTGCGTGCGCCTCTTCGATGAGCACGTGAGGGAGCTGTTCCAGCTGGTGCGGGTGGGTACACCGGTCACGGTGTTGCCCTGAGCGGGCCCCTGCCGGAAGCGGGCGTAGAGTCCCGCCACTTGTGGCCGGACGGTATGCGCATTCTGTTTGCTGCGGCCGAGTGCGCGCCGATGGTCAAGGTGGGCGGCATGGGCGATGTGGTGGGTTCCCTTCCCCCCGCCCTCGCTGAGCTCGGCCACGATGTGCGCATCATCCTGCCCGGCTATGGCCGCCTGTGGAGCCGCCTGCCGATTGCCGCCGAGCCGATATGGCGGGGGCACACGATGGGCAACGACTTCGCCATCTTTGAATCCCGCCATCCAGGCAACGGTATTCCGCTCTATCTGGTGGGGCATCCGGTCTTCGATCCGGAGCGGATTTATGGTGGTGAAGATGAGGATTGGCGATTTACCTTCTTTGCTAGCGCGGCTGCCGAGTTTGCCTGGAACGGGGGATGGAAGCCCCAGGTGATGCACTGCCATGACTGGCACACAGGCATGATTCCTGTGTGGATGCATCAAGATCCTGAAATCAGCACAGTTTTTACGATCCACAACCTCAAATATCAGGGTCCCTGGCGCTGGAAACTGGAGCGCATCACCTGGTGTCCCTGGTATATGCAGGGTGACCACACGATGGCCGCAGCCCTGCTCTACGCCGACCGGGTCAACGCCGTATCCCCCACCTATGCGCAGGAGATCCGCACGGCCGAGTACGGCGAGCGACTGGATGGACTGCTTAATTTTGTCAGCGGCAAGCTGCGCGGCATCCTCAACGGCATCGATGTGGCCGATTGGGATCCGGCCACCGACAGCCATCTGGCTTCCAATTTCTCCGCGGTTGACCTCACCGGTCGTCCGGCCAATAAGCAGCAGTTGCAGGAGCGCATGGGCCTGGCGGTGAATCCCGATACCTACCTGATGGGGATGGTGAGCCGTCTGGTGGACCAGAAGGGCGTGGATTTGCTGTTGCAGGTGGCGGATCGGGTGCTGGCGTACACCGACAGCCAGTTTGTGGTGCTGGGCACGGGAGACCGGGGCTACGAGTCGGGGCTGTGGCAGATGGCGGCGCGCCATCCCGGGCGCTTTTCGGTTTTTCTCACCTACGACGACGCCCTCTCTCGCCTGATCTACGCCGGCAGCGATGCCTTCTTGATGCCGAGCCGCTTTGAGCCCTGCGGCATCAGCCAGATGTTGGCCATGCGCTACGGCTCGATTCCGGTGGTTCGCAAGGTGGGCGGTCTGGTGGATACGGTGCCGCCCCACGACCCGCGGGCGCACAGCGGCTCCGGCTTCTGCTTCGACCGCTACGAGCCGGTGGATTTTTACACCTCGATCGTGCGCAGCTGGGAGGCCTTCCGCCATGCCGACAGCTGGGCGGAGCTGCAGCGCCGCGCCATGTCGCAGGACTTCAGCTGGAGCCGCTCCGCCCAGGAGTACGACCGCATGTACCGCGAGGTGGTGGGGGTGAAGGAACCCACGCCCGATGCCGAGCAGGTGGAGCGCTTCTCCCTGGGCCAGGGGGCCGACCCGAGCCTGAAAGATCCAGGGGCGGCCACCTCACCGCAGGAGCGCCCCGCCGCCCCGCCGACAGCCCGCACAGAGGCATCCCGCTCCCGCAATCCTCTCTCCCTGCTGCGGCGCCGCAGCGAAGACTGAGCGCCGGCGGCGATGGGCAGCGGCCGCCCGCCCGGTACGGATCTGCCGGCTCCCTACGAGAGCCCGTGGCGACGGCTGGGCCGAGACCTCCGCGATGTGCTGGCCTCCCTGCGGCTGCGGCTGTGGGAGCTGCTGCGCCGCAACCGTCAGGGGGATCTATGGCGGCCGCGCCCCTGGCCCGAGGGCCTGGCGCCCCTGTTCTGGCCCCTGGTTCTGGGGGGGCTGCTGGTGGTTGCCCTGGTGGCGGGAGCCCGGCTGGCTCGGCATTCGGCCCCCCCGGCACCGACGGCGGCCCTCGCCCCCCCACCCACAGCGGAGCGTTCGTCATCCGCGCCGGTGGCACCCGAGCCGGTGGCACCCGGGCCGCTTCCTCCCGGGCCGCTTCCTCCCGAGCCGCAGGCTCCGGGAACCCTGGTGCCTCCCCCAGCGGAACCGCTCCCTGTGGAATCCGTGCCTGGAGTCCCTGCTCCCCTGCTGCTCGCTCTCGCAGATACCCCGGGGGCGGAGCTGCTCCGCGACGCCCGGGCCGAACCCGCCCGCGCCCTGCTGGTGCTGCAGGTGGACCTGGCCTACGGCGGGCTGCCGGCGCCGGAGCGGGCCGAGCGGGCGCAGGCATGGTGGCAGCGGGCCCAGGAGCTGGGTTATGAACGATTGGAGCTCCTGGGTCCCGGCAACGGTCTACTGGCCCGTTCAGCCGTGGTGGGCGGCGGTCTGGTGCTCTACGAACCCCCGCCCGGCTCCGCAGGCGATCCGGCATGATC
>CAIVPT010000302.1 GCA_903907855.1 uncultured Synechococcaceae cyanobacterium | reverse complement strand
GAGCACGGCGCTCTCCTCCAGCCAGCCGCGGGTGGCGACGCGGCCATCGCGGGCATCGATCCCTACCACGATGCGGCCAGGATGGCGTGCCGCCAGATCGCGCACCAGGGACGGCTGCTCGATCGCCACGGTGCCGAGGATCACGCGATCGAGGCCGAAGGAGAGCAGGTCGTCGGCCCGTTCGGCACTGCGTACCCCGCCGCCGAGCTGCACTGGAATCGCCAGGGCGCTGGTGATGGCGCGGATCACGGCATCGTTCACCGGTTCGCCGCTGCGGGCGCCATCGAGGTCCACCAGGTGGAGGCGGCTGGCGCCCTGGCGCTGCCAGTCGAGGGCCTGCTCGACGGGATCGTCGCTGAAGCGGGTGACCTGGTCGTAATCGCCCTGATGGAGGCGTACGCAGTGGCCGTCGAGCAGGTCGATGGCGGGGATGACGTCCATGGCGCCGGGGGGTCGTCTGCGGGCATCATCGGCTCTGGCCGGCGGGCCTTAATTTGCCTGACGTTGCGATGGGGCCCGGCCACCGCATGCGCCTGGACCTGCTGCTGCCTCTCCTGCCTGCGTTGCCTGCGTTTCCTGCGTTGACGTTGGCGTTGAGCCTGTCTGCGCCGGGGGGCGTCCTGGCCCAGGGGCTGCCCGCACCCCTGGTGCCCGCGCCCATGGTGCCCGCGCCGCCGCCGTTGTTGCCGCCGCCGCTGCCCGGACTGGGGCAGGTGCTGCCGCCGGGGGAGCGACCCGATCCGTCCCTGGAGGCGGCGTTGCGCCAGAGGCTGTTTGATGGCCCCTTTGATCTGGTGCCGGGCAAGGAGCCCGATCCGGATGGCACCGAATGGCAGCAGGCGCGCACCAAGGGGGTGCGGCCGCTCTGCGGGGAGGTGGGGGAGATGCGCTACCTGCACACCGCGGTCGACCTCGATGGCGACGGCCAAGCGGAGGTGGTGGCGGCGGTGGTGGGCTCCTATGCCTGCGGCAGCCGGGGCTGCTCGTTGTTTGTGTTCCGCCGGGCGCTGCCCGGGCTGGAGCTGGTGAACGAGCTGGATCTGTTCGAATCGCCGCTGACGATCGATGGCCAGAGCCGCTATGGCTGGCAGAACCTGACGATGCCGGCGGCCCTGGCCCTGGGGGGACCGCCGGGGGAGCTGGTGCATCTGGTGTTTGATGGCCGCCGCTACGGGCGCTCCGACGTGGCGCCACCGCAGGCGCCGCCGGGCGCTACCTCGGTGGTGCTGCAGATGGAGCCGGTGCCGTTTGAGCAGCTGGGCCATCCGTTGCCCTGCGGGCCCTGAGATCCCCCAGGCGCTTGAAAGGCGCCGCAATGGCAGCGCAGGCGATGAAGATTCTGGTGATGGGCGGCACCCGCTTCGTTGGCCGGCCGCTGGTGGAGCTGCTGCGGGAGGCGGGCCACGAGCTCACCCTGTTCACCCGCGGCCGCCAGCCGGTGCCGGAGGGGGTGGAGCACCTGGTGGGGGATCGGGGCGAGGAGGGCGGCCTGGCGTTGCTGGAGGGGCGCCGCTTCGATGTGAT
>CAIVPT010000301.1 GCA_903907855.1 uncultured Synechococcaceae cyanobacterium | reverse complement strand
GTGGCCCTGCCGCTTGGCCAGTGCTCCGGCGCGCCGCCGGCCGGTAGCCACGGCGGCCATGCCGGAAATCCCAGGGCCGCTGGATGCCGCCGGGGCTGCTCCACACCCCAAGGCGGTCCACCTCCGCTCCCCTCTCAGCGTCCAGATAGGCGGTGGGGTCGCAGTTGCTGAGGTACTGGCGATAAGCGAACGCCTGCCCGCGGCGCACCATGCGCAGGTTCACGTTCTGCCCGCCACGGATGATCTCCGCCACGGTGCGGCCGTAGCGGTCGGTGTCCACCACCTTCAGGGTCACGTCTGAACCCACCGGGGCCAGGCTGGTGAGCAGGGCCCGCGACTGCGGCCCATGGCCCCCCTGGGCCATCTCGGGCGCATCGATGCAGGCCAGGCGGATCGTGAGGCGCTTGCCGCGGTCATCGACCCGCAGGGTGTCGCCGTCACCGACGGAGAGCACGGTGGCTGCCTGGGCAGGGAGAACGAGCAGCAGGGCGAGGGAGAGGGAGGCAAGGCACCTCGCGCAATCAGCAGGGAAGTCAGCAGAGGGGAGAGACAGGCAACCTCAGATCGAGAGGAAACGACACAGAGAAAGCACAGACTTAGGCGCTTTGATGGTCGGGAAGCGAGTATGGAGCAGCGCCGAAACTATGCAGACACTGCATAAAGAGTGCTTCCTTTGTCGATCACCCCTGCGTTCCGCATCCGCCCTTGATCCCTGCCACCACCCAGCAGCGGGGTCTCGGCCAGCGCGACGGCATCGCTGGCGCGCGCCGGGTACTCCAGGCCGGTCGAGATCCTCTGCTGTCTCCATGGCGAGCCCGGCGGCTCGACGGGCCTGGGCGGCATGGATGCCCGCAGCCTGATCCGGGACCCGGCCAGCTCCAGGGACACAGCCAGTCCCCGAAGCTTCAGGGCTTCGTTCTGGCGCCTCAGCCAGGGGTCGGAGGTAGGCAACGGATTTGCCTAACGGCTGTGCCTAGTTGGCCCCATGGGGGACCCGGGCAAGTGCCGGGGCCTCTGGCTGAGATCCTTTGCGGTGAAAGGGCTTTGAGGGAACGGAGGGGGTGTCCGTGTGCAGCGGACGAGATCGGAGTCTCCGGGACGAGTTGGGACAGTCACGCCCGTGCTCATACCGTCACCTATACCGCCCTTCACCGGATGTAATAGATCGAACGGGTTCGAACTCCAAAACCCGAATTTTTCTTCCGTGGCAACCGCCATTGGGCCGCCTGCATTGCCCCCAAACCTTAGTCCCAACCATGGGTTTGACGGTAGCCGTCCGGCGATGTCCCTGGCCATGGTCGAACCACGGTTCGAAGGACAGTCCCTAGAGCTGATTGTTCGGAGCCTTGATGACAGCCCTTCTCACCCCCCAACACTCAAGGGTCTTGGGCGAAAGCCAGCCACGGCCAGTGGACTGAATCATTCCCGAGAACCGTGGCCAGCCGGTCAACCTACTGATGCTCAACCCTGACGCCTTCGATGCTCCGGCGCAGGACCCGCTGGCCCTCAAGAGATTCCTGCTGGATCAGGTGGGCTGAGGCGCTCCTCGATCCAGCGATC
>CAIVPT010000300.1 GCA_903907855.1 uncultured Synechococcaceae cyanobacterium | reverse complement strand
TTGTGGTCCTAGACACCAAGGCTCGTTAAACATTCCCCATGCTTGCCTACCTGTTTTCCTGGGGGATTTTTGCCTACGCTGGCCTCAGCAGCGCCCGCCGTATTGCTAGCACCACAGTACTGGCCCTTGGTATCTTCCTCACACTGTTGATTGGCCTTCGTGATCAGGTAGGAGGCGACTGGGTTAACTATTTTCCCTATCTCGATCGCTCGATCGGCATACCCTTCGCTGACATCTTCCTCGAGGATGAGCCTGGCTATGGCCTTCTTAACTGGATCGCCGCCAACTGGGGCGGTGGCGTTTACCTTGTAAACACCCTTTGTGGGTTGATCTTCACGTTTGGCTTACTGCAATTTTCCCGGGCCCAGCCCCGTCCTTGGCTGGCCCTCACCCTCGCGTTTCCCTACCTAATCACCGTGGTGGCGATGGGCTATTCCCGCCAAGGTGTGGCCATTGGCCTGGAGATGATTGCCCTGCTCGCCCTTCAGCGCGACCGCCTCCTCCAGTTTCTCGCCTGGATCGCCCTCGCCGCCACTTTCCACCGCACCGTGCTGGTGCTCCTCGTCCTGCCTGCCTCCACCCTCTCCGGTAATTTGCGCTTTTCGCAGCTCATAAGGTTGTTCCTGCTCGTGGGTGCCGCCTACGGGCTCTACACTGCCGTAATTGCTCCCGATATTGACTATTACGTTCAGGGTTATATTGTTGCGGAATACCAGTCCCAGGGTGCGCTGATCCGTGTTGTCCTTTGTCTGCTGCCGGCTCTCGCCTTTCTTTTAAACCGACGCCGTTTCCAGCTCCCCCCCGATACCCAGCGCATCTGGACCCTCATCAGCCTGTTGGCCGTAGCCGCCGCCATTGGCCTTTTCACGGTGGCTTCCTCCACCGCAGTGGACCGCCTCGCCCTCTACCTCATTCCCCTTCAGATCTTCGTAGGCAGCCGTATTCCCGATACCCGCATCTTCGGCATCGCTCCCGCCAGCTGGAACCAGCTGCTCATTGCTTTCTCCTTCGCCGTTCTGATCGTTTGGCTGCTCTTTGCCGGCCACTCCGATTACTGGCTCCCTTACCGCAACCTGCTGCTGGCCTTCTGATGGCTCACCGCTGAACCGATGCCCTCTCCCAAGGTACTGCTGGTGGCCAACACCAGTTGGTATCTCCACAATTTCCGCCTGCCGCTGCTCCAGGATCTCCGTGACGCCGGCTACCAGGTAGAGGCCGTTGCTCCCTACGACAGCTACACCCCCCTCCTCCAAGCCGAAGGCTTCACCGTTCACCCCTGGCTGGTGGCCCGCCGCTCCATCAACCCCCTTCTGGAAGCCCATGCCCTGGTGGATCTGCTCCGCATCGTGCAGCGCGAGCAGCCGGACCTTGTGCATCACTTCACGATCAAGGCTTGCCTCTACGGCACCATCGCCGCCAAATTTGCGCACGTTCCGCGGGTGATCAATGCCGTCACCGGCCTCGGCCACGTGTTCCTCGGCACCCGTAAGCGCACCCGCCTGATGCGCCGGGCCCTCAAGCCCGTCTACCGAGCGGTGTTCAGCGCCCGCCGCGCCACCGTGGTATTTCAGAACGCCGCGGATCAGGAAAAACTCATCAACCTAGGCATCACCGTTGGCGCCCGTACCCAGCTGATCCGCGGCTCCGGCGTGGACATCGCCCACTTCGATCCCGCAGCGCTTCTCCCTGGCCTGGCGGATGGTCATGTTTCTCCGCCTGGTGACTATCACAGTCCACTTCGGGTTCTCTTCCCCTCCCGCTTGATCAACGAGAAGGGCGTTCGTGAGCTCCTCCAGGCCTGCCGTGCCCTCTGGGCCCGTGGCGTTTCCTTGGAGCTGCTGGTGGCCGGTGCCCTCGATGACGGCAACCGCAGTTCCCTCACCCCCGCCGAGCTTGCAGAGCTCCGCGCCGAACCACGCATCCGTTGCCTCGGCCATGTGTCCGACATGCGCGGCCTCTACGCCAGCAGCGATCTGGTGGTGCTCCCCTCCTGGCGTGAAGGCCTCTCCCGCGCCCTGATCGAAGCTGCCGCCATGGAGCGGCCGATCATCACCACCGATGTGCCCGGCTGCCGCGACGTGATCGACCACGGCCTCTGCGGCCTGCTCGTGCCCCTCAAAAATGCCGATGCCCTGCGCTTGGCGATTCTTCTGCTCGTGGAGCAACCCGACCTTGCCCGTCAGTTCGGTCTGGCGGCGCGCCGCAAGGTGATGCAGGAATTCGCCGTGTCGCTCGTCAACGAGCGCACCCTGGCCACCTACAAGCGGCTGGTGCCGCTGGTGGCGTGACACCCTTACGGCTGAATGCAGCTCTTATCATTCTGGTAATTCACGTCTGCCCCCTTCTGGCCATGCGCAGCACGATCACCGCCCGCGGCCAGACCGTGATTCCCGCTGCCATCCGGGAGCGCTTTTCCCTCACGCCAGCCCAGCGGCTGGAATGGATTGTGGAGGCCGACGGCTCCATCCGCGTGGTTCCTGTGGATCCTTCGCCGGTGAAGGCCTTTCGTGGCATGGGCCGGGTTGGCTCCTCCACGCAGCGGCTACTCGCGGATCGGGAAGCTGACCGTTCCATGCGTGTGTGATGGCATCTCTGTACCTGCTCGACACTTCGGCGCTGCTCACCCTCCGCGACGATGAACCTGGTGCCGATCGAGTGGAATCGCTGCTGGAGAACTCCCAGCGCTGTTATGCCTGTTTCCTCACCCGCATGGAGGTGCTTTACCGGGTCTGGAAAGACGAAGACGAGCGCGCCGGCCGGCTCGCCTATGAGCAGATCAAGGCCCTCCCGCTGAACTGGATCGAGGCCTCTGAGCCCCTTCTCGAGCAAGCTGCAAGCATCAAGGCCCGTTTCTCCCTTTCCTTGGCCGACGCCTGGATCGCTGCAGCGGCCCAGCAGGTGGGTGCCATCCTTATCCATAAGGATCCAGAGTTTCGAGCGATTGCCGATTGTTCCCAGGAATGGCTCGGCTGAATGTGCGGTCTCGCAGGCCTCTGGCGGCCCACGGCAGCTCCTGCCCAAGATCTTGAGCGTGATGCCCGTGCCATGGCGGCGGCCATCGCCCACCGCGGCCCCGATGACTCCGGCGTGTGGTGTGATCCGGCGGCCGGCCTTGCCTTAGCCCACAGGCGCCTTTCGATCCTCGATCTCTCGCCAGCCGGCCACCAGCCGATGGCCAGCGCCACAGGGCGCTATGTGATCGCCTTCAACGGCGAGATCTACAACCACCAGGTGCTCCGACGGGAACTGGAAGCCACCGGCGCCCTCCAGCAGCCTTGGCGCGGCCACTCCGACACCGAAACCCTCCTGGCGGCCATCGAGGCCTGGGGGCTTGAGGCCACCCTCCAGCGTTGCGTGGGCATGTTTGCCCTGGCCCTCTGGGATCAGCGGGCGCACGTGCTGCACCTGGCGCGCGATCGCTTTGGCGAAAAGCCCCTCTATTGGGGTTGGCTGCAGGCCGGCGGGCAGCGCGTCCTGGCCTTCGCCTCGGAGCTATCAGCCCTAAGTGCCCTGCCCGGTGCCGAGTCTCCCGCGGTGGATCCCGCCTCCCTGGCGGCCTTCTTCCGGCTTGGCTGTATCCCAGCTCCCCTCTGCATTCAGGCGGGTCTGCAGCAACTGCCGCCCGGACATCGGGTCTCGATTCCCGCCAGCTCGGAGGGTTGCGCTCCCACGCAGCTCCCTCCTCCCCTCCCCTGGTGGGATCTGCAGGCTGAGGCATCCGCCGCTTCCGCCGCCCGCTTCACCACTGAGCCCGAGGCTCTGGCGGCCCTGGAGGTCGCCCTGCAGCAGGCCGTGGCCGAGCAGGCCATCGCCGATGTGCCCCTCGGTGCCTTTCTCTCCGGCGGTATCGACTCGTCGCTGATCACCGCCCTGCTCCAGGCCCAGAGCAGCCGGCCGGTGCGCAGCTTCACCATCGCCTTTCCTGATGCCGGGGCCGGCGAGAGTGGCTTCAACGAAGCCCCGTTCGCCCGCGCCGTGGCCGATCACCTCGGCACCGACCACACCGAGGTGGCCCTCACCGCCGCCGATGCCCGCGCCCTGATTCCCCAGCTGCCGCGTCTCTACTCCGAGCCCTTCGCCGATTCCTCCCAGCTGCCCACCCATCTGGTGTGCCGCGAAGCCCGGCGCAGTGGCCTCACCGTGGCCCTCAGCGGCGACGCCGGCGATGAACTCTTCGGCGGCTACAACCGCCATCGCCTCGCCCCAGCCCTTCACCACCGCTTCGGCCGCCTGCCGCCCCTCGCCCGTCGTGCCCTGGCCCGCAGCCTTGAGCACCTGCCCGTTTCCTCGGGTGGTCTGGCCCGCGACAAGCGCCGCAAGCTCGCCGCCGCCATCCGCGCGAGCGGTTCCCTCGGGCAGCTGCACGCCTCCCTCACCAGCCTCTGGGCCGATCCCGCCGCCCTCCTGCAACCCCACTGGCTGGCGGCCGCTGCCACCGATGGCCTGGCGGCGGATGATCTGGCGGCTCCCCTGCCCTCGGCTCCTTCCGGCGCAGAGCAGCTGATGCTCGCCGATGTCCGCACCTACCTCCCCGCCGACATCCTCGTGAAGGTGGACCGGGCAGCAATGGCGGCCAGCCTGGAAACCCGCGCCCCCTTCCTCGATCACCGCGTGGCCTCCGTGGCCTGGCGTTTGCCGCTGGCCATGAAGATCCGCCCCGGCGGTGGCACCGGTGCCAGCAAGTGGGCCCTGCGCCAGCTGCTGTATCGCCATGTGCCGCCGGCGTTGATTGAACGGCCCAAGGCCGGTTTCGCCATGCCGATCGGGGCTTGGTTGCGGGGCCCCCTGCGCTCCTGGGCGGAGGAGCTCCTGGATCCCCAAGTTCTTGAGCGCCAGGGCTACCTCCAGAGCGAACCCATCGGCCGCCTCTGGCGCGCCCACCAGCGCGGGTCCGACCACACCACCCAGCTCTGGGCCGTGCTGATGTGGCAGGCCTGGTTGGCGGAATGGGGGGATGGCCGTTAAATCGGGCGCTGTGCAGGGAAGCGCATTTTTTAGTGTCTTTTGCATGCCATGATCGTTATGGCGTTGTGGTTGTGGTGTGCCTGTGCGGGCTCTGCGTGGCCTCTGCGTGGGTTCCGTGCGGGCCCTGGGCGGTTCGTCGATATGGTCTTGCTCTGGTCGCTGTGGGTCTGTTGTGTTTCTGCTGAGCAAGATCCTGCCCTTGCTGGTGTTGCCCGTGGGGCTGATCCTGCTGCTCCTGCTCTGGGCGGCCCTCAGTGGCCGCCGGGGGCCGGTGATCGGAGCCTTCGCCCTGCTCTGGATCTTTGCCACACCCCTTACCGCCGAGGGTCTCTGGCGTTGGCTGGAGCGCCCCTACCAGCGGCGAACGGCGGCGGTCACCCTCGATCAGGCGCCCCGCGCATCCGCTCCCAAGGCCGTGGTGGTGCTCGGCACCGGCCGCCAGGCCGCCCCGGGATCGGCCCGCATCAGCGAGTGGATCGACGCGGATCGCTTCTTCGGCGGGCTCGAGGTGTTCCGCCTGTTGCGCTCCCGCAATCTCACGCCCCGTCTGATCTTCACCGGCGGCTGGTGGCCCACCCAACCGCTCATGCCGCCGGAAGGGGAAACCCTGCGGCAGCAAGCCCTATCCCTCGGGCTCCCCGCCGACTCCCTCTCCACAACCTCCCGCGTGCGCAACACCGCTGAGGAGGCCCAGGTGGTGGCGCGCTCCCTGCCGGCCGGTGCCTCGATCGTGCTCGTCACCTCCGCCTTCCACATGCCCCGCGCCGCCCGTCTGTTTCAGCGCCAGGGGCTCACGGTGATCCCCTACCCCGTTGATTTCCAGGCCAGTGGCGTCTGGGCGGGCAATCCTCTGGCGGATCCGCTCAATTTCCTCCCCTCTGCCACCGGGCTTTGGCGCAGTAGTCGGGCCCTGAATGAAGCCATTGGTCGCACGATCTATCGGGCCTGGTGATCGGCCGAGGGGCTGGGGTTGCTGCTATGGCTGCCCGTCAGGCTGCAACTGGCGGAGCCAGGCCTCCAGCGGTTCGCAGTGGATGCCATCGATCGTGAGGGGTTCCGGCGCCAGTGAGAGCAGCCAGCGCTGGGCCTGTGGGTAGTCGGCCCCGAAGGCCTGCAGTCCTGCCAAGTCCCGCCGCTCAATTCGGGCGCGGCGCTTCACCTCAATCGCCCAGAACACATCCGGTCCATACACAACAAAATCCACCTCCAGGCCTGAGCGGGTGCGCCAGAAGTGCAGCGTTTCCCCTCGGCGTCGCAGTTGGCAGAAGGCGCGCAGGTGTTGGGCCACCAGGCTCTCCAGGGCCACTCCTTCGATCTCCTCGGGCGCATCCAGGGGGCCGCGGGGCCTCAGGCTGCGGTACACGCCAACGTCAAAGAAGAAGAATTTCGCGTGCTGCACCAGCTGGCGCTGGGCCCGCTTCTGGAACACCGGCACCTCAAAGGCCAGCAGCAGATCCTTGAGGATGCCCAGATAGCTCTCGGCCCGTTTGCGCGGAATCTCGGCCTCGCGTGAGAGGGACGCCAGATTCAGTTGGCTGGCCTGGGAGAAGCTGATCACCTCCAGAAAGCGGCTGAAATCGCCGATCTGGCGCACCAAGGCCTCCGCCTGCACCTCCTCCTGCAAATACAGCGAGGCGTAGGCCGCCAGCGTGGCCGCCGGATCGCTGGCCTCCCAGATCAGTGGCACCAGGCCGATCTCGAGGGCGCGGGGCAGATCGAAGGCGTCGCGGAGCTCGGCGGCCAGAAAGGGCGGCATGGCGGCCTCCACCAGGCGCCCCGCCAGCAGATTGGCGGCCCCGTGGCGCAGCTTGCGGGCGCTCGATCCGGTCAGCACGAACCGGGGGGCAGCTTGGCCCCTCCAGAGGCTGCGGTCTTCCAGGAGGGAGTGCACCACATCGAGGAGCTGGGGCGCTCGCTGCACCTCGTCGATCACCAGGGTGTCGGCCTCTGGGGAGGCGGCCAGGCGCTCCTTCAGCCGCTCTGGCCTGGCCTGATAGGCCCGCAGCACGGTTGGATCCAGCAGATCCAGGCGCACGGCGTTCGGAAACTGCTGCGCCAGCCAGGTGGATTTGCCGGTGCCGCGGGGGCCGAACAGGAAGAAGCCACCGGCTGGAGGCTGCAGAAATCGTCGGACTGCCGCCATTTCGGCTGCGGAAATGGAGTTTTCACCGCCATTTTAGATCTTGTGCAGGTGCGCTCGCCCGCGGCCCGGTCCCTCACACCCGCAGCACCGCCTCGTTGCGCTCCTGCTCCTGGCGTTCGCGCTCCGCCTCGCTCAGGCCTTCGCCATCGGGCAGCTGCGCCGCCATCGCCTGCAGCCAGCCCATCAGCTCCTCCACCTGCCGCTCCATCGGCAGCACCCCCAGCCCCCGCGCCAACACCTTCGCGGTGCTGCCCGCACTGGCCTGATACACGAACCGTCCGTGCAGGTGCTGGGGCAGGCCCTGGCGCAAACGCCGGAAGGCCGGCTCCTCCATCGGTGTTTCCAACGCGATGTTCGGCTTCTCCGGCCGGATGCGCGAGAAGCCGCAGCGCTTGGCCAGCAGCTTCAGCTCCATCAGCTGCAGCAGACTCTGCACCGGCGTCGGGATCGCTCCGTAGCGGTCGGTCCACAACGCCGCCAGCTCCACCAGGTCGGCCTTGCCCGTACAGCCGGCGGCGGATCGGTAGGCGGCCATCTTCTCCTCGTTCTCCACAATCCAGTCGGCCGGGATGAAGGCCGTTACCGGCAGGTCAATCTGGGTGTCATCCACCGCCGGGATGTCCTGACCCTGGATCTCCGCCAGGCATTCCTGCAGCATCTCCATATACAGATCAAAGCCGATCGCCTCCATCTGGCCGCTCTGCTCCATCCCCAGCAGATTGCCCACGCCGCGGATCTCCATATCCCGCATCGCCAGCTGGTAGCCGCTGCCCAGCTGGGCAAATTCCTGGATCGCCCGCAGCCGCTGCCGCGCCGCCTCACTCAGCGACGCATCGCCCGGATAGAACAACCAGGCATGGGCCTGGATGCCGCTGCGGCCCACCCGGCCCCTGAGCTGATACAGCTGGGCCAATCCAAAACGGTGCGCATCCTCCACCAGGATCGTGTTCACCCGCGGAATATCCAGGCCGCTTTCGATGATCGTGGTGCAGAGCATCACGTCGGCCTCACCGGCGTTGAAGGCCACCATCGCGCTCTCCAGCTCCCCCTCGGGCATCTGTCCGTGGGCCACCAGCAGCCGCAGCCCCGGCAGCATCTCCCGCAACCAGCCCGCCACCTCCTCGATCCCCTCCACCCGCGGCACCACGTAGAACACCTGGCCGCCGCGGTCGAGCTCCTGGCGGATGGCGCTGCGCACCGCCTCCTCATCCCGCGCGCACAGGTGGGTGGTGATCGGCCGGCGCTGCGGCGGCGGCGTGGTGATCAGGCTCATCTCCCGCACCCCCGAGAGGCTCATGTAGAGGGTGCGCGGGATCGGCGTGGCGCTCAGGGTCAGCACATCCACGTCCTTGCGCATCGCTTTGATCTTTTCTTTCTGCTGCACCCCGAAACGCTGCTCCTCATCCACCACCAGCAGCCCCAGTTGCTGGAAGCGGGTGCCCTTGCCCAGCAGCTGGTGCGTGCCCACCACCACATCCACCGTGCCGTCGGCCAGGCCGTCCTGGATTTCGCGCCGCTCCGCCGCCGTGCGGAAGCGGTTCAGCAGCGACACCTTCAGCGGATAGGGGGCGAAGCGCTCGCTCAACGTGCGCCAGTGCTGTTGCGCCAGCACCGTGGTGGGGGCAAGCATCGCCACCTGGCGGCCGGCGGTGACCGCCTTGAACACCGCCCGGATCGCCACCTCCGTTTTCCCGAAGCCCACATCGCCGCACACCAGCCGGTCCATCGGTGAGGGGCGCTCCATGTCGCGTTTCACCTCCGCGATCGCCCGCAGCTGGTCGGGGGTGGGTTCGTAGGGGAAGGAATCCTCCAGCTCGTTCTGCCACGGGCCGTCGAAGGGGAAGGCGAAGCCCGCCGCCTTGTGGCGCTCGGCGTAGAGCTTCACCAGATCCATCGCCACCTTGCGGATCGCCTTGGTGGCCCGCTCCTTGGCGCGGGTCCAGGCGGTGCCGCCCATGCGGTTCAGCTCCGGCGCCTTCTCGCCGGTGGCCCGGTAGCGGCCCAGGCTGCCCACCTGGTCAGCCGCCACCCGCAGCAGCCCGTCGGCGTACTGCACCACCAGGTAGTCGCGGGTTTCGCCGCTGATCGCCAGCTTCTCGAGCTTCAGAAAGCGGCCGATGCCGTGGGTGCGGTGCACCACGAAGTCGCCCGGCACCATGCGGTTCGGATCCACCGTGCGGCTGGCGGCCCGGCGGCGGCGCCGCACCCAGCCGGTGGCGGCCAGGCTGTGCTGGCCGAAGATCTCCCGGTCGGTG
>CAIVPT010000299.1 GCA_903907855.1 uncultured Synechococcaceae cyanobacterium | reverse complement strand
GTGCCCAGGGCGGCCTGTCGTTCCAGTTCAACGACCTCAGCAACGGCGGCTACAGCCCCACCGATCTGGGGCAGATGGCCGACAAGCTGATCGGCGCGGGGCGGGCCACCGGCACGTTCGGCACGCTCTACACCCAGTTTGTGAGCGATGCGCCGGTGTGGCGGCTGGATGTGAACCGCGACCGCATGGCGTCGCTGAACATCGATTACGGCGATGCGATGCAGGCACTGGGCACGCTGAACGGCGGCAGCTTCGTGAACCAGACCTACGAAGATCAGCAATACCGGCAGGTGTATGTGCAGGCCCAGGGCAGCCGGCGCGAGGTGGTGCAATCGCTCAATAATCTCTACGTGAACGACCGCAGCGGCAAGCAGATCCCGCTGGCGAATGTGGTGACCGCCCGCCTGGATAGCGCCCCGCCGATCATCAGCCACTTCAACCTGTACCGCACGGTGCTGATCCAGGGGGCGGAGGCGATGGGGCGCAGCAGCGGCCAGGCGATCGACACCGTGATGGAGAGCTTCCGCCGCCTGAACTTCAGCAACATCGGCTCGGATTGGTCGGCGCTGACGCGCTCGGAGGTGCAGGCAGGCTCGCTGGCGGCGCTGGTGTTTGCGCTGGGGATTGTGGTGGTGTATCTGGTGCTCTCGGCCCAGTACGGCAGCTATATCGATCCGCTGATCATCCTGATGACGGTGCCGCTGGCGATGCTGGGCGCCCTGGCCTTCCTGGTATTGCGGGGCCAGGTGAACAACGTGTATGCGCAGGTGGGTCTGGTGACCCTGATCGGCCTGGCGGCGAAGAACGGCATTCTGATCGTGGATCTGGCGAACCAGCGCATGGAGGCGGGTATGACGGCGACGGAGGCCGCGTTGGGGGCGGCGAGTTCGCGGCTGCGGCCGATCCTGATGACGGCGCTGGCGGCGCTGGCGGGCTTCTTCCCGCTGCTGGTGGCGAGCGGGGCGGGCGCCTTGAGCCAGCGGTCGCTGGGGGCGGTGATCTTCGGGGGGTTGCTGGTGGCCACGGCCCTGAGCCTGTTTGTGGTGCCGTCGTTTTATGTGCTGATGAAGCAGCTGGAGGCGGCCTGGTTCCCCGCCAGTGTTCAGACTGAGCCCCTGCCCGGCGATCCGCCGGGCGACCCCACCCCCTGACCCCCGGCGCGGCGATGCCCCTGCCCCATCCCCCCGGCTACCGACCGCGCCGCCAGGTGCGGGTGGACCGGCGTCGCATCGTGGCCAGCTCCGCCCTGGCGGGCCTGGCGGCGGCGGTGCTGATGGTGCTGGGCCATCGGGCCGTGCGGGCGCCGGGCCAGCCGCTGAAGCCGATCCGCACGGCCGGGATCGTGCTGGTGGTGGCGGGGGCGGTGGTGTGCGGGGCGTGGGGGGAAACGATGCGCCAGCTGGCGCTCACCGAGCTGGGTGAGCCCGATGGCCCGGAGCGCCTGTGAGGATGGATCGCGTACTTCTGAACGGCGAACGATGACCTACTGCATCGGTTACTGGTTGGCGAAGGGCCTGGTGCTCGTGTCCGATTCGCGCACAAATGCGGGGGTGGATTACATCTC
>CAIVPT010000298.1 GCA_903907855.1 uncultured Synechococcaceae cyanobacterium | reverse complement strand
GGCCTTCATGGCCTGCTCTTGGGTGACGGGGCGTCCGTGGACAAAACCAAGAGCTCCGAGCAAGCCTGTTCTTGCTCTGCCGACTTCCTGGATGGAGTCAACAAGGTTGTATTCACTGGTTCTAATGCCAAATTCACCAAGGAACCACAGCAGCCCATACATCTCCTCATCGGAAAGACTGGCTGCCCAGCGGGTGTATTTGCCAAGGTTTAGGCGTCTTCGATCAATAACAAGTGGATCTGGGTTTTCCATGCTGATTTCGTGCTGTTCGTTTGCGTGGATTGAGATGGAGGATCAATAGACCTGTGGGTTATCCAGCTTCAGTGCCGCTGCGTTCTCGAGCACGATGCGGGCGGTCTGGTCGTCGATGCCGTTGGGGGCTTTGACGTGGACCTCAACAGACAGGTTCACCTCGGCGCCGGGGAGAGCCTGCAGGTGACTCATCACCTCCTCGAGGAATTGGCCCATCTGCAGGCCCGCCCGCACAGGTTCGAGCTTCAGGGAGCCGGTGAAGGTCGTGTGCTGAGGCGGCGCCTGCGGGGGAGGTGGATTGACGCCAGTCCCTGGCTTGCCAGTGCCTTCGGCAGTGTTGGTGTTGGTCGCGCTTGTGCCCGTTCCGGTAGCAATGCCAGTCCCAAGACCAGGGCCAGAGCCATCGCCACCACCGGTTCCTGTGCCAGCGGGAAGATCAACGGTCTTCGCCCGCTGCTCCACCTCGATCTGCGCCAGGGCCACCTCGTCTTTGACGATCAGCATCCGCATGGTGGCGGCGCTCTGGAACTGCCCCTGGGGCTTGAGGCCGATAAAGCGTCCGCTGACCTCATCACAGGCTTCCGCCAGATAGAAGGTGCTTTCGCCCTGCAGGGAGGCCTGGGCATTGGTGAGGCCGTTGAAGATCACGTCGTCACTGCTCAGCCGGGGCAGGTAGAGGTACTTGCGGCACCAATCCACTAACTCCTGCACGCTGACTGAGTCACGGTTGGCCCAGAGGAAGTTGTCGAGGTTGCGGCGGATGCGGCTGGCACCGATCTCCACATAGAGCGCTTCCTCGTCCTTGCATTTCTTCGAGACGCGATCGGCGAGGCGCGGTTCACCGCCGGTAAGGCGGAACTCATCCCAGGACGGACCCTGGTTGCCGGGCTGGGCCTGGTGAGGGAGCAGTAGATGGCACCAGGTCTCCGGGATGCGGACGTCGATCGCATCGGTGGCGTCTTTAATGCGCTTGGCGGCCAGGTTCACCTGGCTGAGGGTGAGATCAAGCTCCTCCCGGTTGTCGCTGATGCGCTGCCAGGCCTTTTGCGAGGCGTAAGCGTCTGCAAGATCTTCAAGGGCCCGCTCGTCTGCCGCAAGGAACACCAGGGTGTTGGCGTATTGGCGCGGACTGGTGCCACGTGCGGAGAGCACCTCCTTCGCCCAAGTGAGGGCTGCACTGTCTTCACCCTTCTTGTGGGGATATTGGGAGGGCACCACCACCAGACGGGTGGCTGGTTCATCGGGGACGGCCGCACTGTTGGGAGGAGTGAGGTGCAGCCCTGCAAAAGCACCGCGACTTTTGCCTTCGCGGTCGAGCTTCTGGTTCAGCTCCACCAGCAAGGTGTCTCGGTCGTTGAGATAGCTCTGCTTGTGTTCGTCGGCAGTGCGGTTGAGGTTGGGCTTGGTGTCGAGCCAGTAGCGGTCACCGTCCTGGTTGAGAAAACGGGCTTGATCACTCAGCCGCCGTAGGGCATCGCCAAACACCGCTGGAGCTTCTCCCGGCATGGCGCAGGCGAGTTTGATGCGCTGATCGCCGATACCGGGCTTGGCGGCTCCTGAACCCGGAGCGGTGCCCATGTAGATGCTGCGAGAAACGCGCTTGCAGGCGCTGATCCGTCCCAGGTTGCTGTTGGCGGCGTCGATGCGAACAGGGATCGAGCCCTCACCGTCGACGTCCTGGGAAATGATTGGGTCCCACTCATTGGGCAGGTAGCGCAGCAGCTCGTTCTTGACCTCGAGGTCATCGAGCGGCATGGAGGAGGGCATGATCATTACGTCTTTGCTGCCGCCGTTCCAGAGCTCCTCGATGGTCTTGGCGAGCAGGCGCAGCACGCCGCGGGTGCGCTGAAAGTTGGGGAGGGTGCTCCAGTCGTCGTAAAGGCGTTGGAACAACTCCGGGTGGATGGGATAGGAGGCCGTCAACTTGTCGCCGTAGTCGGCCTCGCGTGTCTCGGCGG
>CAIVPT010000297.1 GCA_903907855.1 uncultured Synechococcaceae cyanobacterium | reverse complement strand
TCTCCTGTGCCAGCCCCTGGGCCAGGGCCAGCCCCCGCAGGATGCCCGGCAGGCAGCCGCTGCTCCGCGGCGGGGTCCACCACTGGCCGTTGTGGCGCACCAGCAGGTTGGCGGCGGTGGCGCAGCACAGGCCGCCGGCGCTGCTCGCCAGCAGGGCGTCGTCGGCGCCCCGCCGCCGCGCCTCGCGCCGAGCAATCAGCGAGCCGGCGTAGGCGAACGACTTGCAACCGCTCAGCTGGCTGGCGGCGTTGCGGGTTTCGAGGCGGCTGAGCACCAGCCGCACCGGCGCGAAGAGGGGGGCGCTGGGGCTGTAGGTGAGCCAGAAGCGGGGGCCGGCGCCGGGATCGCCCGCCGGGGGTGGCTCAAGACCGCGACCACCGCCGCCGCGGCTGACATTCCAGCGCAGGGTGCCGCGGTCCTCCCCGCTGCGGGCCACCGCCGCTGCTGTGAGCGCCTCCAACCGCTCCAGCGGCGGCGCCGCCGGCAGCTCCAGCAGCGCCGCCGCTGCGTTCCATCGCTGGCGGTGCTCGGCCAGGCGCCATGGCCGCCCCCCCTCCACCAGCAGCGTCTCGAACAGCCCATCGGCCAGGAGCAGGCCCCGGTCGTCGAGCGGCAGCGCCAGCTCCGCCGGTGCCCCCCAGCGCCCCGGGTCGTCGTCCCTGCGCCAGGGATCGCCGATCCAGGCGATCGGCGTGCTCACGAGAGGGCCTCCAGCAGCGGTTGGATCTTCCAGCCCATTTCCACCGCCTCCCCTTCGGGATCGGAGTCGGCGACGATGCCGCCACCGGCGTGCACCCGCAGGCGGCGCCCCTTCACCAACACGGTGCGGATGAGGATGCTGCTGTCGAAGCCGCCGTCGTCGCGAAGGTGGAACAGGGAGCCGCAGTAGGGCCCGCGGGGCACCGGCTCCAGGCCGTCGAGCCGTTGGCAGGCCCGCAGTTTGGGGGCACCGCTGATCGAGCCGCCCGGCCAGCAGGCCCGCAGCAGGTCCACCACCCCGCGGCCCGCCGCCAGCTCTCCGGTGACCACCGAGGTGAGGTGGTGCACCTGGGCGTAGCTCTCCAGGCCCACCAGCTGCGGCACCGCGATCGAGCCGGGGCGGCACACCCGCCCCAGGTCGTTGCGCAGCAGATCGACGATCATCACGTTCTCGGCCCGGTCCTTCGGGTCGCTCACCAGCGCGGCGGCTTCATCGGCGTCGGCGGCGGGATCGGCGCGGCGCGGGCGGGTGCCCTTGATCGGCCGTGTTTCCACCTGCCCGCCGGGCTCCAGTTGCAGGAATCGCTCCGGGGAGGCCGACACCACCGCCTCGTCCCCGGCGATCGCCAGGCCGGCGAAGGGGGCGGGGCAGTGGCGCCGCAGCCGCCCGTAGAGGGCCAGGGCATCGGCTGGTTCCGCCAGCAGGGCCTCGCAGCAGGCGGTGAGGTTGGCCTGGAACAGGTCGCCCGCAGCGATCCAGCGGCGCAGCTGCCGCACCTGCTCGGCGTAGCGCTCCGGCGTGGTGTGCCAGTGCCAGGCGTCCGCCGGCAGGCCGGGCGTCGGCTCCCCCGGCGCGGCCTGCCCATCGTCGTCGTCGGGGTGGGCGTCGGGGCTGGCGTGTCCGGCCAGCGCCTCCGCCAGCGAGGCCAGCCGCGCCAGCCGCCCCATCTCGCGCCCCTCCAGCCAGCAGCGGTGGGCGGCCCGGTCGAAATGGATCAGGGGATCGAAGCGGCCGCACCAGAGGCTGGCCATGTCGCTGGCGCGCCAGTGGGGCGCCGGTTCGCTCCAGGCGGCGGCCTCATAGCCCAGCCAGCCCAGCCAGGATCCGCCCTCCGCCACTGCCGCGAGGGCAGCGAAGGGATCGCGGGCACCGGGCTCCCCCGGCAGGCCGCGGCACTCCCACCGCTCGATCGGCTCAACCCCCAGCACCGCCCGGCTGCCCAGGGGGCTGCCGTCCCCTTCGAGCAGCACCAGACCCTCGGCCCCCAGCCGCCCGGCCAGCTGGCGGGTGAGCAGCCAGGGCTCGATCCAGGGGATCTCCCGGCGCAGGGGATCGGGGCGGGCCATCGCCATCAGCCGCGGGATGGGTGGCCGTAGCGGGCCTGGCCGCCGGCGCTGGCCAGATCGGGGCGGCCGACCTCCCGTAGGGCATCGTCGCGGATGCGGCAGCTGTCGCACAGGCCGCAGGGCTCCTCGCCGCCGCTGTAGCAGCTCCAGGTGGCCTCGATCGGCACCCCCAGCCGCAACGCCTCCCGCGCGATGTCGGCCTTGCTCCAGCGCACCAGCGGCGCCCAGAGCCGGGCGCCGTGGCCCTCGCGGCCGGCCCGGGTGGCCAGATCGGCCAGGCCCTGGAAGGCCTCCAGGTAGTCGGGCCGGCAATCGGGGTAGCCGGAGTAATCGATCGCGTTGACCCCCAGCACCACCCGCTCCGCCCCGCGGGCCTCCGCCAGGCTGAGGGCCAGGGCGATGA
>CAIVPT010000296.1 GCA_903907855.1 uncultured Synechococcaceae cyanobacterium | reverse complement strand
TCTTGCGCATCTTCTGGCCCACGCCGCCCATCTCATCGAGCTGCAGGGTGTGGGTGCGGTCGTAGGTGGCGCCCACCAGGAAGAACAGGCTGGCGCCGATCAGGCCGTGGCTGACCATCTGCAGCATGGCGCCGCTGGTGGCCAGGTCGCTGAAGCTGCCGATGCCGATCAGCACGAAGCCCATGTGGCTGATCGAGCTGTAGGCGATCTTGCGCTTGAGGTTGCGCTGGGCGAAGGAGGTGAGGGCGGCGTAGATGATGTTCACCACCCCCAGCACCACCAGCAAAGGCGCGAAGCGGGCGTGGGCGTCGGGCAGCAGCTGCACGTTGAAACGCAGCAGTGCGTAGCCGCCCATCTTCAGCAGGATGCCCGCCAACAGCATGTGCACCGGTGCGGTGGCCTCGCCGTGGGCATCCGGCAGCCAGGTGTGCAGGGGCACGATCGGCAGCTTGACGCCGAAGGCGATCAGCAAAGCGGCGTAGCAGAGCACCTGGAAGCCCACCGGGAAACCCCGCTCCGCCAGCACCGTGTATTCGAAGCTGGGGGGGCCGCCCCCGAAGAAGCCCATCGCCAGGGCGGCCAGCAGGATGAAGAGGGAGCTGCCGGCGGTGTAGAGAATGAACTTGGTGGCGGCATACTGGCGCCTCTTCCCGCCCCAGATCGCCAGCAGCAGGTACACGGGGATCAGCTCCAGTTCCCAGGCCAGGAAGAACAGCAGCAGGTCTTGCACGGCGAAAACGGCGATCTGGCCGCCATTCATCGCCAGCAACAGGAAGTAGAAGAGGCGGGGTTTGAAGGTCACCGGCCAGGCCGCCAGGCAAGCCAGGGAGGTGATGAAGCTGGTGAGCAGGATCAGCGGCATCGAGAGGCCGTCGGCCCCGAGCGACCAGGCCAGGCCCAGATCGGGCAGCCACTGCACCCGCTCGACGAGCTGCAGGCCGCTCACCGCGGGGTCGTAGCCGTTGAGATAGGCCCCCACCGTGATCAGGAAGGTGGTGAGGGAAACGCCGAGGGCGTACCAGCGCACGCCACGGCCGTCGCCCGGATCGGGTACGAAGGGAATGAGCAGGGAGGCGGCGATCGGCAGGAGGATCGCGGCGCTCAGCCAGGGAAATGCCAAAGTCCAGGCCGGGTCCGGGTGTTGGGAGTGTAGAAATCACAGCCGGGGGATCCACCGCCCGGTGGCGGTTGTCACACAACCGCGGGGCGAGCTGGGTCGCTCTGGGCGATCGGCAGGCCATGGTTGCCACGCCCCGGAGCGGGGGCGGCTCCCGCCGGGAGAAGCCGCCTGACACCTGGCAACCGCCCCCTGGACCGGGGCGGTCGCTGCCGGTCAATCGTGCATGTTCTGGAGCTCCTGCACGTTGCCCTGGCCATCGGTGTTGCAGTAGCCCTGGGGATCCTTGCCGGGCAGGTGGTGCACACGGAAGTTGTAGGAGAGGCCATCGTTCTTGATGTCGGCCAGGCTGATTTCCCCGGCATCGATGCTGGCCCGCAGCGACTCGCCGAGCGAAACCTCCACATCGGCCATCGATTTGGCCTTGTACTTCTCGGCGATCGCGTTCTTGCAGTTGCGTCCCCAGGCGCCCACGCGCGCTTCGATCTTTGCTTCTTCGTTGCTCTGGGCCTGGGCGGGCAAGGCGAGGGGAAGGCTGCCGGCAGTGGCCAGCAGGGCGGTGAAGACGGTGCTGAGGAGGGCAGGGCGTCGCATGGAAAGCTCCGGATTGTGAACGGGAGGGTGGCAGGGTCAGGCCCAGCGGGACTGGTCTTGGCTGGTTCCGAGCTCGCTGCGGCTGTCCGTCAGGAAGCAGGCGAAAAGCAGCCGCAAATCCCCGTGGCCGTTGCGCAGCGAAAGTGCCCGACTGGCCAGGGGGCGTGCCGGAAACCTGGGCCGGAACCTGGCAGGAATGTACCTCCGCTCGGCGCAGATAACTATCCCCCAGGCACTGGGGCAGATAGTTTTGCAACTTGCGTTTTGACGACATTGGCGCCTTGGCCTTGACCAAGGGCTCAGCTGGCCATCTGCCCAGCTGCTGCCAACCGCCTGCTTGGCCATGACCTGGGGCTAAAAGTGCTTATGGAGATACTCTCCACAAGGTGGTGCAAGGTTTGTGGCTGTTGTAGGGGGAAGCAAGGCCGGTCAGTCAGCCTCCAAGCAAAGGATGCAGCCTTAGCGCTTCAGGCTTGATCCCTGGGGGTGGGGAGAGATTCGTCGGCGTAGGCGACGGCTCCAGGCTAGGGCGGCCCCAACTCCCAGCATGGGAAGTGGTGACGGGACCGGCGGCACGTAGGCGAGGCTGAGGAAACGCCCAGAGGCCACGGTGCCGCTTGGGCCGGTCAGCAGCACGGGATCACGAAGCTCGACGATGTTGGGCAAGCGGTAGCTCTTGAAGTCGGCGAGGGTTTTGGGGGTATGCAGAAAGAGATTGGCAAAGGTAAAGGGGTCCCCGGAAGCGCTGGTATCCAGAAGGAGTTGGCGAGATGCGTAAACGGGCTCGTAAAAGTTGCTGTTATAAAAATTGAACCACAAACCATTTACGGGCGAGCCAGGGGTCAGGACGCGGGCTCTCAGGGTGATGTGCTCGCCAATGCAGGGAGCGGTATCGCATGGAGGGGCCGGTGGATTCGGTGGCTCGTTGGCATCTACCACGCGAGAGTAATTGTAATTTGGATCGGCGAGGTTGAAAGTGAGCCCCGAAAGATCCAGCGTGCCCACGCTTGTGAGATCGAGAGTGAGGCGAAGCGAGGTGAAAGGCTTGTCGAAAACCCCTGTCGTAGTGAGTCCTCGAACGCCATTGGCGTTATAAATGTCGTTTTCGAAAACGGTGTGGTCCGTATCGAGAACCGAGCCATCCAGGGTGAAGTCAACGAAGTAGCGGCTGTGCTTTGGCGCTCCGGGGATGCTGCTGCCGTAATCCAGGTCGATCAGGCCCCGATACTTATAAGTGGCCGCGCTGGCGGGCTCGATGGACCCATTGGTGAGAGCCAATACGGCCAGGCTTCCAAAGGCATATCTGGCCAGAATGTTGAGCATCGCGCGTAAGATTAGCGGGGGATTTGGTCTTCGCGAAGGAACCCTTCGCAAATTCTTATGGCCATCCTAATGTTTGGCCGTCCCCCCCCATCCTCTGGCTTCGGCTCCCGTCAGCATCTTCGGGCAACTTGCGTTTTCATGACATTCATCAGCGGGGCCCACGCGTCCCTGTCTCCGCAGCTGGGCTCCTGGCCTTCCCGTCCCGGGGCTGCAGAGTTATGGGGTGCGTTGTCGGCATCGTCTGGGTTTGGCGAGTTCCCCCTCCATGGCGTTCTCACGGCCTGAGCCGCTGCATCGCCAGCTCCTCGCTGCGGGTCTGGCCACCGTGCTCGACACCGACGACTTCGGCTGCTGGGAGGCCGCCGTGGCCACCACCCTGGGGCACCATCGCAGCGATCTCCTGGGCCCTTCCGAGCCCTTCGCGGCCCGTTTCCGGCTGGGACAGCTCGGCAGCTTCGGAATCCTGCACCTGACGGGCCGCGGCCGCGTGCGGCTGCTGCGTGAGCAGCGACAGGGGAGTGTGCTCTGGCTGCCGTTGCGGGGCATGGGCCAGGAGCGCATCAATGGGGGGGACTGGCTGGCGGAGCCGGGTACGGGGCTTCTGGTTCACCCGGGCGACAGCCTGCTGGGTGACACCAGTGAGGAGCTGGAGGGGCTCTCGATTCTGATTCCCGACACCCTCGCCATCCGCCCCCCCGCCGCCGGCCCCCCCCTGCTGGCCGCCGGCCCCCTGTCCCAGCGCGTTCTGGCCAGCGCCCGACAGCTGGCGGCGGCGGCCGCAGGCCGGCCGGCCGGGGCGGAGCACGCGGCGGACCAGTTTCATCAGGACCTGCTGAGGTGGGGCGAATCGCAGCAGCAGCCGGCTCCCCGGGAGCGCATCACTGCCCGCCGCCGCCGCGACATGGTGGAGGAGGCGCGCCGCTGGATGGGCAGGCGGCTGCCGGAGCGCTTTGGGCCCGGGGAGCTCAGTGCCGCGCTGCAGGTGTCACCCCGCCAGCTGCAGTACAGCTTTCTGGAGGAATTGGGCCGCTCCCCCATGGCTGAGGCCAAGCGGCTCCGCCTGCGCCGATTGCGGGGCCTGCTGCTCGATCCGGACGAGGATTCCCGCAGCGTGGCCGAGCTGATGGCGGCCTCCGGTCTGCTGGCTTCCGGGGCCACCGCCGCCGATTACAGGCGCTGGTGCGGGGAGAGCCCTCGAAGCACCCGGCGCCTCCGTCAGCCGGGACTCCCCAGCACCCCAAACAGCACCACCAGGGCAATCACGCCGCCGAAGACGATCAAGGCATAGAACTGGGCCCGGCCGGTTTCGAAGTACTTGAGGCCCTCGCCGCTGCCGAGGGTGAGCAGGCCGGTGAGGTTCACCACCCCGTCCACCACCTTGGAGTCGACATCGAGCACCTGGCGGGCCAGCCGGCGGCTGCCTTTCACGAACAGGCGCTCATTGATGGCGTCGAGATACCACTTGTTGGCCAGGAAGGCGTTGAGACTGGGAACGCGCCCCGCCACCGCCTTGCCCAGGTCGATGCGGCGCAGGGCGTAGGCCAGCACCGCCACCGTGATGCCCACCACCGAGATGGCCACCGAGGCCCCCGCCAGGGGCAGGAATTCGGCCCAGGAGAAGTGCTCGGCCATCTCGGCCGCTTCGTGGGGATCGAGCAGGGTGGCGAAGCGGCTGTTCCAGGGGGTGCCCAGAAGGCCGATCAGCACCGATGGCACCGCCAGGATGGCCAGGGGAGCGGCCATCTGCCAGCCCGATTCATGGGGGTGGGAGGCGTGGCCGTGGTCGTCGTGGCCGGCCTCCTCGCCGCCCTCGCGGCCGGCGGCCGCCAGCAGCTGGGCGCGCATCGCCAGGTCGCCGCCGCGGAACTCACCTTCGAAGGTGAGGAAGTACAGGCGGAACATGTAAAAGGCCGTCAGGCCTGCGGTGACAAAGCCCATGCCCCACAGGAAGGGGTAGGTGGCGAAGGCCTGGCCGAGGATCTCATCCTTGCTCCAGAAACCGGCCAGGGGCGGGATGCCCGCGATCGCCACGCAGCCGATCAGGAAGGTGATGGAGGTGACGGGCATCCAGCGGCGCAGGCCCCCCATCAGGCGCATGTCCTGGGCCAGCACCGGTTCGTGGCCCACCACCTCCTCCATGGCATGGATCACCGAGCCCGAGCCGAGGAAGAGCATCGCCTTGAAGAAGGCATGGGTGACCAGGTGGAACATGCCGGCCACCGGGGCGCCGCAGCCCATGGCCAGCATCATGTACCCGAGCTGGGAGACGGTGCTGTAGGCCAGGCCCTTCTTCAAATCCTGCTGGGTAAGGGCAATCGAGGCGCCGAGAAACAGGGTGATCGTGCCGATCACGGCGATCACCAGCTGTACCGCCGGGAAGGGCTCGTACACCGGCTGGAGGCGGGCCACCAGGAACACCCCGGCGGCCACCATCGTGGCGGCATGGATCAGGGCGGAGATCGGTGTGGGGCCCTCCATCGCATCGGGCAGCCACACGTGAAGGGGGAACTGGGCCGACTTCGCCATCGGGCCCATGAACACCAGCAGGCAGAGCAACACCGCCACGCCACTGGAGAGCCCACCGCTGGCCACCGCCTCCTGGAGGCGGGCCCCGATTTCCTCAAAGCCGAAGCTGCCGGTGGCCCAGAACAGGCCGAGGATGCCGAGGAGCAGGCCGAAGTCCCCCACCCGATTCACCACAAAGGCTTTCTGGGCGGCGTTGGCGGCCCCGTCGCGGTCGTACCAGAAGCCCACCAGCAGGTAGGAGCACATGCCCACCAGCTCCCAGAACACATAGATCTCCAGGAGGTTGGGGCTGATCACCAGCCCCAGCATCGAGCTGCTGAACAGGGCCAGGTAGGTGAAGAAGCGCACATAACCCTTGTCGTGGGCCATGTAGCCATCCGAGTACACCATCACCAGCAGGGCAATGGTGGTGACCAGGGCCAGCATCACGGCGGCCAGGGGATCCACCCGATAGCCCATCTGCAGGTTGAAGCTGCCGGCGCTGGCCCAGTCGAAGAGCACTTCGCGGGCCCCGGCCCCCGCCAGCTGCTCGGCCAGCACGGCGAAGCTGAGCACCGCCGCCGCCCCCACACAGCTGATCAGCAGCAGGGCCACCGGCTTTCGCAGGCGATTCACGGTGCGGTTGAACGAGATCAGCCCCAGGCCTGCCAGGCAGGCTCCCGCCAGCGGCAGGACCGGGATCAGCCAGGCGAATTCGGCGGCGGACGGCATCCTGCGGGCACGGCACCGCCCGAGTGTAGGCAGGTCTTCCGCATCCATTTGTGCGGTCTGCTTGTGCGGCACGCCTCGCCAGGGCCCTGAGCCCTCAGCCGAGCCAGTGGGCCAGGGCGGTGCGGGAGAAGGCGGTGGCCCCCAGGCCGATGAATCGGTGTGCCCACCAGAACACACCCACGGCGATGGCGATGCCCAGCTGGGCCGGCCGCAGGAATTCGCTGGCCACCAGCGTCTGCCGTCCATCCAGCACGGCGCGGAAGGGGATCAGCGAGGTGCTGGCCCGCAGCTCCTCGAACGCGGGCCCGAAGCGGTTGTGTAGCCGCCGATCGCCGTTCCAGACCGCAAAGAGATGGTGAGCGATCAGCCCCAGGCAGGTGACTGCCATGAAGCTGGAGCCGATCCACAGCAGGTGCGTGGCGCACCAGAGGATCTGGCCCACCGCCTGGGGATGGCGGCTGATGCGGATGATCCCCGTGGCGTAGAGGCGCACCTGGGGACGCTGCAGCGCCGGGATCTCCAACAGGTTGTAGGTGGCCGGGTAGAGGAACAGGAAGCTGATCGCCGTGCCGCCCCACACCAGCGGCACGATCCAGGGCTGATCCTGCAGGTTCCACAGCCTGACCCCGTCGTAGCGGTGGGCCAGGAAGTAGCCGATCACCACCGCCGCCGCCGGGATGCTCACGGCGGCGAACAGCAATCGCCAGGCCCGGGCGCCGATGCGCGCCTCCCCCCAAACCCGCAGGGAAGCTCCGCCGCTGTGCAGCACCGCAAAGGCCAGCAGCAGGGCGACCATCACCAGGCTGCTGTGGTGGAGCGGGCCGCTGAGGCTGGCGGCGAGCGATTCGCCGGGCAGGCTTTCGCTGGGCAGGATCTCGCTGGGCATCGGCGCGGCGCCCTGGGGGCCGGGTTGTGACAGCCGCAGTCTGCTTCCCGCCTCCTCCCCCTAGAGTTGTGGCCTGCGTGACAGTCCGGCCGGCGGCACGGTTCCCGCGCCCGCCTTCTCTCTTCGGAACTCCATGGCGGACTTGCCCTTCACCCTCGATCAGCTGCGCATCCTCCGGGCGATTGCCAGCGAGGGCAGCTTCAAGAAGGCCGCCGACAGCCTGTACGTCACGCAGCCGGCGGTGAGCCTGCAGATCCAGAACCTGGAGAAGCAGCTCGATGTTTCCCTGTTCGACCGCGGCGGCCGCAAGGCCCAGCTCACCGAGGCCGGCCACCTGCTGCTGAGCTACTGCGACCGCATCCTCAGCCAGTGCCAGGAGGCCTGCCGCGCCCTCGATGATCTCCACAACCTGCGGGGCGGCTCGCTGGTGGTGGGCGCCAGCCAGACCACCGGCACCTACCTGATGCCCCGGATGATTGGCCTTTTCCGGCAAAAATATCCCGATGTGGCCGTGCAGCTGCAGGTGCACAGCACCCGTCGCACCGGCTGGAGCGTGGCCAATGGCCAGGTGGATCTGGCGATCATCGGCGGTGAGCTGCCGGGCGACCTCAACGACCTGCTGCAGGTGGTTCCCTACGCCAGCGACGAGCTGGCTCTGGTGCTGCCTCCCAAGCACCCCCTGGCGCGCCTGCCCGAGCTCACCAAGGAGGATCTCTACCGGCTGGGCTTTGTCTGCCTCGATGCCCAGTCCACCACCCGCAAGATGGTCGACCAGCTGCTGAGCCGCTCCAAGCTGGAGGTGCAGCGCCTCAAGGTGGAAATGGAGCTGAACTCCTTCGAGGCGATCAAGAACGCCGTCCAGGCCGGCCTGGGGGCCGCGTTCCTGCCGGTGGTGTCGATTGAGCGGGAGTTGGCCGCCGGCACCCTGCACCGCCCCCAGCTGGCCGACCTGCAGGTGCGCCGCCAGCTGAAGTTGATCACCCACCCCGCCCGCTACTGCTCGCGCGCGTCGGAAGCGTTCCGGCGAGAGGTGCTGCCCGTGTTCGCCAGCGCCGACAGCCCGCTGCGCCAGAGCCAGCCCCCGGCCACGCCCGCCTCCTGAGGAACGGGGCTCAGCACAGGCGTGCTCAGAACTGTCCGGCTTCCGGGGTCACGCCCACGGTGTCGTCGGCTTCGCCGCGGGTGACGAACTGGTTTTCACGGATGTCGGTCTGGTAGACGCAGCGCACGATCGGCTTGTCGCGGACCGAGCCGATGTAGGCGAAGGTGTTCATGCGCTGCTTGCAGTCGCGCATCTGCTCGGCGCTGATGGCCCCCTCCTTCTGCAGCACGCTCCAGTTCTCCCGGCGAATCACGCAGCCCGGCCGCAGGGCCGGTTGGGTGACGAAGCTGGAGCTGGGGTTCATCGTGGTGTAGAGCTCGATATCCATCACGAAGGCGCTGGCTCCCCACTGCCGGCAGAACTCCGGATCGGGCACCGCCATGTCGAGCTGCTGGCTGCTGGCGATGTTGCCCTGATCGCCCCGGGTGGTGCTGGTGACAGCACTGCCGATGCCGATGCCTACCACGAGCACACCCGCGAGCACCGCCAGGGTGCCGGTGTTGAAGTTCATGCCCCCGGGGGTCGCGCCCCCGGCACCGCCCCCGGGGGGCCGACCCCCGCCGGAGCGGCCGGGACGGCCGCCGCGCGGCTCATCCCAGGGGTCGGCCCCCCGCTCACGGGGGGGGCGGCGGGCGGAG
>CAIVPT010000295.1 GCA_903907855.1 uncultured Synechococcaceae cyanobacterium | reverse complement strand
CTGCGCAGCAAGGACCTAGCGGAGAAGGCCAAGGGCCTGGAGAGCCAGGCGTTCGTGGCCCAATGGTTCGAGCGGCCGGGAGCGGTGCTGGTGCGCACCACCAAGGAGGAGAAGTACGGGCGGATGCTCGCCGACTGCTACCGCGAGGGCAGCCCAAGCCTGTGCACGGAGTTGCTGGAGCGGGGCCTGGCGCGGTCGTACATGCCCTGAGGCGAGGGGCTGTTGACAACCCTGGAAACCTCTGGTGTCCCCACTGGAGGAACCCATGGCCAGCACCGATCCCAAAGACCTCGCCCGCACCCAGGCCCTGTGCTGGCTCCTCGATGAGCTCCTCGACGCGGAGGACGACCTGCTGGCCCTGGTGGCCCGCCCTGTGGCGCTTAGCGGCTGGCGGCGGGAACGGTTGGGGGAGTTCTGCCAGCGGATGGGGGCAGCACTGCTGGCGGAGTGATCCTCACCGTCGCAAGCTCTCGCACGCCTCCCCGTCCCCATTCCCATCCAGATAGGTTTGCCCCTGGCGCAGGAGCACCTGGGCCTGGGCGTAGGTGCCGATATGGCTGCAGCGATACCGGCGCTCGCCTGGCGGTGGCCCCGCCGCTGCTCCAGTGCTCAGGCGTGCCGCCGGCCGGTAGCCGCGGCGCCCGTGCCGAAAGTCCCAGGGGCGCTGGATGCCGCCCGGAACGCTCCACACCCCCAGGCGGTCCACCTCCGCTCCCCGCTCGGCGCCCAGGTAGGCGGTGGGCTCGCAGTTGCTGAGGTACTGGCGATAGGCGAACGCCTGCCCGCGGCGCAGCATGCGCAGGTTCAGGTCCGAATCGATCCGCGCCAGGCTGGCGAACTGGCATGGGGCCGCCATCCCTTAGGGGTTCTGGGCCGTCTCCGGGGTGTCGATGCAGGCCAGGCAGCTTGTCAGCCTGCGGCAGCCTTCGACCACCACGAGGGTGTCGCCGTCGCCAATCGACAGCATGGTGGCCGACTGTGCCAGGAGGACAAGGAGGAGCAACAGGACGGCGCAAAGCGTTCTGATTATTGTGGCTTGTCGACTCTGGCCGCGTTGCGCTTTGCTTTCTCCTAAATTAGGTCGAGTAGCAGAGATCATGGTTGCTGCCAAGCCACCGGACTTTCTGCCAGTAGAATGCGCGTGATGAAGTTCTTCCCGCGTGCACCTTGGCATCGTCAGCATTATTCATTTCTCTCGCAGTGGCTGGAGTAGCTGCCACCGTCGGAAGCAGGGCTGCGCACAGTAAAGAGTGAAGCAATTTCATGCGTTTAGAAAAGGGGAGGGATACCTTGACCTCGCCACCTCGCGCTAGCATATGCACGATTGTGACGCAGCAACAGTTCCGCCCGACCCCGCCATTCCAGGCGAAACAATGGCGATAGCCTACGGCCCTTGATGGTGGGCAAACCGCAGCTTGCCGGTTCCGAGGGGGTAGGGGGTGTTCACCCCAGCGGTAATGGATGCCAGCTTGGCACAGCTACGGCAAGGGGTTCCGGCAGCGCCATGTCTACTGCCGAAGATCGGTTATGCCGGGGATGATTCGTCAGCGGATGCGGAGGGGCTTCCCCTCGACATTCCGAAGAGGGCGGGTGATACTAAGGGTGATTCCTCCAGAACACAGAGCCGTGGGCATCTTCCTATTTCTGCTGGTCGCAGTTGCGTGTGCCTTGTACAGCGCCCAAGTTGCCAGTTCAAAGGGGCATGATCCAGTACTTTGGTTTCTTGGAGGATTTCTGTTTGGCCCCCTGGCTCTACTGGCCACATTGGGTCTGCCTGATCTGAAGCTCAGGAACTACATCCGACTCCTCGTCGAGCACCAGGGAGTGCTAGTCGAAGAGACATCTACAGCCCCTGCAATTAGCGATGAGGATGTTGATGCTCAGCGTCGGCGGATCCTCGGAGGGAGATAGGTCTCGCTGTGCTTCCGCCGCTCCGCCCGCCTGGGCCCCCTGCGCGTCCATTCCAGCAAGAACGGCCTTAGCTTCATCTCGCTCGGGGGACAGGCTCCTTGTTGAACATCCCGGCGGCCTGGCGCGGTGGGATGAGCACCTCCGCTGGCCTGCTCGGCATCGGCCTGAGTTTGAGCGTGGAGCACGACACTTCGAATCCTGCTTGCCAGCGGTGGCGATCGACACCCGCGCTGTCCGTCGCGGAAACCCCGCCGGCTCTGGCGCAGCTCCCCCTGGGGCATCCCCTGCCCAGCAGCCAGCTCCTGCGGCCCAGCTGGCTGGAGGTGTCCGGGGCTGCTGCCTGGCAGCATTGCAGGATCAGCTGTTCGGCCTGGGTATCGACGGCCGCCAGTGTGGGATCAGGGGCTTGTGTCGAGCTTGCCTGCGGCCCCGGGCATCGGCGAGCGATAGAGCGGCCTGCTGGCCCTGAACGAGACCCCCGAGGTGCTGGAGGGGTACCTCCAGCGTGCCATGAGCAGGACGACGCCAAGCGCCGCGCCAACCGCTGCATCGAGTGGGGGCAGGGGGCTACGCGGCCGGCAAGAAACAGCGGGTGGATCGTCTGATTGCAGCATCAACCCCAGGGGGCCAGTGTCAATCCTTCCAGCCAACCGCCTCATGAGGGAGTGGAAGGGGCGCTCCTCGCAGGAAGCGAAACCGAAGGAGTTGTCCCTAGAACTTCCACCACCCCGCAGCGGGGTCTCAGGGTGTCACCCGGCGCAAGGGCTTCGCAAGTGCGGCGTTGCCGCACCCTTGCCCTCGGGTGATCGTTCTCCCCTCGCCGCCGCGGGGCTGGGTTCT
>CAIVPT010000294.1 GCA_903907855.1 uncultured Synechococcaceae cyanobacterium | reverse complement strand
CTGGTGCAGTACCGGTGTGGCTCCGACATCGCGGGACTCGACGGACTCCCGGGCCGAGATCGCGGAACGACCCCCGAGACATCGGAACCGCGCTCAAACGATCCCGATGCCCCGCCGCTGCTGCGCACCCTGGCCCTGCTGCTGGAGAAGGAAGAGCGCCTGCCGGCCACCACCGCCGAGATCCGCGCCCGCGTGGCCGGCACTGAGCTGGAGGCCCCGATCGCCGATGCCACCGCCGCTATCCTGTTGGCACGCTTCACTTCTCGTCCGATCCCGGAGATCTGCGCCATGGCCGGCATCACCCTGGAGGATTTCAGCCAGAGCGCGGCCTACAAGGAGATCTTTGGGCTGGGTGAGCAGCGGGGAAGGGAGCAAGGCCTTCAAGCCGGCGAGCTGGACATCACGTTGCGATTGCTCCGTCGCCGCTGCGGCAGAATCTCCCCAGAGCAGGAGCGGCGCATCCGCGCCCTGCCGCTGCCAGAGCTGGAAGCGCTGGCCGAAGCCCTGCTCGACTTTCAGGGCGCGGACGACCTCAACGCTTGGCTGGCGGCGGGCTGAGCTGGCAAGGCATCACCCGCCAATCGGGCGCTGGCTGGGGTGAGCAAGTGGGCATCCTGATCGCTCGAACGAGCTCCTCAACATCCTGAGCAGAAGACGGTGAAGGTCGCCCCCATGGCGCAGCGTTCCAGCGAGCCGAATGTGGCGGCTTCGTTATGGCCTACCTGAGAGGTCTCGCTACCTCGATACCCTGATCCAGGCGTCTGCCGACATGCCAGCCCGTGTGTTCGACGACGACGTCCTGGACCCGGGGTCTTCGCTGCGGCGCACGATCTTGGTGCGGCTGCCAAGGGCACCACCGCCGTGGACCTGCGGGTGATTCTGCCGCTGCTCACAAAGCGTCCCGAGGGGCTGTTCCGCGGCCGTCGTCTGGCCTGGGAGGTGGGTGACGCGCTGGATTCGCCGATGCCCCTCCTCTGCCCCGCGCCTGAGGGCGCTACAACCCGCCCATCCTCAAACTGCGAGCCCGCCGGACCTGAACTCGACGCGGCCCTGAAACGCTTCGATCCCCAGAAGTCAATCATCACCCTGCAACTGCAGGTCGGCCTGCCGGGAGGCCTGGGCCCCACACCCTGACGCTGCACGACTGGCTGGAGCACCGCCCCTGTCCGCCTGCGGGAACGCTTGAGGCCTTCAGGAGTCTCGCGATGCGCACCCTCTACCTCTTGCGCTCCCACGGCACCGCCGCGCTCGATGGCGAGCAGCTGGTGGTGAGGAGCGACGATCAGGAACTCGACCGCACCCCGCTGCCGCAGCTGGATCAGATCCTGGTGATGGGCCAGCAGGAGCTCTCCACCCCCTTGATCCACGCCTGCCTAGGAGTTTGCGGAAAAACCCGCAAAAAGGGCCGTATTCTCCCTCAAACGGGATGATTTCTCGTTGTTTTCGACGTTTGCCTGGTTTCAGCTGCTCTTGAGGCGAGTTTTTAGAAGTTTTTGGGGCCAGTTCAATCGCTGTTGCCATGAAATTGGCACACCTCTGGAATACTGGCTCCTCATGCCGCCTCCATGACAGGCTTGAGGATGTTGCTCAGACGGATCAGGTTGTAGGCGATCACATGCAGTCCAAACACGCCGCTGACATTTCCTTTGCCGCGCAGCTTGAACTGGCGCAAGCCGCTGAATTGCTTGATCCAGCCAAAAATCTTCTCGATGCCACGACGGGCATTGATTGACTTGGCATAGCCCTCGTGGCGTGTGGTGCGGCCATCAATGGCTGAGCCCCCACTGCGTGCGGTGTTTTGCGCCACATGAGGAGTGACTCCCAGCCGGCGCATCTCAGCGACAAACCCCTTGGTGTCGTAGTTCTTGTCAGCTCCGATGGTCTTCCGGCGAGCGCCCGGGCGACCAGCGGCCATGTCCTTGGCCGCATCCCGCTCACCAAAACCATCGGCCAGGGTGACGCGACAATCGACCACCAAATCGTGGCGGTTCTCCATGAGCACATGCCCCCGGTAGCTCAGCTGCGCCGGATGGGCATTGGATTTGCGGGCCAGCAAGGCCTCAGGATCCGTTGTGGATCGGTGGGTGTCGTTGCTGAGCTTGACGCCGCGAAAATCGCCCTTGGCTCGCTTCTTCCCCTCCTTGGGTGCCCCAAATCCCTCTCCCGGCCCGCTCGATGGTGGCGGTGGAACCTCCTTGCCATCGATGCGCTCCAGGGAGGCATGGGAGGCCCAGGCCGCAAGCAACGTGCCATCCACTGAGAAGTGCTCCTCGCTGAGCAGTGGTTTCACCTCTGGCGAACCCATCAGCTTCTCCAGGAACGCACCCATCACATCCTTGTTGAGGAGCCGTTCGCGGTTTTTGGTGAACGTGGTGGGGTGCCAGATCGGATCATCCGGGCTCAGGCCCACAAACCAGCGAAACAGCAGGTTGTAGTGCAGTTGCTCCAACAGCAGCCTCTCAGAGCGGAGTCCGTAGAAGGCCTGCAGCAGGGAGGCCAACAGCAGCTGCTCAGGTGGCACTGAGGGTCTGCCCTCCCTGGCGTAAAGCACCTCAAAGGTGCCGTGGAGCTCCGCAAGCGCCTGGTCAGCCAGCCTGCGGATTCGGCGCAGGGGATGGTTGGGCGGGATTCGCTCCTCAATGGAGACGTAGGAGAACAGGGAGCCGCAGCGCTCCTGTTGACCTCGCATCAGATCCGCGCCAGCTGATCCATTATCGCAGGACTGACCGGGTTTTTCAGCGAACTCCTAGGGCGGGGCATTCCGATCGCCTATCTCACCAGCCATGGCCAGTGCCTGGGCCGGCTGCAACCGGTGGAGGGCGGCGATCGACGTCGCGCCCGCCGGCAGAGAGACCTGCCAGAGCAACAGCGCGGTATGGCGGCGCGGGCGCTGGTGGCGGGGAGCATCGGCAACAGTCGCGGTGTTCTCCAACTGCTGACACGCCACGGCGGGCGGGAGGGCATCGAACAAACCCTGCGGCGGCTGGGCCAGTTGCAGGGGCTCGCCAAACAGACGCCCTGCCTCAACCAGTTGCGGGGAATGGAGGGGTCCGCGTCGGCCGCTTACTTCCGTGTGTTGGGGAGCCTGCTGGAGGCGGATGGCTTTGGCTTTGCGGTGCGCAGTCGGCGGCCACCCCAAACGCCGTTTGACGCGCTCTGCGGCTTTGGTTATGGCGTTCTCTGGAACGCACTGCTGCTGCGGGTCGACATGCGGGGGCTCGATCCCGACATCGGCGTGTGCCAGACGGGCGCATCCCGCCAGGCCGCGTTGGTTTGCGATCTCATCAAGCCGTTGCGCACCTTCCTGGTGGATCCGTTCCATGGGCAACTGATCCGCGCGGGCCAGATTCGCCCCGCGGAGCACTTTGCCCGCCATGGAAGCGGGACGACCCTCAACGAGGGCGGACGGCGCCTCTGGCTGGAGGCCTGGTCAACGTTCATGGCCGAACCGATCACCCTCGCAGGCGGCGGCATCGGCCCGCGCTGGGAAGTATTGGACCAATTGGTGCACAGCTTCGCCCGGTTCGTGGAGGATCACGAGCAACCCTTGCTGATTCCGTCGCGGCGAGCCGGGGCTGGGGCCTGATCTCAGAGGAAGTGCTTTGCCAATAATGATTGTCTCGGCACTGCCCCGGCCGACAGGTTGACAGGCTCCATCGATAGCGACACGCTCGATGGCCTGGCTGGCGCCGATGTGCGCACGGGAAGGGAAGCCGCAGCGGGCTGGTAGTCGTCGAACTCCGATGCCCACTCGCGACTGGGGTCGTACCAAAGCACAACGGGCTTGCGGGCCAGAGCGGTGTCTGCGACCGATGCCGCTGGGCAGCTGATCTGG
>CAIVPT010000293.1 GCA_903907855.1 uncultured Synechococcaceae cyanobacterium | reverse complement strand
GAACAGGTCAAGGGGATAGGCGATGAAGGCATAGAAGGATTCCTTGTCGCCAGGAACGTCTTCGATGCGGTAGCAACGGCCTTTGTAGAAGTCGAGATCGGTGAGGAGCTCGGACCACACAGTGGACCAGGTGCCGGTGGAGGATTCAGCGGCCACAGCTGCGGCGACTTCTTCCTTGGGCACACCTTCCTGGCCGGTGCACTTGAAGCAGGCCAGCAGGTCGGTGTCGAGGGGGACGTAATCAGGAGTCCAATACGTGTCGCGGTACTCCTTGACCCCGGCGTCGTACTTCTTGCTCATGGGAGTTCTCCGGTTGGGTCGTGGGAAAGGTCAGGGGGTTGGGCGCGTCAGCGCCGGAACCCTCAGTCCTTCAGGCCACCGAAGTTGCTGCTGAGCGCCGGCTCAACTTCCCGGTGGGGACGGGCAATGATGTGGGCGGCCACGAGGCCGTCGCCCACGCGTTCGCAGGCGTCGGCGCCGGCACGCACCGCAGCGTTCACCGCGCCGGTTTCGCCGCGCACCAGCACGGTCACATAACCGCCACCGACGAACTCCCGGCCGATCAGGCGGACCTCGGCGGCCTTCGTCATGGCGTCAGCCGCTTCGATCGCAGGCACCAGCCCGCGGGTCTCGATCATGCCGAGGGCAATGCCCATGGTTTCGTTTGCCATTACCTGCTCCTGAAGGAGGGGGGTGGAATGTTCGCCAGCCACCCTCGTCCGGCGCCGGACCCCCCGTCAAGCCATTGGGGGGCAGATCGCCATCAAGGTTTCGGCGTTGACGGATAAGCGGCGCTGATGTGCCCTAAACAAAACGTAAGCATCGCTGGGGTCCTGGCCCTCTTCGGGCCTGCTGGGCCTAGAAGGGCGAGCTTGAGGGGAGGGCTGCATCAAAAGGGTTCGGCCTCCGACAGGAAGCCCACGCCCCCATAGCGCTGCAGCACCGGCCGCACGGCTTCGCGCACGGCATCGGCCTGCTCAAGGCTGCAGAAGACGATCACGTGGGCGTTGGCCCCCAGGCCGCTGAAATCCATCGCTTCGGAGATCTCCCCCCCCACTCCCAGTCCGGTCACGTGTCGCATCACCGAGTAGCCCGGCGCTCCGGCATCCCGGATGGCTTTGCAGATCTGAGCCACCTCGCGGTCAGCGATGAACAGGTCGATGCGTTTCATGGGCTGGCTCAGGTGGTGGTCAGGAAGCGCTGGGCGAGGGCCAGGTACAACGGGATCCCCACCACCACGTTGAACGGGAAGGTGACCCCCAGCGCACTGGAGATGTACAGGCTGGGGTTGGCTTCCGGCACCGTCATCCGCATGGCTGCCGGCACGGCGATGTAGGAGGCGCTGGCGCAGAGCACCATGAACAGCAGGCCATCGCCCACCCCCAGGCCCACCAGTCGGGCGATGATCAGCCCCAGGCCGGCGTGCAACAGCGGCGCCACCACGGCGAAGCCCACGAGAAACGCCCCGGCCCGCCGCAGATCCCGCAGCCGCTGGGCCGCCACCAGGCCCATGTCGAGCAGGAAAAAGCACAGCGCCCCGTAGAAGAGCTTGTCGGTGAAGGGCTCCATCTTCGCCAGACCCGATGGGCTGAAGGCCGTTACCACATAGCCGATCACCAGGCTGCCGATCAGCAGGAACACCGATCCATTGAGAAAGGCCTCCCGCAGCAGCTCGCCCCAGTGCATCTCCCGATCCGCCCGCCCCTGGCGCCCCGCCAGCCGGGCCAGCACCACCCCCACCACGATCGCCGGGGATTCCATCAAGGCCAGGGCCGCCACCATGAAGCCATCGAAATGGATCTGGAGGATGGTGAGGAAGCTTTCCGCCGTGATGAACGTCACCGCGCTGATCGAGCCATAGGAGGCCGCCACCGCTGCGGCGTTCGCGGAATCCAGCCGCGTGCGCAGGATCAGGAAGCTGGTGATCGGTACCAGCAGCGACATCGCCACCGCCGCACCGATCGTGATCAGCACCAGGGGGGTGAGGCCGCTGTGGGCCAGCTCCACACCCCCCTTGAAGCCGATGGCCAGCAGCAGGTAAAGGGAGAAAAGCTTCGGCAGGGGCGAGGGGATCTCCAGATCCGAACCCACCAGCACCGCCAGGACGCCCAGGAAGAAAAACAGAACCGGCGCCGACAAGAGGTTCTGCAGGATCAGGCCGCTCTGCACCGCTGCTCCTACCGGAATCCTGAAACCTAGGGGCAGGAGGTCGCGCCGAGGTCAGCGCGCGCTCAAAGTTGACGGGGAGGGCATGCAGGATCCCCCGGTTTTCCTTACCTTTGCCCCGAGGCAGGTCCCTGGAACTTGTTCCGGGGGTGGAATGTTCAACCCATCCTGCCTCACCCCCTCCCCAGCCACCCCCAATCTCCCGCTGGGTCACAATGGCGCCCTTCGCTCCCGAGCGGCTCCGCGTGACCTCCCGGCTCCACCGCCCTCGCCTGGTGATCGCCAGCGGCAACCCCCACAAGGTGGCGGAAATCGGCTCCATGCTGGCCATGGTCGATATTGAGGTGCTGGCCCAGCCCCGGGATCTTGAGATCGAGGAAACCGGCGCCACCTACGGAGAGAACGCCCGCCTCAAGGCCGAAGGTGCTGCCCTGGCCACCGGCGAATGGTCCCTGGCGGATGATTCCGGGATCGAGGTCGACGCCCTTGATGGCCGGCCCGGGCTGTTTTCGGCCCGCTATGCCCCCACCGACCACGAGCGCATCCACCGCCTGCTCAAGGAGATGGGCGACAGCCTGTATCGCGGGGCCAGCTTCATCAGCGCCATGGCCCTGGCCGATCCCCAGGGCCGCACGGTGGCGGAATCGCAAGGTGTGTGCCGCGGTCGCATCCTGCGGGCCCCTGAGGGCCACGGGGCGGGGTATGACGCGATTTTCTGGGTGCGGGAGGCTGGCAGCAGCTACGCCCAGATGAACGAATTCCTGCGCGCTCGGCTGGGAAGCCGCGGCAAAGCTGCCCGGGCGATCGCGCCGGCCCTGCGGGGCTGCCTGGAACTCAGCCGTTGATCTGCTGCACGGCCCGCATCGCGGCGGCGGCGGCCTCCTCCACATCCCCCTCCCGACCCGCCAGGGTGAGACGCCCGAAGGCGCCCACCGCCTTGACATCCACCACGGTGATGTTCGAGGCCTTTTCGGCTTCGTTGGCCGCGACCAGCACGTAACCAGCCGGTTCGGTCTCGAGGATGAACATGCTCATCCCCGCCTGGATCATCGAGCCCCGGCGGTTCTGGCGGTTGATCAATACCGCGTGGTCGGGGGTGATGGCGCGGATGATCTCGGTCCAGGTCACGTCGCAGCGGCTGCGGCGCTCCACGCTGCTGCCGATCGCCTCGAGCACCACCTCGCCCGAATGGAGCACGTTGCTCTGGTCGCGGTGGTACATCGCGATCGAGCCGAAGGCCCGCTCCACCACCATCTGGCCAAGGCGCACCGTGCTGGCCTTGAGGGCGATGTCGGTGACGCGGTGCACGGCCATCCCCGGTGACACCTCCAGCCAGAGGCAGGCATCGCCCGGGATCGGCAGGAAGCCCTGGGAGACCGTCCCCATGTAGGCCGCCAGCTGGGGCTGCAAGGAGTCGAGGAAGACGTAGGTGCGCAGCTCGATCGACTGCACGTGGCTCGACTGCCGCAGCCGTGGGCTTTCCCGGTCGGTGGTGATCACGCAGCTGGCGCCGTCGCTGCCCAGGGCGCCGCTGCCGTGCTGCACGACCGTGCCGGTGATTTCTGGCCGGGTACCCGAATTTTGTCGGGTGGCTGAGTCGGCCCGGGCACCGGTAACGGAAAGACGCAGCGCCTCGCGCCGGCGGCTGACGGCCCGATCTTCCGAGGAGGTGAAGCCTCCGGGGAAGCGATTGGAGCGGGAGGGCCTGGCGTCCGTCACGTCGCGCGTTCGATTCGTGCCGGATGGCATCGGATCTTACCCCTCGCTCCATCGGCACCCCCTGACAGGAGCGGCGTTTTGGTGGCCCTGGCCACAGCCGCCAGATGAGGGTCCGCTATCACCACGATCACCGTCCCTGATCGCTGCCGCCGATGCTCACCCCCACCACCCGCCTGCGTCTGCAGGGAATCCTCGACCGCATCGCCGCCGATGAACCGGTGAGCCTGGCTGAGCGGATTTATGTGCAGAAGTTCGCTGACCGCGATGCCTGTGTGGCCGGCTGGCTGCGGCAGGCGCGGCGGCGGCAGCAGGGAGAGGCCCCACGCGATGGGCTCGATCGGCTGTTGGCCGACATGAACCTGGGCAGTCCGGAACCGGACGAGCGCCCTGGCCCGGGTGGCGAGGATCTGGGCGACTGGTTCGGCGGCGCCCCCGGCTGGTTGCGGCGCAGCTGAGGAAGCGGGCGCCGGGCTTGCCGCAGCCTGTGCAGCCGGTACCTTCCGGCCAATCGTTCCGGCCGATCCCATGGCTACCAAGCGCGCCGCCCCCAGCCCCACCCACCACGCCGAGCCGATCCCCGTTGCCGATCCGCTGGAGGAGGCAACGGCACCGATGCCCGACTGGCTGGCCCGGGCGGTGGAGCAGGGGGTCAAGCCCGAGCAGGCTCTGGCCTTCATCGGGCTGGGCCTGATGCGCCGGCTGGCCGATGGCGGCGCCGACACCTCCTGGGTTTGGAGCGAAGAGGAGGATGGGGACGCTGCCGACCTGGCCGGCCTGCGCCAGCGCCTCGAGCTGGTGCAGCTGGCTCTCGACACCGGCGCCCCCCTGAGTACCGCCGAGGTCAGCCTCCTGCTGGGGGCCCGCCCCGGATCGTCGGTGGTGCAACGCGGTGGCCTGCGGGCACGACGGCTCAGCCGCAACGTGTGGAAGCTCAGCCGCGCTGCCGAGGAAACCGAGCGGGGTGGCTTTTCTGAGGGCTTCCGCCGCCGGCTCTGAGGGGTCGCCTGTGCTGGGGATCCCGAAAAGATGTGTCGTAAGCCAGCCAGAGGCGCCCCAGCCTCGCTAGCCCTTGACGGTTGCCACCGGGCCCCGCCCCCATGCCCCTCCCTTCCACCGCCAGCCCGGCCGATCCCCCGGCCAGCGGGGCCAGCGAGTACCCCGTGCTGCGGGAGAACGGCCAGCGCGAGGTGTTCTGCGGCCTCACCTCGATCGTGTGGTTGCACCGGCGCATGCCGGATGCCTTCTTCCTGGTGGTGGGTTCGCGCACCTGCGCCCACCTGATCCAGAGCGCCGCCGGGGTGATGATTTTCGCCGAACCCCGTTTCGGCACCGCGATCCTTGGGGAACGGGATCTGGCGGGCCTGGCGGACGCCAACGACGAGCTCGATCGGCTCGTGCACGACCTGCTGGAACGGCGGCCTGAGATCCGCACCCTCTTCCTGGTGGGCTCCTGCCCCAGCGAGGTGATCAAGCTCGACCTGGCCCGCGCCGCTGAGCGCCTCACCAGCCAGTTCGCCGGCCGTGTGCGGGTGCTCAACTACTCCGGCAGCGGCATCGAGACCACCTTCACCCAGGGGGAGGACAACGCCCTGCAGACGTTGCTGCCCCTGCTTCCCTCGTCCCACCAGGAGCAGCTGCTCCTGGTGGGCACCCTGGCGGATGCTGTGGAGGACCGGTTTGTTGCCCTGTTCCAGCGGCTGGGGATTCCCGTGGTGCGCAGCCTGCCGCCACGCCGCTCCACCGATCTCCCCCCGGTGGGGCCCGGCACCCGTGTGCTGCTGGCCCAGCCCTTTCTGAGCGGCACGGCCCGCGCCCTGCAGCGCCGTGGCGCCACGGTGCTCAGCGCCCCCTATCCGTTCGGGGTGGAGGGCAGCCGGCTGTGGATGGAGGCGGCCGCCACCTCCTTCGGCATTCCGCCGCAGCGGGTGGCTGAGGTACTGGAGCCCCTGCTGGAGCGCGGTCGGCGGGCGATCGCCCCCCATCGCGAGCGATTGGCGGGTCGACGGCTGTTTCTGCTGCCCGATTCCCAGATGGAGATCCCCCTGGCCCGCTTCCTGCACCGGGAGTGCGGCATGGAGCTGGTCGAGGTGGGTACGCCCTATCTCGACCGCGCCCTGATGGCCGAAGAGCTGGCCCTGCTGCCACCGGGTACCGCCGTGAGTGAGGGGCAGGATGTGGAGCGCCAGCTGGAGCGGGTGCGCCAGAGTCGCCCCGACCTGGTGGTCTGCGGTCTCGGCCTGGCCAATCCGCTCGAGGCGGAGGGATTTGCCACCAAGTGGTCGATCGAGCTGGTGTTCAGCCCCATCCACGGCTGCGACCAGGCCGGCGAGCTGGCCGAGTTGTTCGCCCGCCCCTTGCGCCGCCGCGGTCTTCTCTCCTTCGCCGGCGCCGCCAGCGGATCCGCCACCTGAAGTCGCCCCGATACGGCCCCCCAGGGGGCCTGCTCCCCCTAACCCCCGCCTTCGCCGCCACCGCCGCCATGGAACTCACCCTCTGGACCTACGAAGGCCCCCCCCACGTGGGCGCCATGCGCGTGGCCAGCTCGATGGAGGGGGTCCACTACGTGTTGCATGCCCCCCAGGGCGACACCTACGCCGATCTGCTGTTCACGATGATCGAGCGGCGCGGCCGGCGGCCACCCGTCACCTACACCACCTTCCAGGCCAGGGACCTGGGTGGCGACACCGCCGAGCTGGTGAAGCGCACCGTGACCGCCGCGGTGGAGCGTTTCCGGCCCGAGGCCCTGCTGGTGGGTGAGAGCTGCACCGCCGAGCTGATCCAGGACCAGCCCGGGGCCCTGGCCGCCGGCATGGATCTGGGGGGCATCCCGATGGTGAGCCTGGAGTTGCCCGCGTACTCCAAAAAGGAAAACTGGGGCGCCGCCGAAACCTTCTACCAGCTGGTGCGCGGCCTGCTCAAGGACCAGGTGCCCCCGCCCGGCAGCCCAAAGATCGAACCCAGCCGCTGGCGTGCGGAAGGTCGCCAGCCGCGGGTGAACCTGCTCGGCCCCAGCCTGCTGGGCTTCCGCTGCCGCGACGATGTGCGGGAGGTGAGCCGGCTGCTGGCGGAGCACGGCATCGAGGTGCATGTGGTGGCGCCGCTGGAGGCCCGGCCGGCCGATCTCCTGCGCCTTCCGGCCGCCGACGCCAACGTCTGCCTGTATCCAGAGGTGGCTGCCCCGGTGTGCAGCTGGCTGGAGCGCAGCTTCGGCATGGCCACCGTGCGCACCGTGCCGATCGGGGTGGGGGCCACCGAGGATTTCCTCCGGGAGATCTGCGGTCTGCTGGGCCTGGAGGAACCCCGGTTCGGCGAAGGGGAGCGGGCCTCCCGCCTGCCCTGGTATTCCCGCTCGGTGGATTCCACCTACCTCACCGGCAAGCGGGTGTTCATCTTCGGCGACGCCAGCCATGCCGTAGCCGCCGCCCGCATCGCCAGCCGGGAGCTGGGGTTTGAGGTGGTGGGCCTGGGTACCTACAGCCGGGAGCTGGCCCGTGAGGTGCGCGCCGCTGCCCGGGAGCTGGGGCTGGAGGCGCTGATCAGCGACGACTACCTGGCGGTGGAGAAGGCGATGGCGGAGGCGGCCCCGGAGCTGGTGCTCGGCACCCAGATGGAGCGCCACAGTGCCAAGCGGCTTGGCATCCCCTGTGCGGTGATCAGCACGCCCCTGCATGTGCAGGACGTCCCTGCCCGCTACGCCCCCCAGATGGGCTGGGAGGGGGCGAATGTGATCTTCGACACCTGGGTGCACCCGCTGATGATGGGGCTGGAGGAGCACCTGATCGGCATGTTCCGCCACGATTTCGAATTCGTGGACGGCCACCGCAGCCACCTGGGCGACGGGGCCCCCGGGCAGAGTCCGGCCGCTGATGCGGTGCCCGATCCGGGGCAGCAAGCCCAGGCGGAGCCGCAGCCTGAGGGCGCCGGAGCCGTGGCCGTTGCGGTGGCCCCACCGCCTGGCGATGGGCTCCGCTGGAGCCCCGATGGCGAGGCTGAGTTGCACAAGATCCCCTTCTTCGTGCGCGGCAAGGTGCGCCGCAACACGGAAAACTTCGCCCGCGAACGCGGCATCGGGGTGATTGATGCCGAAACGCTGTACGACGCCAAAGCCCACTTCAGCAGCTGAGTGGGGGACTGCTGGCGGCTCGGGGCCTGGCTATCGGGATCGGTCCACCGTGATCAGCGCGAAATCACCGACAGGAAGGGCGAATTTTCCTGCGATCTTCGAGCGTTCCCGCAATCGTTGGGCCAAGGGCCTTGTCCAGGCGGAGCCGTTGGGGCGTCTGCTGGGCGGGGGCAGGGCCTGGGCGTTCCTGCTTGCGAAACCGTGATGTTTCGCTTTGCGTGCTGTGCCCACACCCGTCAGCCCGCCGTCCTTGGATAGAGGGAAGTGCCAAGGCCTTTCCCGGCTCCGCCATGACCACCACCCTCCAGCCCCCCCTCGCCGCCGGCGCTCACCACGAGGATGGGGAGGGCAGTGTTCAGGTCCATCAGGATGACACGATGCGCATCGAAGAGGGCGCCCTGGTGATCGCCGTCTATGGCAAGGGCGGCATCGGCAAAAGCACCACCTCCTCGAACCTCTCGGCCGCTTTTTCCAAGCTGGGCAAGCGGGTGCTGCAGATCGGCTGCGATCCCAAGCACGACTCCACGTTCACCCTCACCAAGCAGATGGTGCCGACGGTGATCGACATCCTCGAATCCGTCGACTTTCACAGCGAGGAGCTGCGCCCGGAAGATTTCATGTTCGAGGGCTTTAATGGCGTTCAGTGCATCGAGGCCGGCGGACCGCCGGCCGGCACCGGCTGCGGTGGCTACGTCACTGGCCAGACCGTGAAATTGCTCAAGGAGCACCATCTGCTCGAAGACACTGACGTCGTGATCTTTGATGTGCTCGGCGACGTGGTGTGCGGCGGCTTTGCGGCGCCGCTCCAGCATGCCCACTACTGCCTGATTGTTACCGCCAACGATTTCGATTCCATCTTCGCGATGAATCGCATCATCGCTGCGATTCAAGCCAAGGCTAAAAACTATAAGGTCCGCCTTGGTGGTGTCGTCGCCAACCGCAGCCTCGACACCGACCAGATCGATAAATTCAATGAGCGTGTGGGCATGAAGACCATGGCCCACTTCCGCGATGTGGATGCCATTCGCCGCTCACGGCTGAAAAAGTGCACCATCTTTGAAATGGAGCCCAGCCCGGAGGTGGAGGCGGTGCAGCAGGAATACCTCAGCCTGGCCCGCACCATGCTTGAGAACGTCAAGCCCCTGGAGGCCGAATCGCTCAAGGACCGCGAGATCTTTGACCTGCTCGGTTTCGACTGAGCCGCCGCTGCAGCGCCCTCCCAGGTGGCCCTCACCCCCGCATGATCAGTCAGATCGCTTCACGGAAGCTGTCGCAGGCATCCATCGAGCCACTCTTCAGCCCCCGGGCGAACCAACGCTGGCGCTGGGCCGAGCTGCCGTGGGTGAAGCTGTCGGGTCGCACCCGGCCACTGCTCTGGCGTTGCAATGTGTCGTCACCGATGCGGCTGGCGGCGTTGAGGGCCTCCTCGATGTCCCCCGGTTCGAGGGTGGCCCGCTGCGTGCCGGTGTGGTGGGCCCACACCCCGGCCAGGCAGTCGGCCTGAAGCTCCAGCCGCACCGAGAGCTGGTTGGCCTCCCGCTGGGGCAGGCGCCGCTGCGCGCTCTGCACCTGTTGGTCGATGCCGAGCAGGTGCTGCACGTGGTGGCCCACCTCATGGGCGATGACATAGGCCTGGGCGAAGTCGCCCGGGGCCCCGAGCTGCTGGCGCAGCTGCCGGTAGAAGGCCAGATCCACGTACACCTTCTGGTCGTTCGGGCAGTAGAAGGGGCCCATCGCCGCCTGGGCCAGGCCGCAGGCGGAGTTCACCGTGCCATCGAAGATCACCAGCTTCGGCGGCGTATACCGTCCGCCCTGCCGGCGAAACTCCTGGCTCCAGGTGTCCTCGGTGTCGGCCAGCACCACCGAGACGAAATCCGCCAGCCGATCCTGCTCCGGGCTCGGTGCCTTGGGTTGGCTCACCACCACCGGCCCTGGCCCGAGGGCACCGCTGCCGCCCATCTGCTCCAACACGATCATCGGGTCGCCCCCCATCAGGGCCACCACCACCGCCAGGATCACTCCCACCACACCCAGGCCGCCCCCCACCATCGCCGGGGCGCCCATGCCGCGGCGGTCCTCGACGTTGTCGCTGCGGCGACCCTGTTCCCAGCGCATGGTGGTATCTCCCGGGGTGGTCCTAGATCTCGGCGGCGGCCCGCTCCACCAGCCGCCGGGCGATCGCCTGGACGCCGGTGTGCTGGTAGGTGTCGGTGAAGGCGTCAAGGAAGGTGGCGAGCTGGTCGAAGCCCCCCTGCCAGGGGCCGAGTGTGCCCTCGAGAGCCCGCACCGCCTTCTGGCCGCTGAGCCCCAGGCCGCCGGCAAAGCCGCCAGCCCAGCCCAGCCAGGTGTCGACCCCCTGGCGCAGGAAGCGCAGATGGGCGTCATCCCCCCGACCGGGGATCAGGGAGGCCATGCCCGCGTAGGCAGGCAGCTCCCGCAGCTCCCGCTGACCCACCCGTCCGAGAAGGCCATCGAGGCGCTGCAGGGCGTCGTCGCCCAGGGGCAACAGGGCGTCAAAACAGACCATCGCCGCCATGCGCACGCTGGCCTCGCCCGCGTATTCCCCCAGGGAGGCGGCGAAGTCGCCGAAGCTGTCCCCCGGCAGGCCGTTCACCTGGGTGAAGGCCAGCATCTCGGCCCCCACCTTGAGGCTCAGGTCGGCCGCCTGCAGGGTTTCGCTGGCGGGGGTGAGCTTGGCCATCTGCTTCACCAGCGGCAGGGCGCCGGCCACATTCGCCAGAACCCGCAAGCCTCCGGCCGCCTTCTGGGAGCGATTGACGGCGTCGTAGAGGCTCATGGCGCGGCTGTAGCCCTCGTGGCGAGCACGGCTGAGCTCATCGGCGCGGGCGCGCACCTGGGCGATGAGCTCCGGATCGGTGCTGCCCATCACATCGGCAATCAGCTCATCGGCGCTGGTGAGGTTGCGCCAGCCCCCCGGGACCAGGGTGCTGATGCCCTTGAGGGCCAGCACGGTGAGGTTGCGCTTCGGCAGGCGATCCAGACGTTCGAGGATGGTGCTCATGCGGCGGGCTCCAGAACCGGGGTGCTCAGCTCAACGGTCTCCTTGGCGCGGCGACCGGGGACGGGAACGCGAACGGGCTCCTGCTGGCCCTCGGGCAGGGCGCGGGGGCTGCGGCCGCCGGGATTCAGGGCTGCCAGGCCGGGCAGGTCGAAGGCACCGAGCAGCTCATGGCGCTTCTCGGCATCCAAGCCCGTCCCCTGGCCGATCACCTTCACCTGGAAGCGTTCGGCCACCAGCAGGGCGCTCGCCTGGGCCCCCTGTTCCACCAGGGGCCAACCCTGCAGCCGCTCCGTGGTGCTCACAAACTTGTTGCGGGCCTCCGGGGCCGTGGTGGTATCGGAGACGGCGAGCAGGGCGCGGGTTTCCTGGCCGGCCTTGAGCCGGGCCTCACTGAAGCCCCGCTTCTCCTGGGTGAAGACAATCGATTCCCCTGGCTGGGGTTTGGGGAACAGGCGGTTGAAGGCGGTGCCGTTGACCACCTCACTGGTGGGCACGTTGCCCACGGTGCCTCCGGGCAGCCATGAGCGGAAGGGCAGGAACAGGAAAGCGCCGATCAGCAGTCCCGCGATCAGCAACAGTCCGAGTCCCCAGCGCAGGATGCGGGACATCGGGATGGAATCGTGCGGCTGACGCTTTGGTAGCAGTGGCGGCCATGGCGCGCCGCGGGATGTTGCGGATTTCCCCGGCTTGCTGCCGATCGCGTGCGATGCGGCCGAGCCCGTGTCACCCGCTCGACGACGACCCTTAGGTGGGCCCCAACGTCAGGTGAGACCCACCAGCTGCATCGAGTAGTCCCACATCCGGCGGGCCGTCTCCGGGTTGCTGGCCTGCTCGGAGAGCTCCTGGCTGAACTGGCGGCCGCCCTTCGTCTGGCGGTTGCCCCAGCTCCAGTGCACACCGGAGACCGCAAACTCCGGATCGGCCACCACCTGGGCCACGCGCTCGCCCGCCAGCGCCTGGCTTACGTAGCCGCCGGTGATGTTCTTCTGAAACCAGGGGAAGATCGTGCGAAACGCCTTGGGGGCGTTGCGAAAGAGGGGCGTATCAGCCACGCAGCCCGGATACAGCGAGGTGAAGACGATGCCGGTGCTTTCGTGCAGGCGGCGGTGCAGCTCCTGGGTGGTGATCATGGTGCAGAGCTTGCTGTCTTTGTAGGCCTTGCCAGGCTTGAACGGTTTGCCGTCGGCCATGGCGATCGGCGCCTTGAAGCCCGCCGCGAAACCCGCCAGATCGCCGAGATCGGCCGGGGCCGGAATCGGAATTCGGCCTCCCAGCTCCTTGGAGTTGGCCGTGACCGTGCCCAGGATCACCAGACGGCGAGAAGGGTGGCTGGAGCGCTCCAGATCCCCGAGCAGCAGCTGGATCAGCAGGAAGTGCCCCAGGTGGTTGGTGGCCATCGAGATCTCGTAGCCCTGGGGCGAGCGCTCCGGATGCTTCAGCCGTGGCAGATACACCGCCGCATTGATCACCAGGGCATCGAGGGGGCGGCCCGTGCTGCGGAAGGCTTCCACCAGCGCTCTGACACTCTCCAGATCCCCCAGATCCACTTGGAGGTGGGTCACCGAGGCGTCGGGGATGGCTAGGGCTGCCTGGGCGCGGCGGGCTTTATCGGTGTCTCGGCAAGCCATCACGACGTGCCAGCCGCGGTCGACGAGGGCCTTGGCGGCAAACAGGCCGACGCCGGAGGACGCCCCGGTGATCAGGACGGTGCCGGGAGTGGAGGGCATGGACGCGGGAGTGGGGGGCAAACGGGCCCCACCCTACGGACGGCTGCGACCGGAATCCACCGAAGCCTGTGCGGTTTGCACCGTCGAAAACGCGGAACCGTTCTGCCACACCACCCGCAGCCGGTTGGGGGCGATCCATTGGCTCTGCTCGCGGATCAGCCGTTGTTCGCCCTCGATGCGAAAAAGGGTGTCGAAACGCTCGCGGGCCTTGGCCATTTTCGCGGTTTCCAACTCCAGGACAGCCGTGATTTCCCCCTGGCGTTCCATGCGTTGCTGGTACGCGCCCGCCAGGCGCATCAGGCTGACGCCGGCCACGGCGATCAGACCGAGCTTCACCATCAGGCCGATCACACTGCAGAGAAGTTCCGGCCGCTCCTGCCGAATCGAGAGAAGGGAACCCTCCGTGCCGAATACGGCCAGCACCGGTGAGGAGGGGCTGGAGGCCAGGGCTGGCGTGGGTGCTGGGGGAAGGGGCTGGCGCGGTGCCCGGCCCATGGCCCGGAGGAACGCGGGCACGCCGGCCGGCGGAGGCGCCGGATCGCCAGGCCGCTGGCCGGCGCCGCTGGAGGGGCTACCGGCAGCGGTGACGCTGTGGCGGGATGGGCTGCCAGCGGCGGCGCGGGTGCGGGAAGGGGGGCGGGAGGAGGGGCGCACCGGCGGGGGGCGACGAACCCCTCGCTTGTACCACCCCGCCGCCGGGCTGCCAAGAGGCTCGCTCAGGCCTTGTAAAGACTGAAGCAGAGACGCACGGCCAGCACGCCCGCGTGGGCGGCCACCACCAGAGCGATCAGGATTTCTGCCTGATTGATCGTCGTGGGCATGGGGCGGAAAAAAGAAGATGACCGCCCCATTCTTCGGGGCCGGTTGGCTACGGTCCAGCTCCGGCCTCCCGCCTGTCACAGCTCTTGATGGCCTCTGAGCTCGCCCCTGACCCGCACCAGAGCGCCCCGGGCCCTGGGGCGGCGCCATCCCCGGTGCCGGTGCCCCCCGCGGCGATCCAGGATCTCGACCTGGCGCCCCTCGCCGGCTGGGCCTCCCTTGATCCCACCGCCCTGCTTGCCGCCGCTGGCCATCTGGAGCTGCGCTTTGACTGGCCCCGGGAGGCCGACGATCCCCGCGAGCTCTCTGAGATCCCGGAGCTGCGCCTCTGGAGTTTGCGGGCGGACGCCGCCCACCCCTGGTTGCCGCTGGTGCTGGAGCGGGCCGGGGGCCAGCTGACCCGCCATGTGGCGATGCTCCTTCCCCATGGCTTCCAGCGTCATGAGGGGATCCGCTTCGCCCCTGAGAGCCTGGATCTCTGGCTCACCCACCGCCTGTTCCTGCTGGATGGCTGGTTGCGGAGCTCCGGGCTGAACGGCCGCGCCGGCCTCGGTCAGATGGCGGCCGTGCTGGGCTACGAGCTCGACCCCAGCTTCTGGAGCCGCCTTCCCGGCGCGCCCCCGCCCGCCTGCGTTGGCGAGCCTCGGTGAAGGCGAGCGCCCCTGTCTCCGTTGCCCGCTGGATCCCGCCGCTGCGCCTCAGCGGTGCCACCCAGATGGCGATCGATGAGGGGCTGCTTGATGCGGCGATCGCTGCGGGGGCCAGGGCGTTTCCCACGCTGCGCTTTTACCTCTGGCGCCGTCCCACCCTGTCCCTCGGGTATCACCAGCGCCAGCTACCCGAGCGCTGGCGGCCCGCCCTGGCCCGCGGCTCCGTGGATCTGGTGCGCCGCCCCAGCGGCGGACGGGCAGTGCTGCACGCCGGAGACCTCACCTATGCCCTGATCTGGCCCCAGGCGCCCCAGCGTCGCAGCGAGGCCTATCGCCAGGCCTGTCAGTGGCTGCAGGTTGCCTTCGCCGAGATGGGGCAGCCGTTGGCGTTCGGTTCCCAGGTCGCCAGCGGTGAGCGCAGCAGCTGTTTCGCCACCAGCACGGCCGCGGATTTGGTGCACGCCGACGGGGCCAAACGGATCGGTAGTGCCCAGCTTTGGCGCTCGGGCTGCCTCCTCCAGCACGGCAGCATCCTGGTGGCGCCACCGGCGCCTCTCTGGCGGGAACTGTTCGACCATGACCCGCCACCGCTGCCTGCCCTGCCCCTGGATGGGGCTGCTCTGGTGGCGCAGCTGCGGCGCTGTGCGGAGCAGCAGTGGGCGCCCTTGCGATGCCTGTCGCTGGAGCCGCGGCCTCTCGGGCCAGCGGAGCGGGCCGAGGTCCGCCGCCGCCGCAACCGCTACCGGATGCCGGTGGAGGCGTGGGAGGGCTGGGCTGTCACCTCTCCGGCGGCCACCATGCCTCGCGCCACCTGAGCCAGGTTGAGGCCCAGCGGGTAGCCGCCTTGGCGCCGGGCTAGGGCCAGCATCTCCGGTGGCAGGCGCAGGCCGAGCCGCTGCAGGACCGCCTCCGCCAGCTCCGGCTTCTCGAGGGTGCCGCTGGGCAGGCCGGCGGGGCTGAGCACCAACAACCGAGGGGCCTCGCTCTCGTCGAAGCGCAGGGCCGCCTCCCAGAGCGGGGCGTTCTCGCTGATGGAGGCCACGCTGGCGAGCGGTCGCACATGGTCACCGATGCGCTCGCGATCCCAGCGCTGCACGGGCAGATCCTGCAGCGGCCGGTCGTCGATGATCCCCCGCCAGCGGCCGCCATCGCACACCAGCAGCCAGTCGGGCTGGAGATCGCCGGTGGCACTGGCTGCCCTGCGCAGCAGCCCGGCGGCTGCCTTGGCCGGGCTGAGTCCGCCATTCCCGGAGGAACCGCTGCTGGCGGCCGTCTCGCCGGCCCCGGGCTCCCGTTCCTGGGCCATGAACTCCCGCAGCCGCATTTCGCTGAGCTCCCGCAGGGTGGTGGCGCTCTCCAGCACGCGGAAACGGCGCCGTGCCACGTCCTTCACCTTCAGTTCCCGTAAGGCTCGCTGCACCTGCAGCAGCTGTTGCTGGCTGCGGGCTGAGCCGAGGCCAAACCAACCCAACAGCATCAGCCAGGCCCCTCCCATGCTGCCCCCCCGGATCAGCATGAAGCTGCCCAGGCCGATGGCCATCCAGGCGAGAAAGCGGCCGCTGGCGTTGGCAATTTCCAACCCCCGCCTCTGGCTGCCGGTGACCTGCCAGACCAGCGCCTTGAGGATCAGGCCCCCGTCGAGCGGTAGGCCGGGCAAGAGGTTGAACAGGCCGAGGGTGAGGTTGAGCACCGCCAGATCGAGCACCACCTGGCCGGCCACCGGCGACAGATGACTCACGGCGTGCCGTGCCTGCCACAGAACCGTGCCCAGCCCCAGGCTCACGGCCGGGCCGGCGGCGGCCACCAGCAGCGAGCCACGGGCGGTGGAGCATTCCCGGTCGACGCTGGCCACCCCTCCCAGCAGGAAGAGGGTGATGCTCCGCACCTGAACGCCCTGGGCGATGGCCACCAGCGAATGGCCGAGCTCGTGCAGAAGCACCGAGACGAACAGGAGCAACGCGGTGGTGAGGGCCACAGGCCACACCGGCGCGCCGTTGAGGGTGTCGGCCAGCTGGGTGCGGTAGGAGCGCTCCATGGCGAAGGTGACCATCGCCAGGATCACAAACCAGCTTGGGTGGATCCGTACCGGGATGCCCCGGATCTTCAACAGTTGCCAGCCTTCGGCCACAGGTTCCAGGGGGAGGGTCCAGGGGGATGTGCATCCCAGGCCGAACCTGGGACGCCAATCCTAGAAAGAAGCGCCCCTTCAGTCCGCCGTCCCGTCGTGACCTTGCTCAAGATCTGCGGCCTGCGCCATCCCGACCAGGCCCGGGCGGTGGCCGCCCTGGGGGTGGACGCGGTCGGGGTGATCGCCGTCCCCGGATCGCCCCGCCATCTCGATCCCGAGCTGCGGCCGGCTTTGTTTGCTGCCGTGCACCAGGAGCGGCCTCAGTGCCGCAGGGTGTTGGTGGTGGCCGATCCCTGCGAGGCCGATCTGCCGGCCCTCCAGGCCGATCGGGGCCACGACGTGGTGCAGCTGCATGGGGCCGAGAGCCCGGAGCGCTGCTCCGACCTGCGCGAGCGGCTCGGCCTACCCCTCTGGAAGGCGCTGCGGGTGCGGGGGCCGGAGCAGCTCCAGGCCTGCCAGCAGTGGAGCGGGGTCGTGGATGCCCTGCTGCTCGATGCCTGGGTGCCGGGTCAGCTGGGGGGCACGGGCCATCCGATCCCGCCGGAGTGGCTGGAATCGTTCTCCCCGCCTCTGCCCTGGTGGCTGGCGGGGGGCATTACCCCGGAGCGGGCCCCGTTGCTGCTGCAGCGGCTGCGTCCCACGGGCCTCGATGCCTCCAGCGGGGTGGAGGACGCCCCGGGGGAGAAGAATCTGCTCCGGGTGGCGGCATTGGTGGCGGCGGTGCGTGGAGGAGGTGCGGCGTCGGGATCGGGCTTCTGCTGATCCCTGGTGCCGTTGTTCCGCTCTTTTGCTGTTCGCCGCTTGGTGGTTTTTCGTTCGGCTGGATACCGCTCGGGCTCCCTATCCCGCGCCGGTTCTAGGGGCGCTGCTGCTGCCCCTGCTCGCCCCCTCCGTCGGCTTTGGTGAGGACCTGGTGGGCTGCCAACGGGTGGAGGGCACCCTCCAGTGCGTTCCTGGCACCACGGCCTCGCCCCCGGTCGCTTGGTGTGGGAGCTGATCCCCACAGCCAACGGGCCGACCCACAGCCCGGTTGCCGGGTACGTGGCCTACCGGGTCATGGTGATCGTGGCCGAGCCCAGCCTCAGCGAATCAACAGGCTTTCCTGCTGTTTCACGAGTTCGAAGAACTCCTGCTTGAGGCTGGGGTCGTGGCGGAAGTCGCCGCGCACCACTGAGTTGACCATGCTGGTTTGGGGTTCTTTGACCCCACGCCACTTCATGCAGTAATGCTGGGCCTTCACGAGAATGGCCAGACCCTGGGGCTCACACAGCCTTTCGATCTCATCAGCAAGGATCATCACCGCCTCTTCCTGGATGTGGGGGCGGGAGAAGACCCAGTCGGCGACGCGGGTGAACTTGGAGAGCCCAATCACCCGATCGCCTGGCTTGATGCCGATCCAGCAGCTGCCCAGGATAGGAACCAGGTGATGCGAACAGGCGGAGCGTACGGAGATGGGGCCTACGGTGTAAATCTCATCCAACTTCTTGACATTGGGGAAGCTGGCAATTTTGGGCTGCTCGTGATAGCGACCTTTGAAAACTTCCTGAAGGTACATCTTGGCCACGCGTTCCGCCGTTTCTGCGGTGTTGTGGTCATTGTCGATATCGATTACCAGGCTGCGCAGAAGATCGCGCACTCGATCGCTCACCTCCTTCTGAAGTATTTCCAGCTCGCCTTCGGCAATGTGGGCGGCGATGTTGTCGTTGGCCAGAAAGGGGGCACCTGCCTGCTCCAAGCGATGGCGAATGCGCTCGCTCATCGGCACGGGCAGGGAGCTAGGCGTGGCATCCAGTTGCTCGGATGGAACGGGATCAAGCGACCTGTCAGAACTACGGCCGGGGAGGTCGAGATTGCTGAGGCCGCTGGGAAGGGTGGAGGTCATGAAGGTGTCAGAAGGCGCCGGCTGCCGGCATCAGGGTGAGGTCCTCGACCGTTTGGTCTGGAGGTAGCTGGGCGAGGTACAGAAGGGCATCGGCTGCCTGCTCGGGCGCAAGCATGGCACGGCGGTCGAAGGAACTGTCGACGGTTTCGCTGTCCCACAGAGGTGTATTGACCGAACCGAGGGTGAGGGTGGAGACGCGGATGCCATGGGCCCGCTCCTCGGTTGCCAGGCAGCGGCTGAACGATTGCAGGGCGGCCTTGCTCACGCAGTAGGCGCCCCAGTCTGGGAAGGCGGCGCGGGCGGCATGGCTGCTCACGTTGATGATCAGTCCGCCACCGGCCGCCCGCAGGATCGGCAAGGCCCCGCAGCACACTTCGAACACGCTGCTGAGATTGAGCTGCAGCAACCACTGCCAGCGCTCCAGGGGCATGGCCGCCAGGGCTCCGGTCCAGGCAGCGCCGGCATTGTTAATTAGAACCGAGGGGGCTGCGCCGCGGCCGCAGAGTTCGGCGATGGCCGGGCCGATGCTTCCGGAAACCGCCAGATCGATGCCGGCGGTTTCCACATGGGTGCCGCCCTGACGCAACTCCGTCGCCAGAGACTCAAGTTCCGGCCCTGGCCTGGAGACCAGCAGCAGATCGTGGCCGGAGGCGGCGAAGCGGCGTGCGGCGGCAGCTCCGATGCCGCGCGAGGCGCCGGTGATCAAGGTGGTGGGCACCCGTTGTGAAGCCAAACCGTGAACCCTAGTGGCTGTGGGACAGCTCTGCGGCGGGACCTTCCAGGAAGCGGCCGATGCGTCGGAATTTGGCGTAGCGGCGCTCCAGGAGCTCCT
>CAIVPT010000292.1 GCA_903907855.1 uncultured Synechococcaceae cyanobacterium | reverse complement strand
GATGGACTCGAACATCGAGTGGCAGGGGATCGGGGCCGCCGGGCTGCGGCGCGGAGCCGTCGACCAATCCCTTGACCAACCCGTCGGCCGACCCTTCCGCCATCCGCTCGGCCACCGCCACCAGTTTCACCACGAAGCCCAACTGGGCGGCGTAGGCCACGTCGCGGCTGTCGAGCCGGTCGATCCCTTCGGTGGGAATCTCCGCCCGTGGGATCGGGCCTCCGTAGGCCAGGCCCGCCAGGATGGCGATCTTGTCGGCGGCGTCGCCGCCCTGCACATCCGCGGCCGGGTCGGCTTCCGCGTAGCCCAGGCGCTGGGCGTCGGCGAGCACATCGGCATAGGCGGCCCCCTCCTCCGCCATGCGGCTGAGGATGTAATTCGTGGTGCCGTTGATGATGCCGCTCACCCGTTGGATGCGGTTGCCGCCCAGGGACTGCTTCAGCGGCTCGATGATCGGGATGCCGCCCCCCACCGCCGCCTCGATCAGCACGTAGACGCCGCGCTCGGCGGCGGCCGCGGCGATTTCCTGGCCGTGGCGGGCGATCACCGCCTTGTTTGCCGTAACCACGGGTTTGCCGGCCGCAATCGCCCGCAGGATCAGCGAACGGGCCGGTTCGACCCCCCCCATCACCTCCACCACGATCTCCACCGCCGGATCGTCTATCACCGCCTCCGGGTTGGTGGTGAGCCGCTCCGCAGGCACCGCCACCGGCCGGGCCCGGCCCAGATCGCGCACCGCCACCCGCTGCAGGGCCAGGGATCCCACCAGGGGATGGCGCCCCTGCGGATCGGCCAGGATTGCCGCGACGCCGGCTCCCACCGTGCCCAGCCCAAGCAAGCCCACCCCGATCGTCATGGACTACCCAGACACAGATTGACGATCCTAGAAATCGACGGGCCCCCCAGGCCCACCGAAGGCGAAGTCAGGGTGCTTCGGCGAGCTGGCGGGCCTGGGCCTGCATGGTGCGGAAGATGTTCAGAAACCCGTTGGCGCGCGATGGGGTGAGGCTGGTCTGCAGGCCAGTGGCGGCGAGGAAGCCTGGATCGATGGCGGCCACTTGGGCGGGTGTGAGGCCCTCCATCCCCTCGATCAGCAGGGCGAGCAGCCCCTTGGTGATCTGGGCGTCGGAGTCTCCCTGCCAGTGGAGATGGCCATCGGCGAGGCTGCCGACCACATACACCTGGGAGACGCAGCCCCGCACCTTGTGGCTGTCCTGCCGCAGGTCGTCGGGGAGGGGCTCCAGCTTCTTCGCCAACCACAGCACGTATTCGTAGCGGCGTTTGGGATCGCCGCTGGCACCAAGGCGCTCGACGATGCGGTCGAGGGCGGGACTGCCCGTGCTCATCGGCTCAAGGGTGCCGTCGGCGCAGGGCCAGGCCGCCGAGCCCGAGGGAGCCGATCAGGGCGAGCAGGCCCAGCTGGCGGCCCGCCTGGGCGATTTCGCCGCGCGGCAGGGTGGGCACGGCCCGCGCGGTGAGGCCGGGCAGCTCGAGGTAGTCGCGG
>CAIVPT010000291.1 GCA_903907855.1 uncultured Synechococcaceae cyanobacterium | reverse complement strand
TTCGCCGGCCTCCACCATGCGGGCGAGCCAGAAGAGGGCGGCGTCGGGATCGGAGCCGCGGATCGACTTGATGAAGGCGCTGATCGTGTCGTAGTGGGCGTCGCCCTGTTTGTCGTAGAGCACCGCCCGCTGCTGGATCGATTCCTCGGCGATCGCCAGATCGATGCGGATCTGGCCCTCGCCATCGGCGGGGGTGGTTTCCACCGCCAGTTCGAGGGCGTTGAGCAGGCTGCGGGCATCGCCGCCGGCCACATCGAGCAGGTGGGCCTCGGCCTCGGTGCTGAGGCTGACGGCCCGCTGGCCGTAGCCCCGCTCCGGATCGGCCAGGGCGCGGTGCAGCAGCTGGCGCAGGTCGCCTGGCTCCAGCCCCTGGACCCGGAACAGGCGGGAGCGGCTGACGAGGGCCTTGTTGACCTCGAAGTAGGGGTTTTCGGTGGTGGCGCCGATCAGGGTGACGGTGCCGTTCTCCACCCACGGCAGCAGGGCGTCCTGCTGGGCCGCGTTGAAGCGGTGCACCTCATCGATGAACAGGATCGTGCGCAATCCGTGGCGCTCCAGCCGCTGGCGGGCGGCCTCCACCTCGGCCCTCAGCTCCTTCACGCCCGCGAGCACGGCGTTGAGGCTGGCGAAGTGGGCGCGGGTGGTGTTGGCGATGATGCGCGCCAGGGTGGTCTTGCCGGTGCCTGGGGGGCCGTGCAGGATCAGGTTGCCCACCCGGTCGGCGGTGATGGCGCGGCGCAGCAGCCGGCCGTGGCCGAGGATCGCCTCCTGGCCGGCGAATTCCTCGAGAGTGCGCGGGCGCATGCGATCCGCCAGGGGGGCGATGCGGCGCAGGGTTTCCTCGCCGTGGTGGCGGAACAGGTCGCTCACCCCTGGGGGGAGGTGGGGGGCATGGGGGTCAGACCGTGTCGGCTTGGGGGTCGCGGGGGTGGAGGTGGCTGCCGAAGCGCAGCAGATCGAAGCCGCTGAACAGGAAGCTGATGCCCACCAGCAGTCCGAGCACCGAGAGCAGGCCGGCGGGGCTCATCGTGAGGATCAGCAGGCCGAGCAGCACGGTGACCAACCCGTTGGCCAGGCCCCAGCCCCAGCCCCGCACCTGCCGATGGCTGAGGGCCAGCAGGGAGGCCACCAGCCCCTCCGCCAGGAAGACGATGCCCAGGGCGGTGGCCAGGGCCTTGATCTGCAGCGCCGCCGGTGCGATGCCCGCCTTGAACTGGATGAGCATCCACAGCCCCGTGATCAGGAACAGGGTGGCGATCACCAGCCGGCCGAAGGTGTGCCAGCGGCTGAAGGCGCGGGCGCGGCGGAGGTTGTCGATCCAGCCGAGGATGCCGCCGATCAGGAAGGCCAGGGCCACCATCACCGTCACCCCCGCCGAGGCGATGGTCGGGAAGCCGAGGGCCAGGATGCCGAGCACGATCAGCAGTACCCCTTCGGTCTGGGTGAGGCCGCGCAGCTTCTCGATCTGGAGGGCGCGGCGGTTGAGGGCTCCGGCGCTGCCTGGGGTGGCGGGATCGAGGGGGTCGGGTTCGTTGAAGCTGGCGCCGGAGGGCATGGGGGCCGGGAGGGGGCAGTCCACACCGTAAGGATCGCCCTGCGGGCCGACAACGGATCGGCGGGTCGTCGTCTCGCTTTGTTGTCTCGTGGGCGGTTTGCCTGCCCCAGCCCTCAGCGCTCCACCAGCTGCCAGAACCTCCACGTCTGGCTGAACGTCTCGCGCAGCCGCCCGGCAAAGGTGGCGTGGCTCAGGAACCCCTGCCAGTCATCGATGCGGGCCTCCAGCCGCTCGCATTGGCGGAGATGCTCGGCGGCGTAGCGGAAGCGCTTGGAGCGGCCCGTCGCCAGGGCGAAGACCACCATGACCCGCAGCAGCACGGTCGCGGCCAGGGGATGGTCGGCGCAGAGGCGCTCGGCTGCCCGCTCGTAGATCTCGTAGGCCTCCCCGTCCCAGTGGCGGCAGTGGGCGATCGCGTAGCGGGCCGCCCGCGGCAGGGAGGGCCAGGACACCAGGAAGTGCAGCGCCACCAGGGGCTCGGGGTGGTGCTCCGCCACCGCGAAGGCCCGCTCCTCGACCTCCACATCGGCGAAGTCGTCGAGCTGCCGCAGGTAGTCGCGCAGCAGCGGAATCGAGAGGGTCTTGGCGAACACCTGCCAGCGGTGCTGCTGGGCGTCTTCGCTGCGGCCCAGGGCTTCGAGCACGGCGATGCGGGTGGTGTGCCACTCGTCGGCCTCCAGGGTCTGGGTGGCTTGGCTCGCCTGGTCGAGCACCGCAAGAGCCTCGGCGGCCCGACCGCCCCGCAGCAACTGGCCGGCCACCTCGGCGGCTGTGGCGGGCCAGCGGAGCTGGGAGGGCTCGAACAGCTCCAGGTAGGCATCCAGATCGCCCTGGCCCTGGAGGAGTTGCTCCATCGTGAAGCGATCCACCCCCCCGCGTTCCAGCAGGGCCTCCTGCAGCTGCCGCAGCCCCGCCTCCCCCAGCAGCGGCGCCAGGGCTGGGATCAGCCCCTCGAGCTGGCCGTAGCCGTTGTCCTGCAGCAGATCGGCCGCCAGGGCCACCAGGCTGTCGGGGCTGGAGGCCGCCGCTGTGGCGAGGGTCGCCAGGGTGGACACCCCCCGCTGGAACAGGCCGATCACGGCACCGGTGGAATCGGAACAGCGGTCGAGCACGCCGTCGGCGAGTTCGAGCAGGCGCCCCTGCAGTGCCACCGCCAGGGCCGGATTGGCGGTGGCGATCGGCCCGCTGATCGCCTGCTGCTGGGCCTCGAGATCCGCCAGCAGCGCCTTGCGTTTGCCGGAATCGATGAAGGTGGTGGAGCGGGCGATCGCCGCCAGGCGCTTGCGCACCTCCTGGGCCGCCTCCTCGGCCCCGCCGGCGGCGGCCAGGGCCAGCCGCAGACGGCGCTGGATCACGGCATTGCCGGTGCTCACCTCGATCAGCAGCTCCGCCAGGGCTGCCGCGCCGAGGGTCTGCAGGTTGTGTGCGTTGAGGGTTCGCTTGCCGGCCATGGGCTCGGGTGCTGCGCGATGAGCATGGCGCGCCCCAGGGCTCCAGGTGCCATAGGATCCGCGCCAAAGATTTCCCCACGCGTTATCGCCCGCCCCGCTGCGCCAGCTATCCGGAGCGGTCTGCGTTTTGCGGGCGGGCCGCTGCTGGCGCCCCTGATTTTGCCCCTGTTGGTGGGTCTGACGGCCTGCGGGAGCCCCACCGCCGCGCCGCCCGCCCGCCAGCTGCCCGTGGCCGTGGAGCCGGTGGCGCCGGCCCGCTTCAGCGAGCACGTCGACACGGTGAGCACCCTGGAGGCGCTGGAGGAGGTGCAGCTGGCCGCCCAGGCCGATGGGCGGATCGAGCGGCTGCTGGTGCGCCAGGGCGATGCGGTGCGCGCCGGCCAGCTGCTGCTGGTGCTCGACCAGACCCAGATCCGGGCGGATGTGGCGCGGCTGGCGGCCCAGGTGGAATCCGACCGGCTGAATTTCCAGCGCTTCGAATTCCTGGTGCGCAAGGGGGCCGCCAGCGCCCTGCAGCGCGATGAGTTCCGCCAGCGCTACATCGCCTCCCGCCAGGAGCTGATCGCCCGCCAGGCGGATCTGGCCTTCCGCGATCTCACCGCGCCGATCAGCGGCATCGTGGGCGACGTGCAGGTGAAGGCTGGGGATGTGATCAAGGCCGGCGCCCCCTTCACCCGCATCATCCGCAACGACGTGCTGCTGGCGCGGGTGGATGTGCCGGCGGTGTATTCCGCCCGCTTGCGCCCCGGTTTACCCGTGATCCTGCTCGACCCCGCCAGCGGCCGGCCCCTGGCCCGCGCGCCGATCCGCTCCCTCGATCCGGCGGTGGTGGCGGGCACCCAGTCGTTGCTGGCGAAGGCGGAATTCGCCAACCCCGGCGGCGTGCTGCGCAACGGCCTGCGCACCCGCACCCGCGTGATCCTGGAGGCCCGCGACCAGCTGTCGGTGCCGTTTGCGGCGGTGAGCCAGATCTCCGGCCAGAGCTTCGTGTATCGGGTGGGCGGCCTGCGGGAGCTGGAACAACGCCCGGGCCAGGCGCGCCTGGAGGCCTTGCGCAAGCTGCCGCCGGACACCCGCTTCGCCCTGCAGACGCCGGTGCAGCTCGGGCCGCTGCAGAACAACCGCTACCCGGTGCTCGCTGGCTTGCAGGGGGGCGAGAGCGTGATCGTGTCCAACCTGATCAACCTGCGGCACGGCGCGCCGGTGCAGGTCAACTGAGGGCGCATCCGCGCAGGAATTCGGCCGATGTCACTCTCTGACAAGTTCATTGTTCGGCCGGTGCTCACCACGGTGTGCAGCCTGCTGATCGTGATCGCCGGGCTGATTGCGATTCCGATCCTGCCGATCGAAAACCTGCCGGATATTGCCCCGCCCACTGTGCAGGTGAACTCCCGCTATGTGGGGGCCGATGCGGTGAGCGTGGAGCAGGGCGTGACCGCCGTGCTGGAGCAGCAGATCAACGGGGTGGAGAACATGGATTTCATCACCTCCACCAGCGCCGCCGATGGCAGCAGCTCGATCAAGGTGACCTTCACCAGTGGCAGCAACGGCGATATCAACCAGGTGAATGTGCAGAACCGGGTGGCGCTGGCCCAGCCGAGCCTGCCGGAGGAGGTGCGGCAATCGGGCATCACGGTGGACCAGGCTTCGAGCTCGATGCTGCTGGTTTATAACTTCACCTCCGACGACAAGGCAAATCCCTATAGCGTTGAAACCATCAGCGGCCTGCTCGATCAGAACCTCACCGATGCCCTGCGGCGCGTGCCCGGGGTGGGCCAGCTCCAGTATTTCGGCAATCGCCAGCTGGCCTTTCGCCTCTGGCTCGATCCCGCCCGGCTGACGGCCAACAAGCTCACCGCCGCGGATGTGGTGGCGGCCCTGCGCAGCCAGAACCGGCTGGTGCCCGTGGGCCAGATCGGCGCCGCCCCCGCCCCGCCCGGCCAGAGCTACACCTTCACCGTGCAGCTGCAGGGCCGCCTGCGCAGCGTGGAGGATTTCAACAACCTGATCCTGCGGGCCTCCACCGATGGCGGCGTGCTGCGGCTGCGGGATGTGGGCCGGGTGAGCCTGGGGGGCGAGAGCTTTGCCGTGGAGGCCACCGATGTGAATGGTGTGCCCTCGGTGGGCCTGGCGATCTACCAGCTCAGCGGCAGCAACGCCCTCGATGTGTCGGAGGGGGTGGAGAAGGTGCTGGAGGAGTTCACCACCACCATGCCGGTGGGGATGGTGATGCAGAAGATCTACGACAACACGGATTTTGTGCGCGCCTCGATTGAGGGGGTGAGCTCCGCCCTGCGCGATGCCGTGATCCTGGTGGTGCTGGTGCTGTTTCTTTTCCTGCAGGATTGGAAGGCCACCCTGGTGCCGGCGATTGCGATTCCGGTGGCGCTGGTGGGCACGTTTGTGGGGGTGAAGATCGTGGGCTTCACCCTCAACCAGCTCACCCTGTTTGGCCTGGTGCTGGCCACCGGTCTGGTGGTGGATGATGCGATCACGATCATCGAGAACACCGCCACCAAGAAAGCGGAGGGGATGGGGGCGCTGGCGGCGGCGCAGGCCACGATGGATGAGCTGTTCGGCGCGGTGATCGCCACCACCTTGGTGCTGTTTGCGGTGTTCGTGCCGGTGCTGTTCTTCCCCGGCGCCACCGGCACGATCTACCGCCAGTTCGCCGCCACGATTCTGTTTGCGATCGCGATCTCCACCTTCAACGCCCTCACCTTCTCGCCGATGCTCTCGGCGCTTTTGCTGGCGTGGCAGAGCGATCCGCCCGGGCGCCGCACCTATGCGATCGCCGGCGGGGCGGTGGGATTCGTGTACGGGCTGCTGGCTGTGGGCGGGGCCGGGGTGCTGCCGGCCCTGGCGATCCTGGCCGGCGGCACCCTGCTGGGCTTTGTGGCGGGGATGTTCACCGGCCTGCCCCTGCGGCTGCCCTTCGCCCTGGCGGGGGCCGCGGCGGGCCTCACGTTCGGCGGGGTGGCGCAACCGCTGGTGGTGCTGGCCTACCTGGCGGCCGGAGCGCTGTTCGGCTGGTCCACCCCCTGGCTGTTCCGGGGGTTCAACCAGGTGTATGCCCGGGCGGAGGCGGCGTACCACCGCAGCCTGGCGTGGGTGCTCTGCCGCCGGCGCCTGATCATGGGGGCGCTGCTGGCGGGCATCGCCCTGACGGCCGTGGCCTTCAACACCATCCCCTCCGGCTTTGTGCCGGTGGAAGACCAGGGCTACGCAATCGGCATCGTGCAGGCGCCGGAGGGCAGCTCCCTGGAGAACCTGCAACGGGTCAACCAGCGGGTGGCGGCGGTTCTGCGGGAGGAGCCGAGCATCCAGGCGGCGGCGGTGTTCGGGGGCGCGAGCCTGGCGGGCAACGCCCCCAACCGCGGACTGTTCTTCTTCGGCACCAGCAACTGGAGCGAGCGCAGCGCCGCCGATCAATCGATGGCGGCGATCGTGGCGCGGCTGAACCGCAAGCTGGCCAGCATCGAGGAGGCGCGGATCCTGGTGATTGAACCGCCGGCGATTCCGGGCTACGGCAACAGCGGTGGCTTTGAGTTCCAGCTGCTCAACCGCAGCGGCGGTGCCCTCTCCGAGAGGCAGTTCTTCGAGGCGGCGCAGCAGCTGGTGGCGAGCGGCCAGAGCAGCGGCCTGTTTGACCGGGTGTTCACCCAGTTCTCGCCCGAGGCGCCGCAGCTGCAGATCCTGGTGGATCGGGATCGTATGGCCTCGCTGGGGGTGGATTTCCAGAGCGCGATGCAGGCGTTCAGCTTCAACATCGGCTCGTTCTATGTGAACGACACCTTTGAGGCCGGCCGGGTGCGCAGGGTGTTCGTGCAGGCGGATGGGGCCTACCGGGCCACCCCCGACCAGCTGCGCACGCTGTATACAAGGAATGCGGCGGGCGAGCCGGTGGCGTTGGCGGAATTCATCCGCATCGAGCCGGTCACCGGCCCGGCGGTGATTCCCCGCTTCAACCTGTTCCGCTCGATTCTGGTGGAGGGAGGGCCGGCGCCGGGGCGCAGCTCGGGCCAGGCGATCGCCGACATCCGCGGCCTGTTTGACGATCTCTCGATCCAGGGGATCGGCGTGGATTGGACGGGCATCTCGCGGGAGGAGCTGCGGGCCGGTGCCCTGGCGATCGTGGTGTTTGCCCTGGGGGTGCTGACGGCCTATCTGGTGCTGGCGGCCCAGTACGAGAGCTACAGCGATCCGCTGATCATTCTGATGACGGTGCCCACGGCCATGCTCGGGGCGCTGCTGTTTCTGGCGGCGCGGGGCGAGGTACTCAACATCTTTGCCCAGGTGGGATTGGTGATGTTGATCGGCCTGGCGGCGAAGAACGGCATTTTGATTGTGGATATGGCCAACCAGCGCATGGAGGAGGGGGCCAGCGCCCTGGAGGCGGCGGCGGAGGCGGCGCGCTCGCGCTTCCGGCCGATCCTGATGACGGCCATCTCGTCGCTGTTCGGCTTCCTGCCGCTGGTGCTGGCGAGCGGGGCGGGGGCGCGGGGGCAGGCGTCGCTGGGCACGGTGGTGTTCGGCGGCCTGGCGGTGGCCACGGTGCTGAGCCTGTTCGTGGTGCCGGTGTTTTTCGTGGTGATGAAGGCTCTGGTGGGGGGATCGTCGCCGGAGGTGGGCTCTGAGGTGGCGCCCGAGGTGGGACCGTGAGGGAGGCGCCCCCTGGGCCCCCTGCGCCCCTGCGGGGCGGCCGCGTGGTGACCGCCGGCCTGGTGGCGGCGCTGGGCGGCCTGGCCCTGGCGATGCTCCTGCGGGCGCTGATCGCCACCACGCCGGTCCGCCCCAGCGACTACAGCCTGTTCTGGGGCACGGTGCTGCTGGGGCTGTCGGGCCTGATCGCCGGCATGGCGGTGGAGGCGGTGCAGCAATTGCAGAGCCGCTGCCCCGATCCGGAGTACCGGCGAGGGAGGCAGCGGCGGGGTCCGCGGCAGGGATGAGGTGGCGACCAGGCCCTTCCCTTGGTGCAAAGCCGGTTGTTTCCGGTACGTTGCGGCTGAAGCGCCGCACCCCCTTGCCCCGGACCGTCGTTCCCTTGCTCCGATTGGCCCTTGGGGGGTTGGCCCTGCCGCTGCTGGTGGTGGGCTGCAGCAAGCCCCAGGCTGCGGCACCGCAGCTACCGGTGGTGAATGCCATCACGGTGGGGGCGGCGCCCTTCACCCCGGGCATCGACGTGGTCAGCACGATCGAATCGACCACCAACGTGCTGATGCGACCGGAGGCCGACGGCCGGGTGGTGCGGATCCTGGCCCAGCAGGGTCAGCGGGTGCGGGCGGGCCAGCCGATTCTGGTGCTCGACAACGTGCAGGAATCGGCGGCCCTCGATGCCAGCCGGGCGGAGGCAATCAAGGATCGGGTGAATGCCGAGCGTTATATCTTCTTGAATGAGCAGGGTGCGGTTTCTACCAAAGACCGCGATTTTTATGTAACGCAGGCGATCCAGAGCCGCGACCAGATGCGCGCCAACGCCGCCAAGCTTGGTTATAAATTTGTCACGGCACCGATCGATGGGGTGGTGGGCAACCTCGACACGGTGAAGCTGGGTGATTACGTGCGCCAGGGCCAGGCGATCACGGGGATTGTGGACAACAGCGTGCTGTGGACCCTGATGGATGTGCCGGCCACGCAGGCCAACCAGGTACGCCTGGGCCTGCCGGTGCAGGTGATGAACCAAACCACACCACCGGTGCGCGGCGTGGGCCGGGTGGTGTACATCTCGCCCTATTTCAACAAGGAAACGGGCGATACCTCCTCACCGAATACGGTGCTGGTGAAGGCGGAGTTTCCCAACCTCAGCGGCCGATTGCGCAATGGTGAGATGGTGCGCAACCGCATCATCACGGGCATCTCCGCCCAGCTGGCGATCCCGGCCTCGGCGGTTCTGATGAAGGCGTCGCAGCCGTTTGTGTTCCAGGTGCAGCCGCTGGGGATGGTGCTGCCCAAGCTGCAGCAATCCGACCAGCTGACGGCGGCGCAGAAGAAGAGCCTCGGCGCCATGCCCGGAACCACGCCGATCGTGGTGCAGATCCCGGTGCAGCTGGGCCCGATGCAGGGCAGCACGTTTCCGGTGCTCGCTGGCCTGCGCCAGGGCGACCGGGTGGTGGTGAGCAACACGGCGCTGCTGCGAAGTGGCATGCCCGTTCGGCTGGCGGAAGCCCCGGGCTCCGCTGGCGCCCCGGCCGCCCCAGCTTCAGCCCCCGCGAACTGAGGCCGCCATGTCGCTCTCCGATAATTTCATCAAGCGGCCGGTTCTGACCACCGTTTGCAGCATCTTGATCGTGCTGGTGGGGCTGATTGCCATCCCCAGCCTGTCGATCGAAAACCTGCCGAATATCGCCCCACCCCTGATCCAGGTGACCTCCAGCTACGGCGGTGCCAACTCGGTGGTGACCGAGCAGGCGGTGACCAATCCGCTGGAGCAGCAGATCAATGGTGTGCCGGGGGCGAATTATATCTCGTCCACGAGCAACAACACCGGCAACAGTGTGATCTCGGTGTACTTTGAGCAGGGCAGCGACATCAATATCGACCAGGTAAACGTGCAGAACCGCGTGTCGCTGGCGATGCCGCAGCTGCCGCAGCAGGTGCAGGCCACCGGCATATCGGTTGAGCAGAGCACGCCATCGATTCTGATGGCGTATCAGGTGTCCTCGAGCCAGGGGCAGTTTGATTCGGCGTTTCTTAACGGCCTGATTTACGAGAATTTGTATTACCAGCTCGGGCGGGTGCCGGGGGTGGCCAATGTCAACCTGCTGGGGGGGAGCAACCCGGCCTTCTGGCTGTTTGTGGATCCCAATCTGCTGCGCACCAACAACATCACCGCCGACCAGGTGGTGGATGCGGTGAAGAGCCAGAACAGCGTGGCGGTGGGCGGCATCGTGGGCGGCCCACCGGCGGGCGGCAACCAGCTGTTTGCCTATCCGATTCTGGTTCAGAACAACGGCAACTTGATCTCGGTAGATGATCTCAACAACCTGATCGTGGGCCGCACCTCGCAGGGCAGTTTGCTGAAACTCAGCGATGTGGGCCGCGCCACCTACGGCTTCAACACCTTCGCCCAGACGGCGATCAGCAAGGAGGGCTACCCGGCGATCACGCTGGCGATCTTCCAGACGCCAGAGAGCAACGCCCTGAATGTGTCGAACAGCGTGGTGGAGGTGATGGCGGCGTTTAAGGCGGGGGTGCCGCCGGGGGTGACGGTGAAGCAGATTTACAACATCGGTCAATTCATCCAGTCGGCGGTGGAGGGGGTGGTGGATGCGCTGGGGCTGGCGATTGTGCTGGTGCTGGTGATTCTGTTTTTGTTTCTGCAGGATTGGCGGGCCACGGTGGTGCCGAGCCTGGCGATCCCGATCTCGCTGGTGGGCACCTTTGCCTTCATCAAGGTGTTTGGCTTTTCGATCAACCAGCTCACGCTGCTCGGCCTGGTGCTGGCCACGGGCCTGGTGGTAGACGACGCGATTGTGGTGATCGAGGCGGTGGCAAAGAACATCGAGGCGGGCATGCGGCCGCGTAAGGCGGCCCTGGAGTGCATGGGCGAGCTGATCGGTGCCTTGATCGCCACGGCACTGGTGCTGATGGCGGTGTTTGTGCCGGTGGCCTTTTACCCGGGGAGTATCGGCATCATCTACCGCCAGTTTGCGCTCACGATTGCTTTTTCGATCGCTATCTCCGCCTTCAATGCCCTCACGTTCTCGCCGATGTTGTCGGCGTTGATCCTGCGCAGTGAGAAGGCGCAGCCGCCGGGGCGGTTGGTGGGATTGGTGGGCGGCCTGGTGCTGGGGGCGGCGTTCGGGCGCTTTTCGGCCGCCTCCTTCGGGCCGCTCACCTATGGGGTGGGCCTGGTGGCCGGCGGCTTGGCGGGGGCGAATCTGGCCTGGATTTTTGCGCGCTTCAATGCCTTCTTCGCGCGGGTGGAGCGCAGCTACGCGCGATTGGTAACGGGCCTGATCCAGCGGCGCCGCTGGATCCTGGCGGGCCTGTTGGGCGGCATTGTGCTCACCGGTATCGCCTTTCAGGCGTTGCCTACGGCCTTCATCCCCGAGGAGGACCAGGGCTACGGGCTGGGGATCTTCCAGCTGCAGAACGGCGCCTCCCTGAGCCAGACGCAGGCGATGGCGCGGGAGGTGGCGGCGGTGCTGGCGAAGGAGGAGGAGATCATCGCCGCATCGGTGGTGAGCGGCTATGGCTTCAACGGCGCCAGCCCGGATCAGGGGGTGTTCTTCTACGGCTTCAAGCCGCTGGAGGAGCGGGGGGAGAGCAACGCCAAGGCGCCGGCGATCATCAAGCGCCTGAACCGTGATCTCTCAACCCTGGGCAGCGGCATGGCGGTGGCGGGCCCGCCGCCGGCGGTGCCGGGGTTTTCTAGCCAGGGGGGCTTCTATTTCCAGTTCAACGATGAGAGCAATGGCGCCTATAGCTTCAACCAGCTGGATGATCTGGCGAACCAGCTGGTGGGCGAGGGGCGCAATTCGGGCTATTTCAGCCAGATCTACACCCAGTTCATCCCCAGTGCGCCCGCCTATGCGTTGAGCGTAGATCGAGCGATTATGGGCTCGCTGAACATCGATTTCCAACAGGCGATGAATACGATTGCCGTGCTGGCGGGCGGCAACTACAGCGGTCTTACCTACGAGGCGGGCCAGGTGCGCAATATCTATGTGCAGGCGCAGGCCGCGAACCGCAGCAGCCTGCAGGATATTTTGAGTTACTACGTGCGCAGCCGTGATAGCAAGATGGTGCAGGTGTCGGAGTTTGCCAGTGCGCAGCTGAGCAGTGCGCCACCGGTGATCAGCCATTTCAACCTGTACCGCACGGTGCTGATCCAGGGGCAGGAGGGGAATGGCAAGAGTTCGGGCCAGGCGCTCGATAAGATCCAAGCGTTGTTCCGCCAGCTGAATTTCAACAACATCGGCTATGCCTTCACCGGCCTGGCGGCGTTGCAGCTTTCGGCCGGCAATGCGAGTGTGCTGGTGTTTGGCTTGGGCATTTTGGTGGTGTATCTGGTGCTCTCGGCCCAATACGAAAGCTACGTAACGCC
>CAIVPT010000290.1 GCA_903907855.1 uncultured Synechococcaceae cyanobacterium | reverse complement strand
TCGACCGGGATGGGTTTGAGCCGCTTGACCAGCATGGAGCGGCCCTCGATCTGTGGCAACTCATCGGCGCTGACCACGCTTTCGGGCGCCTGGCCTGTGAGGTGGTTGGGGCAAAGGTGGCCGAGCTTGTCGAACCAGAACAAGGCCATCTGGGTGAGGATCTTGCCCTTGCCGGCAATCGGCTCGCCCAGGATCACATCAAAAGCGCTCAGGCGGTCGCTGGCCACCATCAGCAGACGGCCTGAGCCGACGGCATAGTTGTCGCGCACCTTGCCGCGGGCGAGCAGGGGCAGGGAATGCAGGGAGGAGGTGTGCAGGGCGGAACTGGCGGTCATGGTCGGAGCCTGAAATGAAAAAGCCCGCTGCCTGCGGGCAGCGAGCTTTCGATTATCGTGGCGGCAGCCGCAGTTTCAGTGCACCAGCTGCGCCAGCTCGCCACGGGCGTATTTGGCGGCCATCACCTGCACGCCCTGCACCTTGATCTTGCTGGCCTGGCCCTCGCAGCCAAACTGCTGATAACGGGCCTTGCAAACCTGCTTGGCCGCCTCGCGGGCCGGCTTGAGCCATTCGCGGGCGTCGAATTTGTCGGGGTTCTCCGCCAGGAATTTGCGCACCGCAGCGGTCATGGCCAGGCGGATGTCGGTGTCGATGTTGATCTTGCGCACGCCGTGCTTGATGGCTTCCTGAATTTCTTCGACCGGCACGCCGTAAGTCTCTTTCATCTTGCCGCCGTACTGGTTGATGATGGCCAGCAACTCAGCCGGCACGCTCGAGGAGCCATGCATCACCAGGTGGGTGTTGGGGATGGCTTTGTGGATCTCGGCGATGCGGCTGATGGCCAGCACCTCACCGGTGGGCTTGCGGGTGAACTTGTAGGCGCCGTGGCTGGTGCCGATGGCGATCGCCAGGGCATCCACCTTGGTTTTGGCGACGAAGTCGGCGGCTTCGGCGGGGTCGGTGAGCAGCTGGCTGTGGTCGAGTTTGCCCTCGAAGCCGTGGCCATCTTCGGCTTCACCCATGCCGGTTTCCAGGGAGCCCAGGCAGCCCAGTTCGCCCTCCACGCTCACGCCGATGGCGTGGGCCACATCCACCACTTCCTTGGTGACCGCCACGTTGTACTCGTAGCTGGCGGGGGTTTTGGCGTCGGCCATCAGGGAGCCGTCCATCATCACCGAGGTGAAGCCGTTGGCCGCAGCGCCGTAGCAGGTGGCAGGGCTGTTGCCGTGGTCCTGGTGCATCACCACCGGGATGTCGGGATAGGTCTCGACGGCGGCGAGGATCAGGTGGCGCAGGAAGTTCTCCCCGGCGTACTGGCGGGCGCCACGGGAGGCCTGGAGGATCACCGGGCTGTCGGTTTCGTAGGCAGCCTCCATGATCGACTGGACCTGCTCCAGGTTGTTCACGTTGAACGCCGGGATGCCGTAGCCGTTCTCGGCGGCGTGATCGAGCAGCAGCCGAAGCGGGACGAGCGCCATGGAATTACCTCGTGATGGTGGGGAGAACGGGAAAGGGGGCATCGGCCGGGCAGAACCTAAGGGTCTGGCGACGGACGATGGGGACGGCGGCCGGCAGGCTCGGCCTGCTCGCGCTGCGCGGGAGTCTAGGGGATGCCCCCGACGCGCCCCTCCTGCCTGCAGGGCGGCGGGGGTGAGCCGCCACAAGGGCCGATCAGTCGATCAGGTGCTGTTTGCGCAGCGATTGCACGCTGTAGTCGTTCTGCCGTGCGGCGCGGCGGGCCTCCTCGGCCTGGCGCGCGAGCTGTTTGGCGGTGGTGATGGTCATGGAAGTGCCTCCGGGGGACGGCTCGGCCCAGCTGGGCAGAGCATGGACGTGGTGGCGCGTTGCTTCGGGAGGGATCCCGCGGGATCCGCCCTACTTCCGCCAACGGCAAGCCGTGGTCAACGATGGAAGAACTGTAGCGATTGCTACGGAACTCCAGGGTTCGTCCTGATACCGGATCCGGTATTCGGCGATGCGGAAACCCGCTCCTCCGTTGTCCGTCCAGGGGGCTGGCCTCAGGCCTGGTGCCGGGCCTGGTCGCAGCCGCGCTGGCTGGCCACCGCCTCCGCCAGGCCAGGCACCATCGGCCTCCCTTCGCGCACCGCCTCCGCCCACCAGCCGATCAGCCGCCGCACCGGCGCGATCCGGCCGTCCCCCCAGGTGCGCGGGTAGGCCAGGGCCGGGTCGGCCGGCACCGGCCGCAGGGGTTCGCCGGGGCGCGCCATCCATAGCTGGAAGCCATGCACGTAGTCGGCCTGGTTGTCGGAGCCGAGCACCAGGGTGGCGTCGCTGCCCACCAGCTCCAGCCAGCACCCCCGGCCATTGCGGGCCACGGAGGCCAGGCTCAGCTGGCAGGGAACCCTGCGCCCCTGGCGGTCCTCCAGCTCCATGTGGATCAGGGCCACATCCTCCGCATCCACCGCCGCCAGGCCGGAGCCATCGGGCCGGGGCCGCTCCTGGATCGCCGTGCTCAGCCGCCCCCGCACATCCCGCGCCGGACCGACCAGCCAGTGGAGGATGTCGAAGGCGTGGGTGCCCAGGGCCCCCAGCACCCCACCGCCGGCGGCGGCGGAGGAATACCAGCTCCAGGGGCGGCTGCCATCGGCGCGGCTGGCCATCAGCCAGTCGAACTTCACCAGCCACGGGGTGCCCAGCACCCCCTGCTCCAGCAGGCCCGCCAACTGCTGGAAGAGGGGGACGGCGCGGTACTCGAAATCCACCGCCACGGTCTGCCCCCGCCGCAGGGCCAGGCGTTGCAGCTCTTCGATCGATCCGGCCTCCAGGCCCACCGGTTTCTCCAGCACCAAGGCCTTGCCCGCCTCCAGGGCGAGGCGGGCCAGCTCCACCCGCGGCTCCGGCGGAGTGGCGATCACCAGGGCGTCGATCTGGGGATCCGCCAGCAGGGCGTGGATGTCGGAACTGCCGGGCAGCTGGTGGGTGGCGCAGGCCTGGGCGAGCCGCTCGGGCCGCGGATGCCACAGGGCCACCGGCTCGGTGTCCGGGCAGTCCCGGAGGGCGGCCAGGTGCACCTTCTCGCCGAAGCCCAGGCCGGCGACGGCGACGCGCAGGGGGGAGGCGGTCATGGCGGGGGGGTCAGGTGGGGGGACGGTCGGCCCAGGCGGCGCAGGCCTGCTGGATCACCGCGGCCCCGAGGGCGTCCTCGGCCACCGCCTGCCATTCGGAGCGGAAACGGGGCAAGCCGTTCACCGACGTATCGCGGAAGAGCTGCTGATCGCAGTCGAGCTGCATCACGTAGAGGGTGGTGGCGCCCTCGGGGGGCTGGAAGCGGCTCAGCACCGAGAGGCGGCCGTCGCGGTCGAGGCGCAGGCTGCCCGCATCCCACCACTGGCGCCCTTCGGCGGTGGCGGTCACCTCGTGCCAATCCACCGGTCCGGCCAGGGCCGGCTGGAGGGGGGGCGCCAGCAGCACACAGGCACAGAGCAGCAGGGCGGCCAGCAAGCGCCGCCCCAGGGGGGGCCAGGTGAAGGGCGATCTCATGGCGCCACCGCCTGCCGCTGCCGTTGGCCGGCGCCGTGGAGTTGCAGCAGGGTGGCGAGGGTGCTGCGCAGCTGGGGACGGGCCACGATCGCGTCCACGAAGCCGTGGTCGCGCAGGTATTCGGCGGTCTGGAAGCCCTCGGGCAGCTTCTCGCGCAGGGTCTGCTCGATCACCCGCCGGCCGGCGAAACCGATCAGGGCCTTGGGCTCCGCCAGGATCAGGTCGCCGAGCATGGCGAAGCTGGCGGTCACCCCGCCGGTGGTGGGGTGGGTGAGCAGGGGCACGTACAGCAGTTCGGCCGCCCGGTGGCGTTCCAGGGCCCCGGAGATCTTGGCCATCTGCATCAGGCTCAGCATCCCCTCCTGCATGCGGGCGCCGCCGGAGGCGCAGACGATCAGCAGGGGCCAGCGGCGGGCGGTGGCCTCCTCGATCAGGCGGGTGAGTTTCTCGCCCACCACCGAACCCATCGAACCGCCCATGAAGCGGAAATCCATCACCCCCAGCGCCAGGGGCATTCCCTCCAGCCGTCCCAGCCCGGTGACCACGGCATCGCGCAGGCCGGTGGCGTTCTGGCTGTCGCGGATCCGGTCGGCGTAGCTGCGGCGGTCCTTGAAGGCGAGGGGATCGGTGGGGCTGAGGTCGCTGTCGAGGGGTTCGAAACTGCCCTCATCGACGATCAGGCGGATGCGCTCCTCGCTGTCAATGCGGTTGTGGTGGCCGCAGCTGGCGCAGACGCTGGCGTTGGCGAGCAGATCCTTGCGGTAGACCACCTGGCCGCATTCCGGGCACTTGCTCCAGAGGCCGTCGCCCTCATCGGGTTCGGGACCCTTGCTGGTGCGCACCACCGGGGCGTTCTTGCGACGATCAGCGAACCAGTCGAACAGGGACATCGGACGGGTGCCGGCGACGGCGGGAGGGTTGGCCTATTTAAGAACCCGATGCCCACCGGTACAGCGCCAGCCAGATTCCCGGGCCGCTGATCCAGACGGTGAGGGTGCCGGCGATCAGGAAGGGGCCGAAGGGGAAGGGCTGGTGGCGGCCGAGCAGGCCGCTGATCCGGCCGCACGCTCCAAAGAGTGCGCCACTGATCACAGCCAGGGCCACCGCCACCGCCAATCCGGTGGGGCCCAGCCAGGCGCCCATCAACCCGGCCAGCTTGGCGTCGCCCAGGCCGAGGGCGGGGCGGCCGATCAGCCGCTCCCCCAGGGCGCTCACCGCCTCGAAGCCGAGCAGGCCGGCGGCGGCGGCCAGCAGGTGCTGAAAGAGCAGGGACTTGCCCGTGTCGAGCCCCTGGGCGAAGCCGAGAACGGCGGTGAAGGCAAGCCCCAGCACCAGGCCCCAGCGGCAGAGGGGTTCGGGCAGCCAGAGGCTGTCGAGATCGATGAGCAGCAGGGGAATCAGCCAGGTGGCCAGGGTCCAGCCGGCAAAGAGCAGCAGCAGCGGCGGTGGGGAGGCCCCCAGGGCGGCGGGGGCACCGAGCAGCACCGCCACCCACAGGCCGCTGCAGAGCAGCTCCACCAGGGGATAGCGGATCGGCACGACGGCGCCGCAGTGGCGGCAGCGGCCGCGCACCAGCAGCCAGCCGAGGACGGGTACATTCTCGTACCAGGCCAGGGGGGTGCCGCAGCGGGGGCAGTGACTGCCGGGGTGCAGCAGCGATTCCTGGCGGGGCAGCCGCCAGGCCACCACGGCGGCGAAGCTGCCGAAACAGGCCCCGAGGAAGGCCACCAGCAGGGGGAGCTGCGGGGTGGCCAGCGCCAACTCGGCGGTGGTGGGCGGACCGATGATGATCGGGGCGCTCATGGCGGCAGGGGACGGAGCGGACGAGAGCGGCCGGCGGGGCTCCGCAGCCCGCCGGGCCGGGGGGAGCGGCTGCGCAGCAGATCAATCGCCACAAATTCCTCCTCCGGAAGGAGAATCGGCAGGGCAAACACCACGCGGCCGCGGGCCGGACCGGAGCCGGGGCAACTCACCACCACCCCCAGCGGATCCTCCGCGGTGGCGGCCGCAGCCAGGAAGGCGAAATAAACGGTGCGGGCGGCGGCCAGCAGGTCGCGGCTATTGATCCGATCGAGGCGCAGGGCCGGCGGTTGGGATCCGGGCGCTGCGGCCTCGATGCGGAAGGAGGGGCTGCGGGGCGCTGCTGGCGATGGCACGGCGCGACGCGATTGCGCCGATCTTAAGTGCGCCTATGCCTTTCTGCGACTCACGCCAGACGCTTCTTCTCCTCGATCATGCGGTGGATGATCGGAGCGAGGATCAGCTCCATGGCAAAACCCATCTTGCCGCCGTTCACCACGATGCTGGTGGGGCTCGACATGAAGGAGTCGTGGATCATGTCGAGGAGGTAGGGAAAGTCGATGTCCCACTTCTCCCGGGCACCTTTGCGGAAGTGGATGATCACGAAGCTCTCATCCGGGGTGGGGATGTTGCGGCAGATGAACGGGTTGGAGGTGTCCACCGTTGGCACCCGCTGGAAGTTGATGTCGGTGCAGCTGAACTGGGGGCAGATATGGTTGATGTAATCGGGCATCCGCCGCAGGATCGTGTCGACGATCACATCGGCGGAGTAGCCCCGCTCGGCGTTGTCGCGGTGGATCTTCTGAATCCACTCCAGGTTGGTGATCGGCACCACGCCCACCAGCAGGTCGGCGTGGGAGGCCACGTCGTAGCCATCGCCCACCACACCGCCATGCAGACCTTCATAAAACAGAAGGTCGGTGCCGGAGGGGATCGGCTCCCAGGGGGTGAACTGACCGGGCTCGAGGCTCGTGCTCAAGCGTTGGTTGTGCTCAGCAGCCTCCTCGCCGGAATGGAGGTAGTACCGCTTCTGACCGCCGCCGCTCTCGCCGTAGGTGCGGAACAGCTCCTCCAGTTTGTCGAAGAGGTTGGCTTCCGGTCCGAAGTGGGAGAAATTCTCGCCCTGGGCCACGGCGGCTGCCATCGCCTCCTTCATGGCCCCGCGCTCGTAGCGGTGGTAGCTGTCACCCTCCACCACGGCGGGGGTGATGCCTTCCCGGGAGAAGATGTATTCGAAGGCGCGCTTGACGGTGCTGGTTCCTGCGCCGGAGGAACCGGTGACGGCCACGACCGGGTGACGCTTCGACATCGGGGCAGGGCTGGAGAAGTCGCCTGAGAGTTTCGCAGATCACGGGCCCCATTACCCCGATCACCGGCCCCTTACCCCCCAGTCAGCCCTCGAGGGCCTCCAGCAGCCGCTCGCCCATCGCCTGGCAGCCGAGCAGGGAGCAACCCTCGGCCATCAGGTCGCCGGTGCGGTAGCCGGCCGCCAGCACCCGATCCACCGCCGCCTCCAGATCGGCGGCGGCGGCCTCCTGGCCCAGCCCCTGGCGCAGCAGCATGGCGGCCGAGAGCACCATCGCCATCGGATTGGCCTTGTCCTGGCCGGCAATGTCGGGAGCGGAACCATGGATCGGCTCGAACAGGCCGGGCCCGCTGGCCCCCAGGGAGGCGGAGGGGAGCATGCCGATTGAACCGCTGAGCATGGCCGCCTCGTCGCTGAGGATGTCGCCGAAGAGGTTGCTGGTGAGCAGCACATCGAACTGGCGGGGATCGCGCACCAGTTGCATGGCGGCGTTATCGACGTACATGTGGCTGAGGCTCACATCGCCGTACTCAGCGTGGATGGCCTCCACCCGGTCTCGCCACAGCTGGCTGACATCGAGCACATTGGCCTTGTCGACCGAACAGAGGCGGCCGCGGCGTTGGCGAGCCAGATCGAAGCCGACGCGGGCGATGCGATCCACCTCGTGGTCTTCGTAGACCATGGTGTTGAAGGCGCGCACGTGGCCACCGACCTCCACCCGCCCCTTGGGCAGGCCGAAGTACACGCCGCCGGTGAGCTCGCGCACCACCATCAGATCGACCCCTTCGATCACCTCCGGCCGCAGCGTGCTGGCGTCGATCAGGGCAGGGAAGATCTTCACCGGCCGCAGGTTGGCGAAGAGCCCCAGGCCAGCCCGCAGGGCCAGCAGCCCGGTTTCCGGCCGCAGTTCGCGCGGCAGGCTGTCGAACCGGGGGCTGCCGATCGCCGCCAGCAGCACCGCCTCACTGGCCCGGCAGGCCTCCAGGGTGCTCTCGGGCAGGGGCACGCCGGTGGCATCGATCGCGGCGCCGCCGATCGGTTGCTCATCGAACGCCAGGCTGAAGCTGTGGCGGCGGCTCACCGCCTCCAGCAGCTGGCGCGCCACGGCGGTGATCTCCGGCCCGATGCCGTCGCCGGGGAGGAGGGTGATCCGGTGGGAGTTCATCGACCGCGGAAGGAGGCGCGATCCGCGAGGCTACCGCTGCAGCTGGCGCAGGGTGCGGGCCATCTCCGGCAACTTGCTGAAGGCGGCCGAGCAGCGCAGCCAGAGGCGGTTGGGGATCGCCGGGTAGCCGCTCACCACCTCGCCGGCCGCCACCTCGCCATGGATGCCCGACTTGGAGGAGGCGATCGCCCGGTCGCCGATGCGGGCCCGGTTGGCCACCCCCACCTGGCCGGCGAGGATCACGCCATCGCCGAGGACGGCGCCGCCGGCGATGCCCACCTGGGCCGCCAGGGCGCAGCCCCGGCCGGTGATCACCCCGTGGCCCACGTGCACCAGGTTGTCGATCTTGGTGCCGGCGCCGATGCGGGTTTCGCCGACGGCGGGCCGGTCGATCGTGGAGCCGCAGCCCACCTCGACGGCGTCTTCGAGCACCACCCGGCCGGTCTGGGGCATCTTGCGCCAGCCGCTGGCGGTGGGCACGAAGCCGAAGCCCTCCGAGGCGATCACGGCGTTGGAGTGGATCACGCAGCCGCGGCCCAGGCGGCTGCCGGGGTGGAGCACCGCGCCGGCGTGGATCTCGCAGCCCTCCGCCAGCACCACGTCGTCGTAGAGCACAACGCCGGGATGAAGCACGCAGCCATCCCCCACCTGGGCGCCGGCCCCCACCACCACGTGGGCGGCCACGCTCACGCCGGCGCCGAGGCGGGCGGAGGGGTCGACCACGGCGCTGGGATGCAGGCCGGGGGTGGGCTGGGGCCGGGGGTAGAGGATCTCGAGGGCCTCGGCAAAGCCCAGGCGGGGATCGGCCAG
>CAIVPT010000289.1 GCA_903907855.1 uncultured Synechococcaceae cyanobacterium | reverse complement strand
GACCGCTTCGCGGTGCCGATCCTGCGCGATGGCGACGGCAACCCCGGCCAGATGGCGGGTGTGGATCTGCACGCCCAACGGCTGGTGGCCCTGCTGGCGCGGGAGGGAGGGAGGCGACCCGGCCTCACGGCCGCACCCGGCTGGTGGAACGGGATCCTGGTGCTGGCGGGCCTGGCGGCAGGGGTGGCGCTGGGGGAGGGCGTCGGCAGCCTGCGGCGCAGCGTGCGCCGGGTGGCGCTGGTGGGCGGCCTGGCCCTGGCGAGCGGCCTGGCGGCCCTGCTGCTGGGCGGCCTCTGGCTCAACCTCAGCCTGCCGTTGGCGGCTCTGCTGGCGATGGCCGCCGCCGCCTGGAGTGCCCGCGGCGCCGAGCAGCAGGGGCAACGCCGCCAGCTGCAGCGGCTGCTCGGCCAGGCGGTGTCGCCGGCGGTGGCGCGGGAGCTGTGGCAGGAGCGGGACAGCCTGCTGGCGGGAGATCGCTTCCGCGGCCGCCGCCTGTTCGTGACGGTGCTGGTGGCCGACATCGCCGGCTTCACGGGCCTGGCGGAACGGCTCGATCCCGAGGTGCTGCTGGCCTGGCTGAACCGGACCCTGGAGCAGCTGGTGGGGCCGATCGAGGGCGGCGGCGGGCTGGTGAACAAATTCACCGGCGACGGGCTGCTGGCGGTGTTCGGCGCACCGCTGAGCCAGGGGCGCGCCGCTGATGCGGCGGCAGCCGTGGCGGCCGCACGATCGATCCGCGGCGGCATCGAGGCGCTCAACGCCGAGCTGGCCGGCGAGGGGCAGCCGCCGGTGCGCCTGCGGCTGGGGCTACACAGCGGCTGGGTGCTGGCCGGGTCGGTGGGCGCGCGCGACCGCTGGGAGTACGGCGTGATCGGCGATGCGGTGAACTGCGCCGCCCGCATCGAGGGCCTGCCGGGGTCGTCCACCCAAGGCTGCCGCATCCTTGTATCGGGCGTCACCCGCTCTCTGGCGGGCGGCGCCACGCAGGGGAGCCGGGCCGAAAGACCCTGGGGCCCGATGCGCCTCAGCGGCCGTGAGCAGGAAGAGGAGATCTGGGAGCTGTAGGCGGCGCCTGGGAGCAGAGCACCGGCAGGCTGGCGGGCAACTGGTCGGCAAGGTGGGGGAAATCCCAGAACGCCAGCAGCGGTTGGCTCGCCACCTGGCCGCCGCAGTGGCGCCACAGCTCGGCCAGGGCAACGCGGCTGCCGGCATCGGCGGCGCGGGCGGCCACGGCAGCCGGCGAGGGGCCTGTGGGGCTGGGCCGCAGCTGGCTGCTGGCGGGCGGGGCGCTGGGTTCCGCCGTGCCCTCGCAGGCGGGGAAGCTGAACCATTCCCCCGCCACCGGTGGCCCCGCCAAGCGCACCAACCGCAGCGAGGCGTCGGATCGGGCTGGTTCGATCTGCCAACCGTCCCTCCACCTCAGCACCAGGGGGGCCAGCGGCTTCCGGGGCGCCCGGGACGCCTCCCCCTCGATCACGCCGAGGATCCCCCCTGGCCCCGGATCAAAGTGCCCGTCCTGGGGCACCAGGTGGGCCACCAGTCGCGCCGCGCAAGAGGTGCGCGTGCCCCCGCCCTCCCGCCGCAAGGGAAAGCGCCGGCTGGGGTCGCCGCCACTGGGGGCCTGGGCCGCCTGGGCCGCCTGGGCCGCCGGGGCCGCCGGGGCCGCCGAGGCGAACCCGGGGCTCAGAGGGAGGAGCAGGGCAAGGGGGATGACCATGGCGACCTCCAGAGGAGCATGATCAAACCACGATCAGAGCACGAACTGACTCGCGTTGAGGGTGGAGACACCATCGAGCTGCAGCTTGAAATCCGCGCTGGCCGAGGTGCGCCCGTACACGAAGGAATTACCTCCGATCGTGTTGAAGCCCAACTCGCCCACGGCCAGAGCGACCGGGGGATTGATGATCGGGAGCGGAGATACGCGCCAGGTGAACGCCTGGGCACCAGCCGCAAAAACATTGGCATCGATCGCCGATAGATCGATGCGATCAAACTGCACCGAACGAAAATCCGTGATGCGATCCGGTGCCGCCAGGCCTGAATCCTGCACCGACTGGTAGCGGAACACGTCGGCGCCCAGGCCACCGGTGAGCACGTCGGCACCCAAGCCACCGCTGAGCACATTGTTGCCAAGGTTGCCGGTGAGCGTGTCGTTGAAGCGGCTGCCGGTGAGGTTCTCGAAGTTCGAAACGGTGTCGAGCCCATCGCCCACTGTGTTCTGGCTCGCGGTAGTGGCCAGGGACACCCGCACGCCGGCGGTGGCCCCGGCGTAGGTGAGCGTGTCGATGCCGGCGCCGCCGTTGAGGGTATTGGTGCCGCCGTTGCCACCGATCGTGTCGGCAAAGCCGCTGCCGATCACGTTCTCGAACTGGCTGACACTGAAGCTGAGCGGCAGGGGCGCCATCAAGCCGCGCACTGTCACCGCACCGCTGCGCAGATCGGTGCTGGTGCCGAGGGCGGGGGCCACGGCGCCGCTGTGGTCGATGGTGTCACCGGCGCCGCTGCTGCCGATGATCTTTTCGATGCCCACCAGTTGGTCGGTGCCGAGAGCCCCCTTGAACAGGGCCCCGAAGGCACCTAGGCGCACCGGCCCGCCAAGGCCGCTGTAGTCGGCCGTGTCAAAGCCATCGCCGCCATTGAGAAGGTCGTTGCCCGTGGTCCCCCGCAGCAGGTCGCTACCCAGGCCGCCGCTCAGCTCATTGGCGCCGGAGTTGCCGCGCAGGGTGTCATTGAAGCTGGTGCCGATCAGGTTTTCGATCGAGACCAGCTGGTCGCTGCCCAAGCCGCCGCCGACGGCCTGGAAGCCCGCGAGGCTCAGGTCCACCGAAACGCCGCTGGTGGCCAGCGCATAGGAAACGGTGTCGACGCCGAGCAGCCCATTGATCAGATCAAAGGGATCAGCGGTGCTGATGAAGAAATCATTGCCAATGGTGCCGGGAGGATTCGCCATGGGGGGAAGGAAAGGCTCCCCCAGCATTCGTCTCCCTCATCCATTCCCCGTTGCCAGCCCTCACAGCAACCTGTGAGATCGCTCACACTCCATCGGATTGCTTACAGCGGTTGCTTACACCGGCTCAGCAAACACACAGCTCCAATCGCGCGCCATATCGGCCACCAGCCAGCCCCGCTCCGGCGCCTGGGCCAGGGCCTCCACCACGCGGCCGGTGCTGGTGCTGTGGGCGTCGTAGGCGTACTCGCGCTCGGCGTCGGTGTGGTGCACGAGCAGGCCGAGGCTGGGGCGTGGATTGGCGATTGTGGTGTACTGCAACATCGCCAGGTCGCCATCGCTGTTGCCGCAGCAGAACACCGGCCGGCGGCCGATGAACTGGTGGATGCCCGCCGGCTTGCCCGATCCGTCGTTGACGAACAGATGGTCGATGGTTTTCAGCAGATGGGGCACGCCATCGCGCAGCTCGAAGCGGGTGAGGCCGCAGGAGCCCACCACCCGCTCCGGCGGGATGCCGTAGACCCTCTCCACCCACACCCGCATGAAATCCACCCCGCCCCCGGAGACGATGAAGCTGCGGAACTCACAGGCCCGCAACAGGGCCAGCAGCTCCTGCATCGGCGCATAGGTGAGGGCGTCGTAGGGGCGCTCGAAACGGGGATGGCGGGCGCTCGCCAGCCAGGCCGCCACCGCCTCGCGGAAGGAGTCGGTGTCCATGCCGGCGTGGGTGAGGGCCACCACCCGCAACAGCCCCTCGAAGTGGGGACCAGCGAGCAGGGGTCCCAGATCGCCGGCCAGGGCAGCCTGCACCATCGGGTCGGCCTCGAGCTGCGGCTCTTCGGGAAGGCGGCGGCGCAGTTCGTCGAAGGCGAAGGCGGCCTGGAACGGCACCGGGTGCTCGGGCCAGAGGGTGCCATCGTTGTCGAGCACGGCGATACGCTCAGGCGGCGGCAGCCAGTCGGCCAACCCCGGGGTGGTGACGCGCTCCAGAAAGGAAAGGATCCCGTCGCGCACCGCGCCGGACCGCCAGGAGGGCAGGGGATCAGCGGTGGTCACGGGTCAGGTGGGCAGGGTGAAACCCGACTGCATGTTCTTGACGTCGAGCATCACCCAGGTGACCCACACCAGCACGGCCACCACCCCGGAGATGGCGGCAAAGCGGGCGGCGGCTCGCAGGAGCAGCTCCAGCGGACTGATCTCTTTCACGGGGGTCCGCAGCGGCAGGCCCATTATGGGCTCCGCGCCCCGGCACCGGCCCCCGCCCGCCTCCCGGACGTGTCGTGCATGTTCTCCTGGCCCGGCAAATTCCCCCAGATCGACCAGGCCCTGCGCCGTCGGCTGAGCGGCCAGCGACTGCTGGTGGGAAACCCGTCGCTCGCCTATGCGTCGGTGCTGCGCAGCTATCTGCTGGCGAACGATCCCGAGGTGGCGCCGCCGGAGCTGCTGGGGCTGGCCACCACCTCAGAAGCCCTGCGGGGCCTGCTGCCTGAGAACACGGCCGATCTGCTGGTGGCCACCACCAGCCGGCTGCAGGACGGCTGCTGCGTGGGCCTGATCGAGGAGCTGCTGGAGCGCCCCGATCCGCCGGCGCTGCTGGTGACGCTGCCTCTGGAGGCGCCGGCCTTGCCGCTGGCGAGGCTGCTGGAGCGGCCGGGGGTGGCGATCGTGTGGGAGGGAAATGTGGGTCGGGGCGGGCTGCTGCGGGGCATCGAGAAGCTGCAGGCGGGCGAGCGGCATGTGGATGCGGAGGCCCTGGAGCGCATCCAGGCGGCGGAGCGGGTGGCGGGGGGGTTAACGGAGCGGGAGCGGGAGGTGCTGCGGCTGGTGGTGGAGGGTCTCACCAACCGTCAGATCGCCGAGCGGCTGGTGGTGGCGGAGGTGACGGCCCGCGATCACGTGCAGCGCATCCTGCGCAAGCTGGAGGTGGGCGATCGCACGGCGGCCGCGGTGCTGGCGGTACGGCTGGGGCTGACGGGCTGATGGGCTGACGGGCTGAAAGAAACACTGCGGATGCAGTGTTCCCCAAAGCAGGCGATCGCTTGAGGATGAATCCAGATCGGTTCTGGCACTTCACCAGCAACCTCCAACCCATCCTCACCATGGCCACATCTTCTTTTCTTCTGACTAACGATCTGCAGGCGACCATCTCCTCCAGCAGCAGCTTCTGGGGGGGCCTGAGCGGCAACTTCGCCATCACCAATACCAGCCAGCAAAGCAAGAGTGGCTGGAGCTTTTCGTTTGTCTCCAGCTACAGCAACTTCGACTTCTGGAACGCCAACGAAAGCGCGGTGCGCAACAGCGACGGCACCTACACGATCACCGTCAACGCCCCCGCCGGCGCCGCACCGCTGGCCGCCGGCGCCCGCCTCGACCTGGGCTTCACCGTCGGCAGCGATAGCGACGCCACGGTGACCGTGGCTGAAGCGGTGCTGGGCCCGGTGGGGACCCCCAGCAGCGCTGGCTCCGGCAGCACAGGCACAGGAACAGACACGGGCACGTCTCCCTCAACAGCAACATCCACGCCCACGCCCACGCCAGATTCCACTTCCACTCCCACGTCAACGTCCACTTCCAATCCCAGTTCCAATTCCACTTCGACCTCACCCTCGACCACCGGCGGCACCCCCACCGCCAGCGGCGGCCTGGTGGTGGAGATCCAGCTGGGCGGTTCCTGGAGCGGCGCCTATGAGGGCACCGTCACGGTGCGCAACGGCGGCAGCGGCGCCGTTGCGGCGGGCTGGAGCGTCAGCTTCCTGAGCGACCACCGCCTGGGCAGCGTCAGCGACTTCCAGATGCAGCAGCAGCTCCAGGCCGATGGCCGCACATGGGTGACCCTCTCAGCCCCCAGCTGGGCGGCCAACCAGGGCCTGGCGGCGGGCGCCAGCCTGAGCTCCTACTTCCAGGCCCAGGGCGACCGCGGCGGCCAGACCGTGGCGGAGTTGTTCAGCGTCGCGCAAAGCGGAAGCAGCACCGGGACCAACGGAGGCACCGGAAGCACCGGAAGCACCGACCCCCTCAGCGGCGGCGGCAGTGGCACCACCAGCGGGGGTACCACCACCACCCCACTCCCCGGCCCGGGGGGCGTGAACTCGGGCAACAGCGGCGACGCCCGCTGGGGCGAGGCCTACTTCGCCCCCTACGTGGACATGGCCCTCTGGCCGGTGCCCGACCTCTCGGCCATCGCCGCCAGCCGCGGCACCTCCCTGCTCACCCTCGGTTTCCTGCAGGCCAGCGGCAGCGGCCAACTGGGCTGGGGCGGCCTCGATGCCCTGGCGATCAGCCCCTCCAATGCCAACGAGCAGGCCCAGGCAATCCGCGCCTCGATCCAGGCCTTCCAGCAGGCCGGTGGCGACGTGATGATCTCCCTGGGGGGCATGAACGGCTCCAGCCTGGCCCAGGTGGGTGCCCGCAACGGCATGTCCGCCAGCACCCTGGCCGCCCGGTACGCCGAGGTGGTGAGCCAGTTCCAGCTCAACCGGCTCGACTTCGACATCGAGGGGGCGGCCCTGGCCGATGACCCCGCCACCGCCCTGCACAGCCAGGCCCTGGCCCTGTTGCAGCAACAGAACCCCCAGCTGGAGGTGTGGTACACGCTGCCGGTGCTGCCCACGGGGCTCACCGCCGATGGGCTGGATGTGGTGCGCACCGCCCTGGCCGCCGGCGTGAAGCTCGACGGCGTGAATGTGATGGCGATGGATTACGGCGAATCGGCCGCCCCCACCAGCGGTCCGAACGCCAAGAGCATGGGCGCCTACGCAATCGCAGCAGCGGAAGCCACCAAGGGGCAGCTCGATGCGCTCTTCGCCCAGTTCGGCCAAGGCTTCAGCTGGAACATGGTGGGGGTGACCCCGATGATCGGCGTCAACGACGTCACCAGCGAGGTGTTCACGCTGGCCGACGCCCAGCTGCTCGAAGACTTCGCCCGCAGCAAGGGGCTGGGCATGCTGTCGATGTGGTCGATCGCGCGGGACAACCCCGGCAGCCTGGGCAGCGCCAGCGCCACCGCCTCGGGCCTGGATGCCAGCGCCGGCAGCTTCAGCGCCATCTTCAACGACTACGGCACTCAGAACAACCTGTCCCTGGGGGGCACCACCACGACACCCGGCGGGGACACCACCACGACACCCGGCGGGGGCACCACCACGACACCCGGCGGCGGCAGCGGCGGCTCGGTGCCTACAGGCGGTGACGGCGGCACCCCGCTGACCAGCGCCCCCACCCGTCTGGTGGGCTACTTCGAGGAGTGGGGCATCTACGGCCGCGACTTCCGCGTCGCCGACGTGCAGGCCGACCAGCTCACCCACCTCAACTACAGCTTCTTCGGCATCACCCCCACCCAGAGCGACCTGCCCTTCATGGCCAAGGAGCTCAACGTGCTGCCGGGGGCGATGGTGCAGGCCGGCTACCTGGGGATGAACAGCAACACCCCCGGCGGCCTCGGCATCCACGACACCTGGGCAGCCTATGAGAAAACCTTCAGCCAGGCCGACCAGCTGGTGAGCCGCCGCTTCGACGCCGGCCAGTGGCAGGGGCTCAGCGAAGGTCGGCGCCAGGGATACCTCAGCGGGGGCGAATTCGATGTGATCGCCCAGGCCGATGGCTCCCGCCTGGTGCGCGCCAAGGCCGACAGCTGGAGCGACTCCCAGGGCGGCCTCCAGCGCCTCTTCACCAAGGGCGACTGGGACGGGCTGAGCGATGCCCGCAAGGCCTACCTGGTGACCAACAGCCCGCAGTACAGCTGGACCGACCAATGGCAGGGCAGCTTCACCCCCGGCAGCGGCACCACCAGCCAGCGCATCGCCGCCGTGAACAGCCACTTCAGCTCGGGCAGCGGCCGCACCCTCACCCTCAAGGCCGATGGCGATCTGGTGCGCAACGCCAGCGCCTGGGTGGGCGATGACCCGGCCAACTGGCAGAAGCTCTACGCCGGCAACCTCAACCAGCTGCGCCTGCTGAAGGAGCTCAACCCAGACCTGAGCATCGGCTTCGCGGTGGGCGGCTGGACCCTCTCAGGCAACGTCAGCACCAACCTCGACGACGCGGCCGGCCGCGAGATCTTCACCCAGTCGATCGTCGATCACCTCAGCTACTACGACTTCTTCAGCACCGTCGATTTCGACTGGGAATACCCCGGCGGCGGCGGCCTGGCCACCAACGCCTCCAGCCCACAGGACGGCACAAATTTCGCCCTCACCCTGCAGCTGCTGGACCAGAAGCTGGCGGCCTTGGAGCAGCGCACCGGCCGGGAGATCGAGATCTCAGTGGCAACGGCTGGCGGGGCCGACAAGCTGGCCAGCCTCAATCTCAAAGGCATCAACCCCTATGTGGATTTCTACAACGTCATGACCTACGACTTCCACGGCGGCTGGGAGAAGAGCACGGGTCACCAGGCGGCGATGCGGGGCGACAGCGGCGGCTACGACGTGGTCACCGCGATCGACCAGTTCCGCCAGGCCGGCATCGCCATGGACAAGGTGGTGCTGGGCGCCCCCGCCTACACCCGCGCCTGGGGCGGCGTGGCGGCCGGCTCGAGCTACGGCTACGGCATGGCGGGCGATGCCTCGCTGGCGCCCGGCTCCTTTGAGAAGGGCAACTACGACCAGAAGGATCTGATCACCGGCATCGAGAACAACAGCTATCAGCTGGTGTGGGACGACAGCAACAAGGCGGCCTTCGCGTACAACGCCAGCACCGGCATCTGGAGTTCGATCGAAACCGCCGCCACCATCGCCGGCAAGGCCGCCTACGTGCGCGAGGCCGGCCTGGGCGGAATGATGTTCTGGGCCCTCTCCAACGACAGCAGCGGTCCCCAGAGCCTGGTGGGTGCCGCCCACGATGCCCTGCGCGCTGGCGTCGCGCTCGACACCATCGCCGGCCGTGCCCCGGCCTTCGATGCGGTGCTGGGCGGCGACGGCCAGTTCCGCTTCAGCGACTTCACCAGCCTGGCCTGAGCCAGTTCCTTAGCCAACGTGGGCGATGGGCGCCGTCGGCCGCATCACAAAGAACGGTGACACCAGGCCAACTTCGTTGATGTTCCCTTAACCAAGGGGGCAGCAGCATGGATCAGGAGAGGGGGGCCGCCAGGCCACCCCTCATTTCCCGTCTTCCCCGTGATGAACCTGGCCAACCACCCCGAGCTCTCCACCATCCAAGCCCTGGCCGGCAAGCGGGCCCCCCGCCACCTCAGGGCCGGAGAGGTCATTTTCCGCAGTGGCGATTCCGGCGACACCTTGTACGGGGTCGTCAGCGGCCAGGTGGAGCTCAGCTGGGGAGCGGATCGCGTGGAGATCATCGAGGCAGGGAGCTGCTTCGGAGCGGGGGCCCTGGCCGACCCGGAGCATCGCCGTTTCGGCACCGCCACGGCCCTCACCGAAACGGAGCTGCTGGAGATGGACCGGGAGCAATTCCTGTTCGCCATGCAGGAGCTACCGATGTTCGGCCTCGAGATGCTGCACGACCTGGAGATACGGCTGCAGAAGCTCAAACAAGCCGGCAGCAACCCCGCTTGAACCGCAACCTGCATCGATCCGCCATGACGTTCCGCACTCCCTTGCTCCTACCAACCCTGGCCCTCGGCCTGGCCTTCCTGCCCGTGGCGCCCCTTGCGGCCGTGGCGGTGCCCGCCGGCGGGGCCACACTGCGCATCGGCGGGTCGAGCACGGTGTTCCCGATCCTGAATGAAGCGATCCAGGCCTATCGGGCGGCCGGCAACAAGGGGGCGATCGATCTGCGGGAAACGGGCAGCACCGATGGCTTTCGAAGGTTCTGCCGAGGCCAGCTGGAGATCGCCAACGCCTCCCGGCCGATCAATGGCCGGGAGCTGAAAAGCTGCGCCTCCAGCGGTGTTGTTTTCCTGGAGTTGCCCATCGCCTTCGATGCGCTCTCCGTTGTGGTGCATCCAAGCAACAGCTGGGCCACGCAGATCAGCCTGAAGCAGCTCAGCACCCTCTGGAGCCGCCAGGCCCAGGGCAGGGTGAACCGTTGGAACCAGGTGAATGCCGCCTGGCCCAATCGTCCAATCCAGCTCTGCGGACCGGGGGCCGACTCTGGAACTTTTGACTTCTTCAACAAAGCCGTGAACGGCGATGCTGAAAACTCTCGAAGTGACTACCAAGCCAGCGAAGACGACAACGAAATCGCCCGCTGCGTCAGCAAGAATCCGACGGCGCTGGGCTATTTCGGCTTCAGCTATTACCAGGCCAACCGCAGCAGCCTTCGCGCCCTGCCAATCGGCACAGGACCCGGGGCGATTCCGCCCTCCCGCAGCAGCGTGCAGGCCGGCAAGTACCCCCTGGCGCGACCCCTGTTTCTCTACATCAACGACAGGGCACTGAGCCAGCGGAGCGACGTGCAGCGCTTCACCAGCTTCACCGTGCGCAACGGCCTGCGCCTGGTGGAGAAGGCGGGCGACATTCCCCTACCGGCCAGCACCTACAACCTGGTGGAGTCGAAGCTGTACAAACGCATCACCGGCAGCGCCTTCGCCGGCGATCTGCCCGTGGGCCTCACGATCGGCGACGTACTACGCCGCAGCTTCGACCAGAACAAGCTGCCCCAGTTCCGCTGAGATTGCCCTTGTGGCCCTACCCAGACCACCCCAGGGACTCAGCCGCCGCTCCCTGCTGCTCCACCTGCTCGGCCTAGGGGCCGGGCTCGCGATGGGCAGGGCGCGGGCGGAGGTTGGCGCGCCTGCTGAAGCAGCGGCGGGCCGGCCCTTTGCGCCGTTGCGGGGGCCCATCCCCCTTCCCACTGATGGTCTGGGGGCCGAGCAGCAGCGAGCGGCCTACGCGAATGTATCCCTGCAGGACAGGCTGGAACTACCGGCCGGATACCGGAGCGATCTGGTGCTGGGCTGGGGAGACCGGCTGGGAGCAGATCACTTCGGCTTTAACAACGATTTTGTGGCTTTCACACCGCTGGCGCGCGGGCGGGCGCTGCTGACGGTGAATTTCGAGTACATCAGCCCGCGGCCCTGGTGCGCCGGCTATGCCTCGGTGCGGGGTCGGGAGCTGCCCTTCCAGGAGCTGCAGGAGGGCCTGGCCAAGCGGGGCGGCCAGGTGGACGCCCTGAGCCTGGCGGCGCAGGATCCCCTTCTGGCGTCCTTGCGGGAGGTCGCGACAGCGGCTCTATTGGATCTGGGGATCGGCGTGGCCGAGATCGAAAGCGTGCCGGGCCTGGGGTGGCAACACCGTCCTGGCCGCTTCGACCGCCGCATCAACGGCCTGAGCGGGCTGCGGAACCCGAAGGAACGGCTGCGCTGCAGCGGTCCCGCCGCTGCGGTATTCCGCCGCCGGCAGCGCCAGGGCTACGACGACGGCCTCGCCGATCAGGTGATAGGCACCTTCGCCAACTGTGGCGGCGGCCAGACTCCTTGGGGCACGGTGCTCTCCGCCGAAGAGAATGTCCAGAGCCAGGTGGTGGAAGCGGTTTTCGCAGACGGCAGCTCCCCGGCCCCGGACCAGCGACCCTTCCGCTTTGACGGGGAACGGCTCGAAGGCCTGGGCAATCCCTTCGGCCTGGCGGGCAACAAGTACGGCTGGATGGTGGAGATCGATCCGCGCCGCCCGGAACGGGCGGTGGTGAAGCACACGGCGCTGGGGCGCTTCCGCCATGAGGCGGTGGCCCTGCGCGCCCGCGCCGGCGAACCGCTGGTGGTGTACTCCGGCTGCGATCGGCACGGGGGGCACCTGTATCGCTTCGTGAGCGCGGAACCGGTGCGCGATCCGCAGGATCCTGGCAATTCCCGGCTGCTGGAACGGGGCCGTTTGGAGGTGGCGCAGTTCCAAGCCGACGGCGGCGGGCGCTGGATTCCGCTGCTGCCCCAGACGGCGATCCAGCCGCTGTCCCCGATGCATTTCGAGCCTTTCGGTCTACCGGCGATGACAACGGTGCCCCATCGCGACCGCAGCCGGGCCGGCGCCGAAGCCCTCCGGAGCGAGGAGGCCTGGCGGTCGTACGGCGAACGCTTCCGCACCCTCGCCGACCTCTATCCGGGGACGGGAGAGGAACAGCAGGGGGCAATCCTGATCGACGCGCACCTGGCGGCCAACGCCGTCGGGGCCACAGCCGCCGCCCGACCGGAAGACACCAAAATCGATCCCCGCACCGGCGATCTGCTGATCGCCTTCACGGCGGGCGGCGGCGACGGGGAGGGGCAGGCCGATCCCGCCATCTTCCAGGGGCCGCAGGGGGAAAGCCGCTGGCCCTACGGCTGGCTGATGCGCCTGCAGGACGGACCGGCCCTACTGGAACAAACCGGCGGAGACTTCCAGTGGCGGATGGTGGCCACCGGCGGTACACCCTGGGAGGGGGGCCTGGGCTTCGCCAACCCAGACAATCTGACGGTGGATCGGGCTGGCAATCTCTGGATGGTGACCGACCGAGCCGGCGTGAATGGCAGCGCCGATGTGTTCGGTAAAAACGCCTGCTGGCTATTACCGACCACGGGCCCGGCCGCAGGCGAAGCGCTGCTGTTTGCCACCGGACCGATGGAATGCGAACTGACAGGCCCCTGCTTCGACACCGGTGAACGCACCCTGTTTCTGGCGGTGCAGCATCCGGGGGAGGACAACGCCACCCACCAACCGGGGCAGGAAGAGATGCAGAGCTATACCCTGCAAGACCGCACTGGCGGCCGGTTTGAGCAACTGCGGCGGGTGCCGTTGGGATCGAACTGGCCAGCCAGCGCACCGGGGCAGGTGCCGCGCCCGGGGGTGGTGGCGATCCGCCGCCAGGATGGCGCACCGTTGCCTTGATCGGCGGTCAGCGGAGTGGCAGGGGCAGATGGGCACGGCAGTGCTCCAGCACAGCCCGAGCCACATTGATACCGGTAGCCGCTTCAAAACCGGCAAAATCGGCAGCGCTATTGACTTCACAGACGCTGTAGTGGTGGTTGTCAAACAGCAGGTCGACTCCCGCCATGTCGAGGTGCAGAGCGTTGACGCATTGGAGGGCCAGCTCTTCGATGGCGGGGTTGAGGGGATAGGCCTGGCCGTCGCCACCACGGCTGATGTTGGCCTTGAAGCTGCCGTCGGTGCTGCTGCGCAGCATCGCCCCGAGCACGCGCCCCCCGATCACCCACACCCGCAGATCCTGCCCGGGGCAACTGCTGATGTACTGCTGCAGGATCACAGCCTGGGAGCGATCCATATTGGCGATGAACTCCATCAGATCGCGAAAGCTGCCGGCATCGCGACTGAGCAACACCCCCTCGCCACAGGAACCGGCCAGCAGCTTCACCACGCAGGGAAAGCCGATCTGACGACTCACCAACTCGATATCCACCGGAAAGCGCACGAGCATGGTGCGGGGGATGGGCAGGTTGCTCTGGGCGAGAATCTGGTGGGCATAGAGCTTATCCTTCACCGCCTCAATCGAGCGGCTGCTATTGAACACCGGCACACCGAGGTGTTCGAGCTGGCGCAGGATCGCCAGGGTGAAGTAGTCGGTGGCGCTGCCGGTGCGGGAGAGGAGGCCATCGGGGAGAGCCACCTCAATGCCACAGCGGCGAATCGAACGGCTGCCGCCGCGGCTCACGATCAGATCAATCTCATCGGGAGCGACCGCCTCCGCCCGCAGGCCAAGGTGGCGGGCCTCCTCCCGCAGGCGCATGAGCTCGTAGGGCTCTACGGCCCCGGAGGGACGTTTTTGCAGGATCCAGAGATCCATGGCGGCTTGACCTGGGCCCTCATCGTGAAGGGGGGAGGGGCAGCGAGGCGGCCCCACCCAACACGGGGCAAGCAGCATGGACGGCACAACAGCTGGACCTGGCTGCTGCTAAGGAGCGAAGCCGAAAGAGGAGTCACTCAGCCCATGAAACCTCGGCCCTTAACCCGTTCACAACTTGAAGTTAACTGGCGAACGATAGGGCCGAACTGACATGACGCAGAAGCTTGGAAATCAATCCTCCCGAGAAAGCGAAACCGGCACAGGCTGTTGGGTGAGGGAACCACGGGACGAAGAACCACGGGACGAAACCGAAGAACCTCCCAGCAGTCCGGAAACGATGCCCGCATCGAAGGACAGGCGACCCGGACCAAGCAGCAGCAGGGCGGCGCTGGACCCGAGATAGAGCACCACGAGTTCGAGCACGTAGATGTTGAGGCCCGAGGTGAGGATGTGGTGGTAGGCAGCCACCCCCATGGTGCCGATCAGGGCGAGGGCACCGAAGGGCGAGAACAGGCCCAGGATGAGCATCCAGCTGCCGAACACCTCGGCGTAGCCGGCCAGATGGGCCATCAGCAGGGGAAAGGGCAGGTGCAGGGGCACCACGTAGTTGGCGGCGAAGCTGGCGGGATCGGCGAGCTTGTCCTGGCCGTGGTGGATCATCATCAGGCCGACGGCAAGGCGCAGGGCGAGCAGGCCAAGGTCAGCGGCGGGGTTGGGGCGCAGGAAGTAGGCGCGCAGCGGGCCTGCCAGGCCCGGCGGCAGGGGCACCGGTGGCTCCGCACTCTCCGCGCGGGGGCGGGGTGCGGCCACAACGAACCAGAGGGCAACGGTGGCGGTGAGGAAGCCGGCGGCAACCTCGAGAAGCAGGGTGGTGGACATGGGAGCCGGTTGGGGCCTTCCATGGTGGCGGGTGATGTTGCGAAGTGCGAAGCGATCCTCAGAAAAGCCAGACCACCTCAGGCGGGCATCAGGCGAACCGGAGCCGGATACTGCGCCAATTGATGATCGGCGGTGATCAGCAGCAGACCCTCCGCACTTGCCTGGGCGAGGAGAAGCCGGTCAAACGGATCACGGTGCAGAGGCGGCGGCTGCACCGTGAAGTCCGGACGGCCCAGGGCCTGCTTGATCACCAGCTCCCAAAGGCTGGCGACACTGAAGACCGGGGTATGGGCGGGGTCCTCCAGCATCGGGGCCAAGCAGATGGGTGTCGAGCAGCAGACGCATGACGGTGCTCAGCTTCCCTCGAACCAATCGGCGATCTCCGCCGCCGCCAGCTGATCGAAGTCGTCGGGCACCTGGCAGTGTCCGGCGAGCAGGCCAAGCCGGCGCCGGGGTGCCGTCGCCGCCTCCCCGTCGTCCAGCCGCGTGATGCGCACCATCGGCCGGCCAGCCTTGCAGATCACGAACGGCTCACCGGCGGCCGCTTCCTCCACCAGGCGAGACAGATGGGTCTTGGCCTCGTGCATGTTCACCTGGCGCATCAGCAG
>CAIVPT010000288.1 GCA_903907855.1 uncultured Synechococcaceae cyanobacterium | reverse complement strand
TGATCGACACCGAGGAGGGGCAGCGACTCGATCGCAAGTCCCTTCGTGTCGTGCAGGGTGCATCCACTGATTTCGAGGAACTTGCCAAGGATTGCGTCTGCTTTGCCAATGGCTCAGGCGGCCAGCTACTGATCGGCATCGAAGACGATGCCTCACTGCCACCACCCGGGCAATGCATAGAATCTCGCCTCCTCGACCGCATCCGCAAGCGTGTCGGAGAACTCACCGTGAATGTCACGGTGATTCCTGAGATTCAGACGGCAGTGAATGGTGGGCAGCTCATCGTCCTCACGATTCAGCGAGCTATCGGCGTTGCTTCCACCTGCGATGGCCGCTTCTACATGCGCATCGGGGATGACTGCAAACCCATCCTCGGGGACGAGGTGCTGCGCCTGGCCAATGATCGGCCTTCATTTCCTTGGGAGACGCTGACAACGCTGCAGATTCCTCGGACAGCAGTCGATCCTGACAAGCTGGCGGCACTTTGCAGCCAGCTGAGGGCTTCAGATCGGGTCAAGGCCTCGGTGAAGGAGCAGAGCGAACAAGAACTGCTTGATCACTACACCCTCGCCAGCGGCGATCTGCTCACCAATCTGGGTGTGCTTCTGCTTGGCCTGCGCTTCGACCGCGCCAAGCTGGGCACAGCACCCGTAATCCAGGCGATCTGCTACGACGACCAGGGAGTCAAGGTCAACAAGTTCTGCTGGGACGATCACGCCCTCTCTCCCATCGAGCTGCCGGATGCCATCTGGGAAGAGATTCCCGACTTCCGCGAGAGCTACGAATTTCCCGAGGGCATGTTCCGCACCCAGGTGCCTGCCTACGAAGAAGCCGTGGTGCGTGAGCTGTTGGTCAACGCCTTGGTCCACCGCCCCTATACCCAGCGCGGGGACATCTACCTCAACCTTCACCCGGACCGGCTGGAGGTTGTGAATGTAGGTCGGCTGCCAATTGGTGTCACCCCCTCCAACATCCTGCATACTTTTCGTCGCCGTAACGACGGACTGACCCGGATCTTCCACGACCTCAAGCTGATGGAGCGGGAGGGTACAGGCTTTGATCTGATGTACGAGAAGCTGCTCGTCAGTGGGCGATCCGCTCCAAGGGTGCGTGAAGACATCGACTCGGTGCATGTCACCATCCCCCGCCGTGTGCTTCATCCAGCCGTCATCCGTCTGATTGCCCTGGCCGATGAGCGCCACCAGTTGGGACAGCGGGAGCGCATCACCCTGGGAACCTTGGCACAGAGCGAGGGGATGCTGGCCACAGAACTGGCGACGGCCCTCGAGCTGGAGGATCCAAGTCACCTTCGTCATTGGCTGCACCGATTGCTGGAGTTGCAGCTCGTCCGGCCGACAGGCCGTACCCGCGCCACCCGCTACTTCGTGGATCCGGCGCTGCTTCAGGAGGTGGGCTTCGATCACCAGACCACCCTGCGGCGGATTGAACCGCACCGGCTTCGGGCCCTGATCGAGGAGGACGTCATGCGTTACCCAGGCAGTTCATCCACCGAGATTCATCAACGCGTTGGCAGGGAAATTCCAGACCGCACCCTCGGCAGAGCGATTGAGCACCTCCTGGAGGCCCAGCGGATCACCTCTCGTGGCGAGAAGCGTTGGCGCCGCTACTACCCGCCAGGAGATGGCCGAGAGAGTGGCCCCGATGGCGGATAGAGAGCTCGCCCTTCCCTCCAGAACGTCTGCCATGACTTGCTTCTCAGCTCCACCCTCCCCCGCTTTTTGGCCATTAGAGCCCTGAGTCTCGCGATTAGACCGCCGCCCATCCCTCTCCCAGGCCATGACCCTCAACCCCATCACCATCGTCGAGCAGGTCCTGGGGGAGTACCGCAGCTACCTCTCCACGGAGTTCCAGGCCCGGGACCCTCAGCTGCGGCAAGCACTGGAGGCAGCCCTCGATGAAGCCGGCTTTCTGGCGCAGGAGCCCTTCTTCCAGGCCCACCGCCCCTTCAAAAGTGGCCTGCCCTGGCGAGAGCTCGGCCTGGATGCGCGATTGGCACAGGTGATGGAGAAGCGCAGCGGATCGACGACCGCCTACCTACACCAGAGCGAGGCGATCCGCCATCTGCTCGGCGCCGAGGCGGGCCCCCTGGCGGTCACCACAGGCACCGGCTCCGGCAAGACGGAAGCCTTCCTGCTGCCGGTGATTCAGAACAGCATCGAAGATTCGGTTCGTTTCCCCCAGTCGGGCCTGACAGCCCTGCTGGTGTATCCGATGAATGCGCTCGCCAACGACCAGGAGGAGCGCATCCGCGATTACCTCAAGGATTCCGGCCACACCCACGTGAAGGTGGCCCGCTACGACCGCTCCACCAAAGAAGACGAGCGCAAAGCCCTGCGGGAGAAGCCGCCTCACATCCTGCTGACCAACTACATGATGCTGGAGTACCTCCTGGTACGACCAGCCGATCGCGATGCGCTCTTCGCGAACCATCGGTGCCGGTTCGTGGTGCTCGATGAGGTGCACACCTACCGCGGCAGCCTGGGCGCCAACATCGCCCTGCTCTTCCGCCGGCTGATGGCCCACCTGCGCCAGGCCCGCCAGGACTGGAAGGTGGACGACCGGAGCGACAATCGCCGCTTCCCGGAAACGCTGCCTGTGGCCACCTCGGCCACGATTAAGAGCATCGACGAAACGGGGCGAACACCGGAAGAAGTGAAGGCGCTGCGGGATGAAGCGGTGCAGGAGTTTCTCGGCAAGCTCACCGGTGTGTCGGCTGAACGCTTTCGGGTTCTGGGTGAGGAGCTCCGGGATCTTCAGATTCCCGAGCTAGCCCGGTGGACGCCGGAACCAGGCGTGCCTCACCTTCCCACGCCCCTCGATGAGGCAGGCCTGCGTTCAGCATTGGCGACCCTCAGTGGTGGCTCCTCTGAGCAGCCCCTAGAAGCTCTTGCGCAGCAGAGCGGCATTCTTTGGACCCTCAACGATCTGCTCGCTCGCCGGCCGATGTCGCTGAGTCAGATCGTGGAGCAGGTGCAGGGCACCGTGCCCCAACGGACTAGCAGTGATCCGGCGCAAGTCCGCCAGGAGGTGGAGGCTGCCCTTGTGCTCGGTGCCGCCCTACCGGATCAAACGTCCGGTGCCCTGCGCCTGAGGGCCCATCGCTTCATCCGCGGCGGCTGGCGTTTCACTCGCTGTGTGGATCCCGCCTGCGGCAAGCTCCACCCCATGGGGGAGGAGCAGTGCAGCTGCGGCAGCACGGCGGCCCCGCTCTACCTCTGCCGATCCTGCGGCGCCGACACACTGCGTTTCTCCTCCGGTGAAGGTGGGCCCCAGGAGGCGGCTCTACGGCCGAACTCCAGCCGCTCCAACGCGAACGAATGGGTGCTCTACGACCGAGCGCGCTTCGAAACCGGCGACGAGGAGGAGATGGATGAGGACGCTTCCGCGTCGCGCCGTGGCGGGTTGGTGGGCGTCGAGAAGCAGATGCGGGGCCGGAAGGTGTTGGAGGGGAGCTTCGATCCAGCAACCTGCTCCTTCTCCACAGGAGAGAACGACTACCCGGTGAAGGCCGTGCTGGCGCCAGCCCGGAATCGCTGCCTCGTTTGTGGCGGCACCGCTGGAGCCCACGACGTGCTCACACCGGTGTCGCTGGGAACCTCAGCCGCTGTTCGGGTGTTGGCGGAGGGCCTCTGTGAAGGGCTGGCTGTCCAGAACCGAAACCGCACCGGGCACGACGGTAAGGAACGGCTATTGATCTTCTCCGACAGCCGCCAAGACGCCGCCCACCAGGCTCGCTTCATCAGCTACGCCGGCCGCTACGACCGCATGAGGCGTCTGTTAAAGCAGGCCCTTCAAGTGAGCCCTGAGTCGCGCGGAAGCATCGAGGAACTGCTCACGAAGCTGGTGGCCTACGGCGTTGAGCGTGGCGATAACCCCAACACCAAGGGGTACGACGACGCTGATTTCCTCCCCCAGGCTGTTCGAGCCAAGGCCAAGGCCTGGGAGGAGGCGCCGCTTCTCGATGATCTGGCCGTGAGTGCCGGCTATCGGGCGTCCCTGCTCAACCTGGGCCTGGTGGGCATCCGCTACGAGCATCTGGAGGCCCACATCAACAAGAGCGGAGCCAGCCTTGCTGCGGCTCTGGGCTTGACCAAAGAACAGCTGGCCTACGTGTGCCGTTGCCTCTTGGATGAAATGCGGCGCAGAGGTGCACTCTCGCGAGCGATGCTCAGCCATCACCCCGCCAGCCCCAGCTGCCCTGAGGAGTTTCGAGGGCCTGCCGATTGGGAGCGCCGCATAAAGAACCCCTGCGGCTACGCCTGTGATGCGGAAGGCGAGCCGCTGGCCTATCAGGAAGACGCGGAGGCTCCCGCGGGAATCTCCAAGCTGAATGCCTGGCGTCGCCCCAAGGCCGGAGGACGGGGGCCCAGTCTGGAGCGGAAGCTGAAGCATCTGGTTAGCCGCTTTGGTGGACCAGAGCCCAATGAAGAAGTGATGGTGGAGCTGCTGGAGCTGCTCACCAAGGGGCCCAGGTTGATCCACGCCCAGCAGCTCCATGGGCACCGGCAAGCGCGGCGCCTACTGCAGGTGAACGGGGATGTGGTGAGCCTGGAGCTGGTGGCTGCGGAAGATCGGCGGCGTTGCTCGATCTGCAATGTGCGCATGCCGTGGGCGCCGATTGACAGCCCCTGCCCTAGCTGCCATGGGGTGTTGGAGGCCTGGCCCGAAGACGAAGTCCAGCGCAATCGCTATGTGCGGAGAATTGCGAAGGCTGATCTAATGCCTCTCGCCGCAGGGGAGCACACAGCTCAGATCACTGGAGACGACCGGATTGCCCTTGAAGAAGACTTCAAGGCTCCTCCGCCGGGTTTCAGCCCACCTCCTGGCTGGACAGGCACGAAAAAGCGAGGATCCACCAACGTGCTCGCCTGCTCACCCACCCTGGAGATGGGCATCGATGTGGGCGGCCTGGACGCGGTGGTGATGCGCAACATCCCTCCACGGCCAGACAACTACGCCCAGAGGGGAGGCCGGGCAGGCCGCCGGTCGAGGGTTGGCATCGTGCTCGGCTATGCACGCAGCACTCCCCATGACGGCTATTTCTTCGACAAGCCCACCGAGATGATTGCTGGTGAAGTGCCGGCCCCGGGTGTTGGCCTTGGCAATCGGGACGTGCTGCTGCGCCACCTGCACGCCATCGCGTTTGGGGCGGCCAATCCAGGGCTTGCAGGACGGATGGCGGAATACATCAACATCCAGGGCGAAATCAATCGAGAGAAAGTGGATGAGCTGATTACGGCTGTCGTCGAGCAGTTCCCTCACGCCATTCAGCTCGCTATGGATGCGTGGGGAGCTGATGTGCTCGAACCTGCTGGCCTTGGAACACCGGAAGCCCTCGAGGCAGCCCTTCAACAGCTTCCCGAGCGCGTGCGAGACCTCTTCGATCGTGTGCGCTATCAGATCCTGAAACTGCAGGAAACCATCGATCTCTGGAATCAGTTTGGCAAGGGTGACCGGACGGCTACGCATGCCATGGATCTCAAACGGAAAATCCTCGGTATTCGGGATGATCGGTTTGATGGCGATGCGGATGATCGGGGCAGTGGCCATCCCATGCGCCGCTTTGCTGAGTTTGGGATTCTTCCGGGCTACGAGTTCCCATCCGAACCAAGCACCTTGAGGCTCTTGGGGGATGAACATGAGGAAGACAACATCACGGTCGCAAGGCGCTTCGGGATTGCGCAGTACCAACCGGAAGCTCCGGTTCATGCCCGCGGCCATCGATGGCGTGTTGTGGGGCTCGATCTTGCCTCCCCTTGGAATCCCAAGACACCGGAACCCGACTGGGTCTACGTGCGCTGCAAGGATTGCGATCTCCGCTATGAAGCGCAAACGCAGATTTGTCCTCGTTGCGGCTCAAATGAGGCCGTCGAAGGGGGAAAGGGGTATCACGGCCATAGCTTCGGTGGCTTCCTGGCGATCCGCGACGACAACCCCGTG
>CAIVPT010000287.1 GCA_903907855.1 uncultured Synechococcaceae cyanobacterium | reverse complement strand
GTCGCTCTGGTGGTGGTTGAGGTGCAGCACCAGTCGGTGGCTCTGGTCACCGCGGGGCGACGGGGCGTCGGCCTCCGGGTGGTCGGGGCTCACCCCCGCCTCCTCCAGAAAGCGCCGCACCCGCATCACCGCTTCGGCATCGAGATCGGGCTGGCGCACCCCACCGGCGCGAATCCAGGTTTCGGCCCCGTTGGGGAGACGGATGTGCAGGCGACGGTCATCGCGCTCGCTCACCTCGGCGCCCAGGGAGCGAAAGAGGGCCTCCACCTGGGACACGCGCACCCCGTGCTGCAGGGGGTGCGCGAAAAGGGCCTCCAGAGTTCGCAGATGGTGTTTCCTCATCGGTCCTGGGCGTCTGCTTCGACCCTATCGAGGGTGGCTCAAAGCGCCAGGAGCGGCGTTACGAATCAGGATCTCCGGCCCGGCCCCGCGATGACGCGACGGCTCGACGGCGTGACGGCGTGACGGCGATTTCACTCGATCTTGATGATGTCGATCTCCGCCTGGCCGAGCTTGCGCAGCTCACCCACGGCCCGCAGCGCCGCCTCGTGGGTGTGGAAACCATGGGCCCCGGAGACCTCCTCCACATCCACCAGACTCTGGTCGTGGGGGTCGATGGCGATGTAGCGGCCCGAAGCAAGACGCCGCAGCACGTAACGCTCCGGATGCGAGCCCACCATGGGATGGCCCGGATCCAGGCCGGGGGACCAGAAATGCATCGCAGCGCGGAGAAAAGGGAATTCCCCGGCACGGTAAGGACAGCCGCAAGGGGCCACCAGCCGGGCCGGCCCACCAACAGCCGATGGCCGACGAGCAGGGGGGGCTTCAGTGACCCGCTGGATCCTGGATCCCGTACTGGTGAAGGGGCCGGTGGTGCACCTCCGCCCACTGCACCAGCTGCTGGGCCTGCCAGAGGTTGTCGACGTGGGTGCAGTGGCGCTCGGCGTCGCAAACGAGATAGCCGCCCGGCCCTTCCGCCTCGATGGTGGAGCCGGCGGGGGTGACGATCCGCGCCTCCGGCGCAGATGCCGAAGGAGTGCCGGTGGTGGGGAAACGGGAGTCGGCAGCCATGGCGCAGGTCTGGGTTCTAAAGGCCTACCGCAGCGGGGGCCCCAGCGCCGAGAAACGGCAACCAAACCAGACGTTGGCAGCAACGCTCCCGGGTACGACTGCGCGAGGTCTGTGCCGCGATGCTCACCAGCGGCAGCAGTATTCCCGCCGCTGGCCACGATGCGGGAAGAGCGGATGCCCCCCATGGCCGCGCAGGAACCAGGATGGGCCTTCCGGCCGGGACAGGGGGCCCCTGCCCTGCGACGGCGCCTGGGGGAGGACTTCCTGCTGCGGACGGTGAGCCAGCCGGGCGGGGAGAGCGACCTGGCCTTCCGCCACGCCCTCCAGGCCCTGGGAGAGGTGCGGCTGCACACCGTGGGGCTGCCCCCCTGCCGCCTCGAACTCAGCTGTGCAACCGGGCTCTGCCTGGCGCTGCCGCTGGCCGGGGAGGTGACCCTGCGGCCGACGCGGCGGGGGGGCCGCCCTCTGGCGGCTGATGCCGGGCACACGGCGGTGCTCCTGCCGGGGGGGCCGTTGCTGCTGCGCTGCGACCGCTGGATCGAGGTGGTGTTGATCGGCCTGCCCCGCCCGGCGCTGGAGGCGGCGCTGGGGCCATGGCTGGCACCACCCGCCCCGCCCCAGACCCGGAGGCGGGTGGAGGCGCGGTTGGAGCGCGGTGTCCAGTGGCGAGAGAGCGAACCGCTGGCCGGTCCCCTGCTGGCCCTCCTGCATCAGACCGTACGGCTGCTGGAGCGCGCCGCGCAGCTCCCCGGCGACGGGGCCCCACTGCCCAACGCGGCCTTGCAGGACTGCCTGCTGCGTCCCCTGTCCCTGCTGCTGTTGCAGGATCCCGCGGCAGACGGCGCCCCGGCGGACCGGGTCGACCCCAGCCGCCGCTTCGAAGCCCTGCTGGCCCACATCGAGGCCAACCTGCACCGCCCCCTGTGCCTGCGGGATCTGAGCGAGCACAGCGGTTGCTCACCGCGGGCTCTTCAGTACGCATTCGAGCGGCGCTTCGGGTGCGGCCCGATGCAGTGGGTGCGCCAGCAGCGGCTGGAGGCGGCGGCGCAGGCCCTGCGGCAGAGCGCCAGCCACGAACCGATCCAGCAGATCGCCCGCCGCTGCGGCTACACCAACCTCTCGAGCTTCAGCCGCGATATCCAGCGCAACTTCGGCCTGCCCCCCTCGGCGCTGCGCCTCGGGCCCGATCTTGGGACGGGCCTCAATAGGGGTCGTCGCCCAGATCTTCGTCGTAGCCCTGGAAGGGATTGAATTCATTCCAGCCCGGACTGGCGTTCTGGAACAGGCCGAACTGGGCGGCCTTGTCGGTGAGGAGCGTGTCGCCGGTGGGCACGGTGTCGCAGGTGATGGATCCATCCAGACCGCGCACGCAGTTCTCGAATTGAACGCCGGCCTGGGCCGGGGCCAGGCCCAGCGGCAGGACGGCCGCCGCCAGCAACGCGGAAGTCCGCCGCGCCACCGCGGAGAACGCCGGCGGATTGGGGCACAGGCGGGGGGAGCGGGATCGGGACATCCAGAACGGGCGGCTCTGCTGGGATGATGGCAGCGCCTTCGTCTCGGACACAGGGATGTACACCGACTGGACCGCCGTAATCCTTCTGCTGCTGACGGCCGTTCCCCTGGCAGCGGTGGTGGGCACGGCCGCCTTCTTCATCTGGCAGCAGCGGAAGAAGCAGGTGAAGCGGTTCTGATCGCCGGCAGGGGCAGGGTCTCGCCGATGGCCACCAGCCGACCGCGGCCCAGGCATTCCAGGCAGGTGCGGTAGCGCTGATCCGCCAGGCGCAGGGCGCCGCTCCCACCGCAATGGGGGCACGGTTGTCCCTGGAGATCGTGGGGAGGGGAATGGGCGGGAGACGTGGTCATCGAGGCGGCCTGTCCGGATCTCCTCACTGTGGCGGGTATCGGTGGCCTGCGAGGCGAAACCATCCTTAAGAGTGGCGCCCCTCCGGCGGTTGCGGGGCCATGCAGGCATGCAACCGTGCCGAATCGATGCCCCCGAGCAACTCCCGGGCGGAAAGCCGCACGCCATCGGCCACCAGATTCAGGCTGGCCGCCAACACGCCGATCACCGCCGCCGCATCCATGCCCCGGGAGCGCCACAGCTCGAGGCCTTCGGCGTCCTCCCGTTTGCTGAGCCGCTGGCCCTCGCCGTCGCGCCAGAGCGGCACATGGCCATAGCGGGGTGGCTCCGCCCCCAGGGCCGCCATCACGGCCACCTGGGCGCCGGTGGAACTCCAGAGATCTTCGCCGCGCACCACGTCGCTGATCCCGAGGGTCAGCTCATCGACGGCCGTCGCCAGGTGGTAGGCCACCACCCCATCGGCGCGGCGCAGCACCCCATCCCCCACCGCCGTGGCCCCCTCCAGGCGGCCGGGGGCAGCAAAGCGCTCGGGCCAGCGGAGCGATCCGGCGGGTAACCGCAGGCGCCAGCTCGGCAGGCGCCCCCCCACTGCCCCCCACTGCGGCAGGAGCGCGCGGCAGTACCCCGGATAGACGCTCAGGGCGCCATGGGGGGCCGAGACGTCGGCGAGCAGGCGGCGGCTGCAGCGGCAGGGGTAGAGGGCGCCGCCGCGCCGCAGGGCCGAGAGAGCCGTGGCGTAAAGGCCGCGCCGCTCGCTCTGGCGCAACGGTGGCCCGTCCCAGTCGAGGCCGAGCCAGCGCAGATCCGCCAGGATCGCCTCCTCGGCGCCAGGGCGGTTGCGCGGGGTGTCGAGGTCATCGAGGCGCAGCAGCAGTTCGCCGCCGGCGAGGCGGGCGTCGAGCCAGGCCAGCAGGGCGGTGCGCAGGTTGCCGCGGTGGAGGCGGCCGGTGGGGGAGGGGGCGAAGCGGCCACGCACCTGCCGCTGGCGGCGCTCGAGCCCGGCGGCGATCGTCTCGGCCAGGGCCTCCGGCAACGCCACCGGCCAAGCCGGGGGAGTCACGGGGCGATCAACGGGCAATGGGGCCGACATGGGCAAAAAAAAGCGGTCCCGAACGGGACCGCCGAAGACCGTGAGGCGGCGCCTCAGCCCTGCACGCGGTCCTTGAAGAGCTTGCCGGCGGTGAAGGCGGGCACGCGCTTGGCAGGGATCTTGATCTTTTCGCCGGTCTTGGGGTTCAGGCCCTGGCGGGCGGAGCGCTCGCGGGGCTCGAAGGAACCGAAACCAAGGATGGAGACCTTTTTGCCTTCCACCACCGAATCGATGATGGTTTCGATGGCCGCATCGACGACGTTGGAGACGTCGGTCTTGGTGAGCTCGGTGCGGGCAGCGACGAGATTGACGAGATCAGCTTTGTTCATAAGAGCGGGTAGGCCTCCTGGGTGGCGGTCGTGGGGAGCCGAAACGGCGAGGGGGAGGCGGGTCGGAAGAAGTCCCGGCCGCCGTTGCTGCAAACGAGCGCGCCAATCGTATGGGGCTTGGGCCGCTACGGCAACCAAAAAAGCCGCTTCCGGCAACGGATCTCACCGAAGCAAGACCTAATCGGAAACTTATGCGAAGAATTTGGCCCTATCGCCGCCATCTGGGCCCTGGTGCCCAAGCTCCGCCAGCAGCGCCGCGCCGCCCCCCACGAGCTTCTCGCCCCGCAACGCCCCCAGGCCGGCGCCGCTGGCGATCCAGTCCGGCGAGCCGGCGGGCAGCCAGTCGTGCAGGCGGGCCAGGCTGCGCAGCTGGCGCGGCCCATGGAAGGTGCGGCGGCTGATCAGGGGGCCGAGGCGCCCCGGCGCCAGGGGCACCAGCAGGCGACCGCAGAACAGCCCATCCACCTCAGCGTCCACCCCGTCGTCGCCTTCAGCGGCCGCCCCCCGGGCGTGGAGCACGCAGGCGCCGGGGCTGGGCCCGGGGGTCCAGAGCAGCCGCACCCCAGGCGCCAGGGTGTGCTCGGCCGCAAAGGTCTGGAGCGGCTCCACCCCCGGCAGCAGGTAGGCCTCCTGCTCCTGGACGAGCACCGGCCAGCCCAGGGCCTGCTGCAGGCGCCGGCAGCGGCCATGGCCCTCGCGGCCGGTGAGCACGATCCAGGGGGGCGGTGCGGCGGATCCGCGGCGGGCCGCCCGCTGCCGAAGGAAGGCGAGGTTGGCCTCACTGAGGGCCGGCACGTCGATCAGCAGATCGAGATCCGCCAGCTCCAGCCACCAGGCGCTGCCGCCCTGGCTGTCGCGGTTGGGGGAGAACAGAAACAGTTCGGGCCGCACCGGCTGGGGCGGGCGACCGGGCTCCAGCGGCGCCGGGGCGATCGGGGCGGCTTCCAGGGCGGCGGACTCCTGTGGGGTGGGCGCTTCCCCATTGAACTCCGCGGAACAGCGCGGGGGCCGGGAACCGGCGTAGGGTGCGGGAATCGCGTACTTATCCTTGTCGGCGATCCGGATCGGACATCCCTGGCCGCTGGGAGCCTCCATCACGGGCAGGGGAGTGAATTTCTCCGTGGTGGCCCCGCTGGCCACCCGGGTGGAGCTGCTGTTGTTCGAGCACGGCGCCGCGGCGGAACCGCGGCAGGTGATCGAGCTGGAGGGCCGCCACCGCTCCGGCGACCACTGGCATGTGGAAGTGGAAGGGGTGGGCGAGGGCTGCTGCTACGGCTACCGGGTGTTCGGCCCGTTGCTGCCGGGCAGCCACGGCTTCAACCCCTCCAAGGTGCTGATCGACCCCTGCGCCCGTGCCCTCACCGGCTGGGACGTGTATGAGCGGGGCAAGGCGGTGGGGGCAACGCCGAACACCAACTGCTGCCTCAAGGGGGTGGTAACGGAGCGCGACCGCTTCGATTTCGCCAGCGCGCCGCGGCCCCGCCACCGCTGGCAGAAGAGCGTGATCTATGAGCTGCACGTGGGCGGCTTCAGCCGGGGGGAGGGCTGCCCGGTGGCGCCGGAGCGGCAGGGCACGTTGCTGGGGTTGATCGACACCCTCCCCTATCTGCAGGAGCTGGGGGTGACGACGCTGGAGCTGCTGCCGGTGATGGCGTTCGATCCCCAGGACGCCCCGCCGGGCCGCTTCAACCACTGGGGCTACAGCCCCGTGAGCTGGATGGCGCCCCATCCGGGCTACCTGAGCAGCGACGATCCGCTGCGGGCCCGCGCCGAGGTGCGCGAACTGGTGAGCGCCTGCCACCAGGCCGGCCTCGAGGTGCTGATCGATGTGGTGTACAACCACACCACCGAGGGCAACCAGGCGGGTCCCACCTTGAGCTGGCGGGGCCTGGCCGATTCGCACTACTACCACCAGAACGCCCGGGGCGATTACCAGGATGTGAGCGGCTGCGGCAACAGCATCGCCGCCAACCGCCCCCTGGTGCGGCGGCTGATCCTCGAATCCCTGCGCTGCTGGGCGGTGGAGCTGGGGGTGGATGGCTTCCGCTTCGATCTGGGCATCGCCCTGAGCCGCGGCGAAGACCTGGCCCCGCTGGACGCGCCGCCGCTGTTTGAGGACATGGAGGCCGATCCGGAGCTGGCGGATCTGAAGCTGGTGAGCGAACCGTGGGATTGCGGCGGCCTTTACCGGCTGGCGGATTTCCCGGCGCGGCGGGTGGCGAGCTGGAACGGCCGCTTCCGCGACGACGTGCGCCGCTTCTGGAAGGGGGATGAGCGGATGGTGTGGCAGCTGGGGCAACGGCTGGCGGGCAATCCGGATCTCTACGGGGGCGCACCGCCGCCGGTGGGCCGCTCGATCACCTTCCTCACCGCCCACGACGGCTTCACCCTGGCGGATCTGGTGAGTTTCGATCGCAAGCACAACCTGGCCAACGGCGAGAACGACCGCGACGGCGACAACCACAACAACAGTTGGAACCACGGGGTGGAGGGTCCGAGCAGCGATCCGGCGGTCACGGCGCTGCGCAACCGCCAGATGCGCAACCTGCTCAGTTCGCTGCTGTTGGCGCCGGGGGTGCCGATGTTGCTGATGGGAGATGAGGTGCGGCGCAGCCAGGGGGGCAACAACAACACCTGGTGCCAGAACAACCCACTCGGCTGGATGCACTGGCGACCCGACGAGGAGGACCAGGCGATGCGCGGCTTCCTGACGCGGCTGATCCGCCTGCGCCACCACCTGGCCCCGCTGCTCAACCCCGATCCGCCGCTGCCGGAATCGCCCCAGAAAGCCAATGGGGGAGCCCCAAACCAGCCCTGGCGCGAATGGCACGGCGTGGAGTTGCACAAGCCCGACTGGGCCCAGTGGTCGCACTGCCTGGCCTGGAGCCTCAACGACCCCGAGCGCGGCCCGCTGCTGTGGTGCGGCATGAACGCCTACTACAAGGCCATGCACTTCGACCTGCCGGCCTGCACCAGCGGTTGGCTGCGGGTGATCGACACCGCCCTGCCGCCCGACCAGGCCCTGGCGGAGCATCCGGAGCGCTGGCTGCCCAGCGGCGCCCCGCTGGAGAGCCGCAGCCTGATGCTGATGGCGGCCCGGCCGCTGCTGGAGGGGGTGGGGCTGGGGGGCTGAGGGCCGCCACGGCCTCAAGGCGATCGAGGGTTCCCAGTCAGCGGCGGCGGGCGTGAACGCAACCGACCAAAAACTCAAGCACCAGGGCGTTCACCGTGATGCGCTGGCGCCCTGCTGCTTCGCTGGCGACGCCGCAGACGGCGGCTCCAGCCCAGAGCGGCACCAAAACCCACCAGGGGCAGGGGAGCGGGAACGGTGGCGGGTGGTGGCACTAAGGACTGGATGCGGTAGATCGAGCCGCGGCTGTCGCTCTGCAGATTGCCGACGTAGTCGAGGTCGGTGAGGTAGAGCGAATCCTGGCCGGCCAACAGGCCGTTGGGATGGCCGAGCAGCTGGTTGGCGATGAAATGAAACCGGCTGCCGCTGCGCGGATCGGCGAAGACCACCGGGTTCTCCAGGTTGGCGGCGCCGGGGGTGGCGCAGATCGCGTGGCAGACCGCCACGCCGGCGGAGATCGTTTCGCCCGTGGCGGCCGACACGACCGTGTGGGGGAAACCAAAGTCCGGGATCAGGCGGCCGAGATCGGCGCCGTTGTCCTGCAAATAGAGATCGCCGTTGGCCTCAAGTACCATTCCGGCGGCATTGCGCAAGCCGGCCGAATCGACCACCAGGGTGAGCCGATGGATCGCATCGGCCGCCAGCTGCTGCAGGGGCAGCGTTACCCCCCTTCCCTCTCCAGACCCACGCTCTCGCTGGTGGCGGCCGCGTTGCTCTTGGCGCCGATATTGAAGAACAGCTCGATCGCCGCCGAATCGGCGGGGGAGCGGCGGGCAGCCAGGGCGTAGGTGGGTTGGAAGAAGCCGACCGGAAAGCGGAAGCGCAGCGCCCCCACCGGCGTGAACAGATCGCTGGCGCTGGCGCCGGTGCGCAGCAGGTTGATCGTTTCCTGGCCACTGGCGGAGGAGAGGGCCATCACCAGGTTGTCCACCCGCCAAACGGAACTGACCAGACCCGGCAGGCCGGTAGCCACTTGGCGGATCGACTGCAGGTCTAGAGGCCAATGGATGGCGAATCCGGCCATAAGGAGGGGTCAGTATCCCCTCGGATGACTGCAGGATGGGATTGATCATCTCAAGGCAAGTGAATCGGCTGCCGCTGATCATCAGCTTTCAGTCACGGGCAGCGAGCACGGGGGACCGTTGCCGAGAGACTATCGAACCCGCATCATCAGCTTAGAAGGCTGAAACAGAAATCACCCAGGCGCACTTTCTTTTGCAATGCAACAGCCCAGTGATTGCTTGTCGCAGCCTCGCCATCAGGTGACAGTGAAACTACCCGCAGTCAGGGCAAGCCCTGCGGTCAGCATAGCAAATTGGGTAGGGCCAAGAAGGCCATTGCCATCGCGGTCGTAAGAGAGAAAACCGGTGCCGCTGTTATAAACAATGCGATGGTCCGCGGTCGTGGCCGCCAAGCCGATCACAAAAGCTGTGGCCGCGAGGGGCACGGTGGCAGCCAGTGCAGTGAACACCGCATTCTCCAGTTGAATCCCATCGTTCTGGGCGATCGAGAAGTCGGTGATGCGGTCCACGTTGGTGGCGGCATTGAGGGTGCTGTCGAATCGGAAAACATCAATGCCGGCTCCACCGATCAGGGTGTCGTTTCCGGTGCCGCCGTTGATGACGTCCACGAAGCCGGTGCCCGTGAGGGTGTTGACCCCAGCGTTTCCGCTGATGCTGAGGCCATTAGGCGCGGCGGCGGCGTTGATGCTCAGTGCCGTGGTGCCGGTGATCACCGCTGCCGCAGCGGTACCGGTGCCAAT
>CAIVPT010000286.1 GCA_903907855.1 uncultured Synechococcaceae cyanobacterium | reverse complement strand
CCCATCGCATCCTCTTCAATACAACCACCAACACACTCCTCTACGACCCCGATGGCTCCAATCCACTCGCGGCAACAGCGTTCGCCACACTCACGCCCGGACTGACCCTGTCCAATTCGCAATTCACCATCACCTGAACCGGCGCCCTCCCGCTTCAACGGGCCAAGGGAGCTCCGATCCAACCCTCCACCGACCGCGGCGGCGCTGGCTTCGATGTTCTCCCCCTGCGCGAAACCAGCCCAGCGGAGTTCGGAACCCAAGCCACTCCCTTCAGCACCGCCAACGAAAATGGCTGGTGGCTCAACCGCCCGTAGGCTGTCCCCATGGCCTCGCCCTTAAGCCCTTTTGAGCGGTTGCGGCAGCGCGAACGCGAGCGCAGGCTGACGCTCCTGCGGGAGCAGTTGCACCAGGCGCTCGGAGCCGCCAACTGCACGATCTGGCTGTTCGGCTCGCTGGCCCGCGGCGACTGGGACGGGTTCTCCGACACCGATCTGCTGGTGGTGGCCGACAGCGAGGCAGCGGCAGAGCACTGGGCCGATCAGTTGCGCCAGGCGCTGGTGGGGGATGACGTACTGGCCCTCCCCAGCGATCGCTGGCAAGCCATGGCCAGCTCCCCCTCGCCCCATTGGCGCGCCATCCGCCGCCAGGCCCTGCAACTCCACCCGGCACCATGAGCCAGGCCCGTCCCCAGGCCTGGTGGCGCCAGGCGCGTAGCGACCTCGACCTGGCCAAGCTGGCCAGCCGCCATGGCTTCCAGGCCCAGGCGTGTTATTTCGCCGCTCAGGCGGCCGAGAAAGCTCTCAAGGGCGCCATCGTCGAGCTCGGCCGCGAGCCGCCCCACACCCATGCCCTGGCCCAGCTGGTGGCCGTTCTGCAGGAGCTGGGGTTGACCACAACGCCGCTGGCCGATCTGCCCCTGGAGCTGTTCGACCCAGCGGATGCGGCCCAAGCGATCGGCACGGCCCAAGCGGTGCTGGCTTGGGTAGAGGGTCTGGATCTCCCGGAAGGCGAAGGAGGGGAGAGAGGGGAGCTGTAACGAGGGGAGTCCAGGGCTCCTGCGGGGCCGCGGAGAGTTCTCAGCGCAGCGGTTCGAGTTCGCGCCGGATCGCCGCGGCCAGATCGGGGGCCTGGGGGGGGGCGGAGCCGATGCCGCCAGTCGGGCGCGTGGCCCGCCGCCGCAGGAGCTCCAGGAAGCCCTCGGCGGAGAGATCCTCCTCACCGGCGGCCCCCAGGGCCTCCAGGGTGCGGCGCAGATCGGGCAGCTCGGCCTCCAGCTCGGCGGCGCTGTAATCCTCCTGGCCGGCCATCACGGCGGCGAAGCGCTCCCGCCGCTGGCGGCGATCCGCCGGGTAGGCGGCCAGCAGGGGATCGCGGCAGAGGCGCCAGGGCTGGCCGGCGGTGAGCAGCAGGGCCAGGGCGGCGCTCAGGGCAGGAGCCTCCTCCTCGGCCACCCGCAGATCGAAGGCGGGCGGGGGCGGGCGCAAGCCCACGAACACCTCCAGCAGATCCCCTGGGCCCAGCACGGCGCCATCGGGATCGCACACCGGCCTGGCGGAGGCGCGCAGGGCCTCGATCAGCTCGGGATGGCCATCGAGGAGCCGCTCGGCCTGCTGGGCCTCCAGCCGGCCCTCGGGGGCTTCGGCCGCCAGCCAGCCGTTGATTGCCCCCAGGGCCAGGAACACCTCGGGGCCGGGGGAGGCGAGCTTGCCGTTGCGCAGCATCGAGAGCTGGGAGTTGTGAACGCGGCCGAGATCGAGCGCCTCCGCCAGGCCGGGCAGCACGCGGTGGGACCACCCGTTGCTGCTGTGCCAGAGGCGGACCAGGTGGGCGAAGGCCACCCGTCCTGATGCGAGTCGTTCTCGATGCCCCAAATGATCGGGATCCGTATTGCTATCATCTTACCGTCCGATCCGGAGTCGGTCCTACATGACCGCCACGCTCTCTCCCCGCCCCAGCCCATCCGCGCCCGCGGCCAACGCCGCGGCCACCGGCCTCCAGGCCCCCCACACCCGCAGCTCCGCCACCGTCAGCAGCCGCGATGTGCACCGCCGCTCCCGCGCCCTGCACCAGCCCCGTGACGGCAGCTCGCCCCTGCAGGTGCCCCCGGGCCTCAACTGGACGGTGATCACCTTCATGGCCGCCATCCACGTGCTCGCCCTGGTGGCCCTGCTACCCCAGTTCTGGAGCGTGCCGGCCGTGGCCACCCTGCTGATCCTCTATTGGGTCACCGCCTGCCTGGGGGTCACCATCGGCTACCACCGGCTGCTGAGCCACCGCTCCTTCCGCGTACCCCGCTGGCTGGAGCGCTTCTTCGCCACCTGCGGCGCCCTCAGCTGCCAGCACGGCCCGATCGACTGGGTGGGGCTGCACCGCCACCACCACAAGTTTTCGGATACGGATGCGGATCACCATGACAGCAACAAGGGCTTCTGGTGGAGCCACATGGGCTGGATGATCGTCACGGTGCCGGCGATGGCGGCCATCCCGCGGCTCACGGGCGACCTGGCCACCGATCCCTACTACCGCTGGCTGAACCGCTGGTTCCTGGCGCTGCAGCTGCCCCTGGCCGGCCTGCTGTTCTGGATCGGCACCGTGACCGGCGCCGGCGGCTGGGCCCTGGTGCTCTGGGGCATCCCCCTGCGCCTGGTGGTGGTGTACCACATCACCTGGCTGGTGAATTCCGCCACCCACGCCTGGGGGGATGCGGTGCACGAGAGCGGCGACCGCTCCCGCAACAACGCCTGGGTGGCCGCCTTCACCTTCGGCGAGGGCTGGCACAACAACCACCACGCCTTCCCCCATTCGGCCCGCCAGGGGTTCGGCCGCCAGATCGACCTCACCTGGCAGCACATCCGCCTGATGCGGGCCCTGGGGCTCGCCACCAAGGTGCGGCTGCCCGCCGCCGCCGATCCCGCCCTGCGCACCTCCCGCCCCGCCCCGGCGCGGACGGTGGCGTAGGGTGAGCGATCGCCCTTCCAGCGGGTTCCCGCAGTTTTCGGCAGATAGGTCATGGCCAAGCGCGTACAGGTGGTGCTGAGCGAGGACGTTCTCAGCCTCGGCAAAGACGGCGATCTGGTGGAGGTCGCCCCCGGATATGCCCGCAACTTCCTGCTGCCCACCGGCAAGGCGGTGCCCGTCACCGCCTCGGTGTTGCGGCAGGTGGAGCACCGCCGGGCCAAGGAGGCCGAGCGCCTCGCGGCCCTGAAGGGGGAGGCGATCGCCCTGCGCACCGCCCTGGAAACCATCGGCCGCTTCACGGTCCGCAAGCAGACCGGCGGCGACGATGTCCTCTTCGGCACCGTCACCAACGGCGATGTGGCGGAGGCGATCGAGGCCGCCACCAAGAAAGAGGTGGAGCGCCGCGACATCATCGTGCCCGAGATCCATCGCACCGGCTCCTACAAGGTGCAGGTGAAGCTGCATCCCGAGGTGGTGGCCGAGGTGAACCTCGAGGTGGTCAGCCACTAAATCCAGCCCCCACGGCGCCCTGCCCCAGGCACACCCCACCGGTGGTGTGCCTGGGGTTTTGGCATGGCTACAGCACACTGGATCTGGTAGCGGCGGCGATGGTCAAACCGCGGCGGCCGGGGGATGATGGTCCTCCTCCACTGATCCGCCATGGTGAGCCTGCCGCTGCCGGCCAACGGCACCGATCTGCCCCGCCCAGGCGGCCATGACGGGCGCGAGCGGGCGGCCGGCCGCGAAGGATCCAACGGCCTGCCCGATGGCGTGCCCCCCCAGAACCTGGAGGCCGAGGAGGCGGTGCTCGGCGGCATCCTGCTCGACCCCGATGCCATCGGCCGGGTGGCCGACGTGCTCCAGCCGGACGCCTTCTACCTCGGTGCCCACCGCGAGATCTTCCGCACCGCCCTGATGCTCCACGGCCAGGGCCGGCCCACCGATCTCACGGCGATGACCGCCTGGCTGGCGGATACGGGCCACCTGGAGAAGGTGGGCGGTGCGGCGCGCCTGGCGGAGCTGGTGGAGCGCACCCTCTCCACCGCCTCGATCGACCAGGTGGCCCGCCTGGTGATGGACAAATACCTGCGCCGCCAGCTGATCCGCTCCGGCAACGAAGTGATCGCCCTGGGCTTTGATCAGTCCAAGCCGATGGACCAGGTGCTCGATGAGGCCGAGCAGAAGATCTTCGCCATCAGCCAGGAAAAACCCAGCCTGGGCCTGATCCCCACCGCCGAAATCCTCACCAGCACCTTCGAGGAGATCGAATCCCGCTCCCAGGGCACCGCCGTGGCGGGCATCCCGGTGAATTTCTACGACCTGGACGCCATGACCCAGGGGCTGCAACGCAGCGATCTGATCATCATCGCCGGCCGGCCCGCCATGGGCAAAACAGCGATCACCCTCAACATCGCCCGCAACGTCGCCCAGCTGCACGACCTGCCGGTGTGCGTCTTCAGCCTGGAGATGAGCAAGGAGCAGCTCACCTACCGGTTGCTGGCGATGGAGGTGGGCATCGAAAGCGGCCGGCTGCGCACCGGCCGCCTGCAGGAGGAGGAATGGCCGCTGTTGGGCAATGGCATCAGCAGCCTGGCGCGGCTGCCCCTGTTCATCGACGACAAGCCCAACGCCGGTGTGCTGGAGATGCGCTCCCTCTGCCGCCGGTTGATGGCCGAACAGGGCAAACAGCTGGGCCTGATCGTGATCGATTACCTGCAGCTGATGGAGGGATCCGGCTCCGACAACCGCGTGCAGGAGCTCTCGCGCATCACCCGGGGCCTCAAGCAGATGGCCCGCGAGCTCGATGTGCCGGTGGTGGCCCTCTCCCAGCTCAGCCGCGGCGTGGAGGCCCGCACCAACAAGCGGCCGATGCTCAGCGACCTGCGCGAATCCGGCTCGATCGAGCAGGACGCAGACATCGTGATGATGATCTACCGCGATGAGTACTACAACCCCGAAACCCCCGACCGCGGCATCACCGAAGTCATCGTCACCAAGCACCGCAACGGACCGGTGGGCACGGTGAAGCTGCTGTTCGAACCCCAGTACACCCGCTTCCGCAACCTGGCCGCCCCGGGCGGGCTCTGATCAGGCTCCGCCACCAACACCCTCCAGGGGCTGGGCCATACATTGAAGCCATGGCCTTCACCGCTCCCCCCACCGAGTCCTTTGATGTAATCGTGGTGGGGGGCGGCCATGCCGGCTGCGAGGCCGCCCTCACCGCGGCGCGGCTGG
>CAIVPT010000285.1 GCA_903907855.1 uncultured Synechococcaceae cyanobacterium | reverse complement strand
CCCGGGTGATACGTTCCTCTGAGCCCTGCGGGGCTGCCCTTTGGGCGGGTCGCTAGCTCAGCGGTAGAGCACTCGGCTTTTAACCGATTGGTCCTGAGTTCGAATCTCAGGCGACCCATGGGGCTAATACCAGGGCATCTGGGGCCAAACCCCTTGCCTTGCAATCTTTCTCGGCGATTGGATTGCCTCGCCGCTGCGTAGCGGTACGTAGCTGTGCGCCCCAGTGCGTAGCGGTTTTGAGGAACTTTGTTCCTCAGGCTTGGTCAGACTCTCTGGGCTGAGACCGAGATGACCTGTGAGAGCCAGGGACGCCTTTACCCAGGCCCAGCTGCGGCTGCAGGCCGCCGGATGTCGGTACCGGATCAAGGAGGTGGCCCGCAGCCCCTACGTGCAGGTGTACGAGACGGAGCCGCCACGGCGGCAGCAGTCGGCGCCGGGCACCCGATGCGACGACGAGGAAGCCTGCTGGGATCTGGTGGCCCTGCTGCTGCGGGCGGACCGCAGCGCCGCCAGCGGTGGGCCTGGCCTGGACTGGAGTGCGCTGCGCGAGCGGGGTTCAGGGCTTGGGGAGGCTCCGTCGCTCCTCAGCTGGGGGGAGCTGCGGGAGAGGGTGCAGGGCTGGATCGCCCCCGGCGGCCCGAAGGCAAGGGACCGCAACCCGTTTGTGTGCTTCAGGGACGGGGGCTACTTCGGGCGGGCGTTTGCGGCGGATCAGGTGGCGACCAGCCGCCATCTGGAGGACTACTGCCTCTACACATCCGCCTCGCTGCTCGCCTACCGCCAGGACCCCGGCCAGCAGCTGATCCGCCGTGAATACAACAGCAAGGGCTTCTACGGCGTCATCCAGATGGTGAACTACCTGGCGCAGCAGGGGGTCTCCATCGCCACCCCGGAGCTCCGGGAGCGGCTGGAGCGGCTCAAGAAGGGGGCCGGCAAGCTGCGGACCCCGGCGCCGCGCCACATCCCCCGCAGCGAGGACCTGCAGCAGTGGCTGGATCAGCTGCAACCCCTCGATCCGCTGCGGGGTTGGGTGATGGCGATGATCGCCACCTATGGCCTGCGGGGCCATGAGGTGTGGCACATCCACCGGCTACCCGGAGAGGTGGAGGCTGACGGGGGCGTGATCGAGGTGGGCAGCTTCCAGAGCCAGGGGGATGGGAGCGCCACCAAGACGGGACATCGCTTTGCCCTGCCCCTGCCGGCGGATTGGGTCGTGCGGTACCGGCTGAATGATCAGGACCATGCCCGGCGGATGTTGTCGGAATTGCGCCGCCGCCATCCGATCAAGACGGCGGAGCGCTCCGACGGGACGGTGCAGTTCTTCAACAACGGGCAGCTGGCGGTTGTGCTGGCCCACTGGCTGCGGAACCGGGGCCGGGAGGATCGCGAGATCCCGGTGAAACTGTTCGGCTACCACCAGCCGCCGCATCTGCCCGGCAAACCGAAGCCACGAGCGAAGCGCGATCGCTGCAAGCTCTACGACCTGCGCCACGCCTGGGCCCTGCGCGCGAAAGCAACGACAACCTGG
>CAIVPT010000284.1 GCA_903907855.1 uncultured Synechococcaceae cyanobacterium | reverse complement strand
GGGATCATCAGCACGCCGAACCAGCCCACGTAGAGGCGGTTGTTGGTGGAGGTGATCCACTCGCAGAACTGGTTCCACGCCGAAGCGCCGGAGCGCTGTTGGATTGTGGCGGTCATGAGTTCGAGAGGGTGTGCCGCAGCCAGGGGGCTGGAGCGGACGAGAAGGGCGGAATCCCGCCAACACCAACGTAACGGGATGTTGCGGGTTTTGTAAAGGGGGTTCATGACGAAAGGCTGAGGCCCCCGGCGGATCGGCCGGAGCCGGTCGCCAGGGGCCTCAGGGCAGGGCGGGGCCCCGCCTCACCGCTTGGGGGTCCGGCCTGGGATCAAAGGGTGGCCGCCACCAGATTCGCCCAGGGGTCTGCGGCCGCGAACAGCGACGTGACGCTCGTACGGAACTGGTCGCCCACCGCCAGGGAGGAGGTGATGAAGGCCGGCTTGGTGGAGAGGATGTCGTTGCTGGCCTGCACCTGGAAGGCGTTGCCGTTGGGAGCGAGGAACCCGGCCGTGGAGGTGCGCACCATGATGTCGCGCAGGCTGTCGAGTTGCCCCCAGAGATCGCTTCCGTCGCCCTTGAGGCGAGGAATGTAATAGAAGCGATCCCCCTCCTGTTCCCGATCCAGCTGCTCGAGGAACACGTAGGCCATCAGGGGGCCCATCTGGCCGGTATCGCCGGTGGGCTTCTCGGCGAGCATGCCTACCCAGGCATCCACGTCCTCGAGCTTGGCGTAGACCGAGCGGAACTTGGTCAGCAGCTCGCTGGTGCCCCAGCTGCTGGAATCGGCCTGGTTGAAGGCGCGGGCAGTTCCCGCCCCATCAGTTGCCGGCTTCCAATCGCGCATGTTGCTGCCGAATTCCTCCCAGCTGGCATAGGGCTTGAACAGCGCATTGCCCTGGAAGCGGGCGGTGGTGTCGGTGCCGTTGGCCTTGAGCAGGGGGCCATTGGTGAAGAGCTCGCGGCGCATCTGGTTGAAGCCCGGCAGGCCCACCTCCCGGCCGCGTAGCACGTTGGCGGTGAACAGATCCAGGTTGCGGGTTATCAGGTTGTTGCGCACCGCATCCGTCATCAGGGTGTCGATCGCTTCGTGGGCCTGTTGCAGCAGGCCGGCCTGGATGGCGCTCGTGCCATAGCCGTAGAAGAGGGCGGGGTTGAGGAATCCGTTGAAGAGATCCACGCCCGTGATCAGATCCTGGCTGATCTGGCTGTGGCCCACCCGGTAGGACGCCACCGCAAACTCCAGCGAAATGGAAGCATCCACATTCGGGTTGTAGTCGGCAAAACCATGCTTGCCGGATCCCAGATCGAGAACCTTGTCGCCAGCGAGGCTGGGGGCAAATTCCTCGTAGATCATCTTCTGGTATTCCGCCTCCACGATGATGCGGGCCATGCTGTGCAGGTCGGCCTCACTGATGCCGCTGACGCCGAAGTTGGCCGCGCTCGCCCTGAGGTTGTCCACCTGGAAGTTGTGTTCCCGGGTCCACAGGGTGTGGAAGGTGGAGAGGCCGATGTTTTCGTTCGCCCGCCAATCACCGGCCACCGCGTGGAAGAGCAGCAGGCCGGCACCCCAGTCTTCCGCTTTGATCAGCGGTTGGGCCGCCAGCATCGGAGCACTGATCGGCCGGCCGGGAAAGTACGGCGCCAGGGCGGCCGGGGTCTGCCCCCGCAGGACATCCGAGATGCCATCGAGGTTTTGATCGATCGCCGCCAGGGTGCCGAAGTTGGGATCGGTCAGGTTTTTGATCGAGCCGGCGGTGGCGTTGATGGCCTTGGCGGTGTCCCCGATCAGCGGAGCACCGCTGAGCTTTTTGTAGGTGGGGCTGGTGGGATCGAAGTCCTGCACATTGCCCGTATTGACGAAGCGGGCATCTTTGGTAAGTGCCACCCAGGCAGTGCTACCGATCGCCACGCCGTTGCCGCTGTTGGCGGTGAGGATGGCGTTGATCAGGGTGGGATTCACCCCGTTGTTCAGCAGGATCTCGGCGTAGGTGGGCATCTGGGGCAGACCATCGCCGCTGAGCAGGCGCGAGGAGAGCAGCTTGGCGGTCTTCACCAGCTGGAAGCCGCCTGGCGCGGTGCTGTCGGTCAGCCGCACCAGGCCATTGGCCACACCCGTAACCTTGCGACCGTTGACCGTGCCGCCGATTTTGTACACCAACCCGGCCTGATCGGTGTAAACGCCAGTGGCATCAAAGCGGGCGCTCTCGCGCAGCAGGTAGGCGTGGGCGTTGTGGGAGCCGTAGGCCTGGCTGTTTTGAATGAAGGCCTCGGTTTTGTTCCGCGACAGCACATCCGTGTCCACCAGCGGCCGGCCGAGGATGGCGGCGGCGCTCTTCACCGCTGTGGCCACCCCATTGGTGATGGTGAAGCTGTACAGACCGGCGGCACCATGGCGGCCGGCGTTGAAATAGCCCACCTGCACCAGGGTGCGGCTCACCGGATCCATCACGAACTGGGCCCCGCGATCACCCACCACACCCACGGCGCCGCCGGATGGCTTGGTCAGCGGGTCCTGGCTGGCGGTGGCCGAAGCGATCGACTGGCCAGCTCCGCTGCGCTCCAGGAAGTCGAGACCATGGTCGTAGTACTGACCGAAGCTCATGTTGGCTTCGTTCCAGCCGCCGCTGTTCGGCATCGGCCCAGCCTGGGCGCCCAGGGCATTGCTGACCAGCCGCGCATTGGCCAGGGTCTGATTCAGGGGTTCAACCAGTTTCTTGTTGGCATTGATGTCGATCCCGCCGGTGTAGCCGCGGGGGCGGCCCATGTCTTCCACCCCATTGACGCTGCCCCATTCGGGCTTGGTGAGGCGTGTGAAGGGGATGTCGGGCGTGCCCCAGAATTCGGCTCCGAGCCCCTGGCTATTTGTTTTGTAGTTGGCATCGCTGGACTTGATGTCGTCGGCTGTTCCGTACTTGCCGTCGGCCCCGGCGTTGGAGAGGTTGTTGCCGAAGCTGTTGATGGGCCGGGCGCCAGAGATTTCGTACGACTTGCCAAAAACGTCTGTGGCGAAGAATTTGCCGTACTTCTCGGGGTTGGCCAGCTTCAACAGGTGGTTGAGATCATTCAGCCCCACCTTGAACTGTGAGGCGAAGCTGGCGTAGCTCACCGGTTTGGCGGTGCCGCTTGCCTTGGTGGCGGGCTTCAGCGGGGCCCCCACTAGCGGCATGGCTGCCAGGGCGACCTCGGCGGCTGGCAGGGGCGCGGCTGCGGCCGGAGCAGCGATGACGGCCTGGGCGGGTGCGGCAGCGGCTGGAGTGGTTGCCATCGCCAGTGGTGTTGTGCCGGCGATCGGAGCCGCACTGGGGGTGGCCGCGGCTGGTGGCGCGGAGCCGGGGGCGGAGGTAGGGGCGGTGCTTGTGGGCAGTGCGGCGGTGCCTGTGGCCGCAGGGGTTGCCACACCTGTCAGCGGATCGGGAGCACTACCCCCTGCGCTGGCGCTAAGGGAGGTGGGAGCGCCGAAAAGAAGAGAAGCAGAGGACATTGAGGGGAGAATTAAAGAAATTTACATTTTTTCATCTTCGTCCTTTGGCGGCTGGCTTGTCAATGGCTTCGCAGCTGCCTTGCGGTGTTGTTCAGGCCGCAGGTCTGAGGGCCTGCCTGGCTTTCTGTTCTCTCATGGCTCATGAGGCATGCCGTTATGTCTATTGCCCTGTCTGGCTTCTCGCCACGTTCTCCTTGCTTTCTCCTGGTTTGGGCGTGGTCTTTGCGGTCGTACAGGGGTTTGTTCTTTTGTGCCGCAGCGAGTTACCTTCCCGCGTCGGGAGGGTGTGCCTTGGGGCGGAGATGTATCAGGCTTCGGTGCTGTCCCCGATGGTCACGGCTTCCGGAAATGGCTGCCCGAAGCACGGCGCCCTGGCTTTTGCTTCCTTCCCGAGATCGGCAGCCTGTTTGAGAACCTATGACCAGGGATGTGAGGAGATTCGCCTGCGGCACCGCTGACTCGACAGAGTGGTCGGCAGATGGGGGGATGGTTCAGGGGCATGGGCAGCGTCTCCTCCCGCCGCGTCACCTGGTCACCCAGCCTCACCCTCGTGCCCAGCCGCGCCTGCTTCAACGCCTGCGGCTACTGCTCGTTCCGTCGCCCTCCCGATCCCCGCGCCCCCCTCGCCGATGCCCTCGGCGACGCCGAGGCTGACCGCCAGCTGGCCGCCGCCCCCCGTGCTGCCGAAGTGCTCCTGCTCAGTGGGGAGGTGGCGCCCGCTTCCCCCTGGCGGTCCGCCTGGTTTGCCCGCCTCCTCTCCCTCTCCCGCCGCGCCCTGGCCGCCGGCCGCCTGCCCCACACCAACGCCGGCCCCCTCTCCCCGCGCGAGATGGCCGCCCTCGCTCGCCTCAACCCCTCCCTCGGCCTGATGCTCGAGGGGATCGGCCCCGCCTGGGATGCCCTGCACCGCCACGCCCCGAGCAAACGCCTGCCGGTGCGTCTCGCCCAGCTCGAGCAGGCCGGTCGCCTCGGCATTCCCTTCACCACCGGCCTGCTGCTCGGCGTCGGCGAAAGCGCCGCCGACCGCCGCCGTTCCCTGGTGCACCTGGCCGCCGTGCAACGCCGCTGGGGCCACCTCCAGGAGGTGATCCTCCAGCCCTGGCGCCCCGACGGCGCCGAGGGCCTCCCCCTCGCCAACGCCGCCTGCGACGACCTGTTGGCGCTGATCGCCGAGGCCCGCACCCTGCTGCCCGCCGAGGTGCACCTGCAGCTGCCCCCCAACCTCTGGCCGCAGTCCCGCCTGATCGAGGCCCTGGAGGCCGGCATCGACGACCTGGGCGGCATCGACAGCGCCGATGTGATCAACCCCGCCTACCCCCAGCCCACCCCCACGGCCCTGGCGAGACTCCTGGAGTCGGCCGGCTGGCGCCTCGAACCGCGCCTCTGCGTGCACGACGGCTGGATCGGGTCCGTGAACGGGTCGTTGCGCCAGGCCCTGGCCCGCGCCCGCCACACGCTCCGATCCCCACAGCATTGTTAGGGTCGGCGCCCGCCGGAGCCGGCCCCCTCCCCTGACCCACCCCACCCCTTCCATGGACGCCGCTTCGGATGCGCGGGTGCTGCTGGTGCGGCTGCCCTGCAACCCGATCTTTCCGATCGGTCCGGTGTATCTGGCCGACCACCTGCACAAGGCCTTCCCCGGCCTGCCCCAGCGCATCCTCGATCTGGCGGCGGTGCCCCTGCTCGATGTGCAGCGGGCCTTGGCGGAGGCGGTGGCCTCCTTTCGCCCCACCCTGCTGGTGTTCTCCTGGCGCGACATCCAGATCTACGCGCCGGTGGACGGCCGGGGCGGCAACCCGCTGCAGAACTCCTTCGAGGTGTTCTATGCGCGCAATCCCATGCGGCGCCTGCGCGGGGCCCTGGGCGGCCTGCGCCTGATGGGGGCCTACTACGGCGAGCTGCGCCGCAACCTCGCCCTGGTGCGCCGTGGCCTGCGCTGGGCCCGCCGCCATGTGCCCTCCGCCCGGGCGGTGGTGGGGGGCGGCGCCGTGAGCGTCTTTTACGAACAGCTGGGCCGCAGCCTGCCGAAGGGCACCGTGGTGTCGGTGGGGGAGGGGGAAGCGCTGCTGGAACGCCTGATCCGTGGCGAATCGATCGCCGCCGAGCGCTGTTATGTGGTGGGGGAGGCGCCACGGCCGGGCCTGATTCACGAACCGCCGGCGCCGATTGAGAAAACTGCCTGCGATTACACCTATATCGCCTCGATCTGGCCCCAGCTCGACTGGTATCTCGACGGTGGCGATTTTTATGTGGGCGTGCAAACGAAGCGCGGCTGTCCCCATAACTGCTGCTACTGCGTTTACACCGTGATCGAGGGCAAGGCGGTGCGCGTCAACCCGATCGACGAGGTGGTGCGTGAAATGCGCCAGCTTTACGACAGGGGTGTGCGAGGTTTCTGGTTCACCGATGCCCAGTTCATCCCCGCCCGCCGCTATATCGATACCACCAAGGATCTGCTGCGCGCCATCCTGGCCGATGGCATGACCGACATCCGCTGGGCCGCCTACATCCGCGCCGACAACCTCGATGCCGAGCTCGCCGAGCTGATGGTGGCCTCCGGCATGAGCTATTTCGAGATCGGCATCACCTCCGGCTCCCAGGAGCTCGTGCGCAAGATGCGCATGGGCTACAACCTGCGCACGGTGCTCGACAGCTGCCGCCTGCTGGCCCGCGCCGGCTTCCACGAGCATGTGTCGGTGAACTACTCGTTCAATGTCATCGATGAGCGGCCCGAAACCATCCGCCAGACCGTGGCCTATCACCGCGAACTCGAGCGCATCTTCGGGGCCGACAAGGTGGAGCCCTCGATCTTCTTCATCGGCCTCCAGCCCCACACCCATCTGGAGCAATACGGCTTCGAGCAGGGGATGATCCAGCCGGGCTACAACCCGATGAGCATGCTGCCCTGGACGGCCCGCAAGCTGCTCTGGAATCCCGAACCGATGGGCCGCACCTTCGGGCGTGTGTGCCTGGAGGCGTTCGATCGCAACCCCGCCGATTTCGGCCGCACCGTGATGGCCATCCTCGAGCGCGACTACGGCGTGGCGCCCCTGGAGCAGGCCCTGCATGCGCCGGTGGAGGGGCGGAGGGCCCTGGCCACGGCGGTGCGCTGAGCCCCAGGTCCGAGCGCTGAGCCTCAGCGCCGGCGCCGCAGCCAGAGCAGCCCCACCAGCCCCAGCCAGCCCGGCAGCCCCGCCAGCGGGTTGGGGGCGCCCGTCCCGCCGCTGCCCCCCAGCCACAGCGGGATGGAGGGCACCAGCTCCAGCAGGCCCGCCTGCAGGGCGAACCAGCCCCCCACCAGACCGCCGTGCAACCCCACCGCCCCCCACAGCAGGCCGTGGTCGACCCGCCGCTGCTGGGCCAGGGCCAGCCCCAGCAGGAACACCCCGCCGAACAGGCCCAGCGCCGCCGGGGCCGGGAGCTGGTGCCAGGGATGCACCGCTGCGAAGAGCAGGGCCTGCAGCACCAGGGACCGCCGCCCCCCCAGCTCCAGGTCCAGCTCGCCCCACAGCCAGCCGCGGAACAGCAGCTCCTCGGCGAAGCCCACCCCCACCAGCAGCGCCAGCGCGTTGAGGGCCTCCGCCAGCCCCAGCCGGCCGCTCCAGCGCGCCTGGCCCAGGAGCACCAGCAACACCGTGACCCCGGCCAGCAGCAGCAACGCCTGCCCCAGACCCCCCAGCCAGGCCCGCAGCGCCGCGGCCCGCGATCCCGCCAGCCCCAGCCGCCGCCAGGGACGGTCTTCCCCCCACGCCCGCCGCAGCCGCGCCGGCAGGGTGAGCAGCAGCAACGCCAGGGCCACCACCACCCCGAGCAGATCCAGCTGGTCCACCCGCAGCGACGGGGCCAGGACACCGAGCGGCCGCACCACCAACCAGCCCACCCCGTAGAGGAGCGGCACATAGAAAAGGGTGCCCCGCCAGGTGGGGCGGCGGGCGGCGGGGGAGGCCGCCGGCGGCGGCGCCATTCAGCTCTCCGGTTCGATCGTGCTGCTGAGCCCCTTGGCCTTGAGGGTTTCGCAGTAGAACTCGGCCGGCTCCAGATCACACACGATCACCAGACCCACGCCGGTGTTGTGGGCCTCGAGCATCACCGCGATCGCATCCTGCTCGCTCAGGGAGGGCACCACCTGGCGCAGGGTCATCACCACGAATTCCATGGTGTTGACCGGATCGTTGTGCAGCAGCACCTTGTAGCGAGGCGACGGTTTGCGCACCCGCTCGGGCGCCTTCTCCATCACCGCGGCGCCGCCGGGGCTGGTGCCCGGTTCCTGGCCGGCGCGGGGGGCTGGTGATCGCGTCATCTCAACCATGGCTGGACGGCTAGGTGGCTGGGTGGCTGGCGATGGGCGCAATCCTGACATCGGATCAACCAATCGTAGGCAGGGGGAGCGCCGTCTGGATCCGCCGCATCGCCTCCAGCACGTTGTCGCGGCTGTTGAAGGCCGAGAGGCGGAAATAGCCTTCGCCGGCGGCCCCGAAGCCGCTGCCGGGGGTGCCCACCACATGGGCCTGGCTGAGCAGCAGGTCGAAGAATCCCCAGGAATCCACCCCCTCCGGCGTCTGTACCCATACGTAGGGGGCCTGCTCGCCGCCGTACACCGCCAGGCCGGCGGCGGTCAGCTCGCGGCGGATGATCGCCGCGTTCTCCATGTAGAAGCTGATCAGCGCCGTTACCTGGGCCTGGCCCTCGGCTGAATACACCGCCTCAGCACCGCGCTGCACGATGTAGCTGACGCCGTTGAACTTGGTGCATTGGCGGCGGTTCCACAGGGCCCACAGCTCCACCTTCTCGCCGTTGGCGGCCGTGCCCATCAGCCCCCGGGGCACCACGGTGAGGGCGCAGCGGGTGCCCGTGAAACCGGCGTTCTTGGAGAAGGAGCGGAACTCGATGGCGCAGTCGCGGGCGCCCTCGATCTCATAGATCGAATGGGGCAGGGATGGATCCTGGATGAAGGCCTCATAGGCGGCGTCAAACAGGATCAGGGCGTCGTTGGCACGGGCGTAGTCGACCCAGGCCTGCAGCTGCTCGCGGCTGGCGACGGCGCCGGTGGGGTTGTTGGGGAAGCACAGGTAGATCAGATCCACCGGCTCGCTCGGGATCTGGGCGGTGAAGCCGTTGGCGGCGTTGATCGGCAGGTAGGTGAGGCCGCCGTACTGGCCCTCGTCATTGGCGTCGCCGGTGCGACCGGCCATCACGTTGCTGTCCACGTACACCGGATACACCGGGTCGGTGACGGCGATGCGGTTGTCCGGGCCGAGGATGTCGAGGATGTTGGCGCTGTCGCACTTGCTGCCGTCGGAGACGAAGATCTCCTCGGCGCTCACCTGGCAGCCGCGGGCCTGGAAGTCGTGGCGGGCGATCGCCTCGCGCAGCCACAGGTAGCCCTGCTCGGGGCCGTAGCCGTGGAAGCCTTCGTGGGTGCCCATCTCCTCCACGGCGGCCTTCATGGCGTCGCGGCAGGCCTGCGGCAGCGGTTCGGTGACGTCGCCGATGCCCAGGCGGATGATCGGGGCCGAGGGGTTGGCCTCGCTGAAGGCCTTCACCCGCCGTGCGATCTCGGGGAACAGGTAGCCCGCCTTGAGCTTGAGGTAGTTGCCGTTGACCTGAACCATGGATGCGGGCGCGCGGGACGGATGGTGCTGGGGATTGTCCTACGCCAGCCTCCTCTGCATACGATCGGCATGGGCCTTCGGGATGGCCTCTCCGCCTCCGCTTCAGCCGCCTCCGCTTCAGCCGCCTCCGCCGCCTCCGCCTCCGCTTCAGCCGCCTCTGCCGCCCTCGCCGTGCCCCCTGCCCCCGCGGCGTCCGCCGCCCTGCCCTTCGCCGAGCTGGTCGACCCCTCCATCGCCCGCCCGGCCCGCTACCTCGGCAACGAGCTCGGCGTGGAGGAGCGCGACTGGGACACCGCCTGGCCCGCCGCCGGTGTGCGCTGGGCCCTCACCTATCCCGAGGTGTACGAGGTGGGCGCCAGCAACCTCGGCCACATCATTCTCTATTCGATCCTCAACGCCGTTCCCGGCCAGCTCTGCGATCGCGCCTACCTGCCCGGCGCCGACCTGGCCAGCCGCCTGCGCGAGCGCGGCCTGCCCCTGTTCGCGGTGGAAAGCCGCCGGTCGCTGGCCGCCTTCGACATCCTCGGCTTCTCGTTGAGCTACGAGCTCGGCGCCACCAACATCCTGGAGATGCTGGACCTGGCTGGCATCCCGATCCGCGCCGCCGACCGGGGCGACCTGCCCCTGGCCGATCCCGCCGCGCCGCCGTTGATCTTCGCCGGCGGCCCCACGGCCACCAGCAACCCCGAACCCTTCGCCGCCTTCTTCGACTTTCTGGCCCTCGGCGACGGCGAGGAGCTCTTGCCGGAGATCGGCCTGGTGGTGGCCGAGGGCCGGGCCGCCGGCCTGGGCCGCCGCGATCTGCTGCGCGACCTGGCCCAGGTGCCTGGCGTCTATGTGCCCTCCCTCTACGCCCCCGGTGCCGACGGCGTGGGGGTGGAGCCCCTTGAGGGCGGCCTGCCCCGCCGCATCCTGCGCCGCACCGCCACCCCCATGCCCCACTACGCGATGGGGCTGGTGCCCCACGTGGAAACGGTGCACGACCGCCTCACGGTGGAGATCCGCCGCGGCTGCACCCGCGGTTGCCGCTTCTGCCAGCCCGGCATGCTCACCCGCCCCGCCCGCGACGTGGAGCCCGAGGCGGTGATCGAGGCGGTGGAGGAGGGCATGCGCCGCACCGGCTACGCCGATTTCTCCCTGCTGTCGCTGAGCTGCAGCGATTACCTGGCCCTGCCGGCGGTGGGGGTGGAGCTGCGCAACCGCCTGGCCGAGCACAACGTCAGCCTGACGCTGCCCAGCCAGCGGGTCGACCGTTTCGATGCCGACATCGCCCACATCCTCGGCGGCACCCGCCGCGCCGGCCTCACCTTTGCCCCGGAGGCCGGCAGCCAGCGCCTGCGCGACATCGTCAACAAGGGCCTCACCGATGCCGAGCTGCTGCGGGGCGTGCGCACCGCCATGGAGAACGGCTACCGGCGCCTGAAGCTCTATTTCATGATCGGCCTGCCCGGCGAAACCGACGCCGATGTGCTCGCCATCGCCGACACCTGCCGCAGCCTCCAGCAGCAGTGCCGCGATCTCGGTCGCCTGGCCCTCAACCTGACGATCAGCAACTTCACCCCCAAGCCCCACACCCCGTTCCAGTGGCACAGCGTTTCCACCGCTGAGTTCCGGCGGCGCCAGGAGCTGCTGCGCGGCGCCCTGCGCCCCCTGCGCGACATCAAGGCCAACGTCATGGACGTGCGCCTCTCGGCGGTGGAGGATTTCGTGGGTCGCAGCGATCGGCGCCTGGCGCCGGTGATCGAGGCGGCCTGGCGAGCCGGGGCCGGCCTCGATGCCTGGTTTGAATCGGCGGAGCGCACCCATGCGGCCTGGAGCGCCGCGATCGAGGCCGCCGGCCTGGGGGGCCGCTACCGGGCCCTGGAGATGGGGGCATGGGCGGCGGCCGAAGCCCTCGACCCGGCCGATCTCGAAGCCTTCTGCCGCCAGAGCCTGCCCTGGGACCACATCGACAGCGGCGTCGACAAGGCCTGGCTGGCCGAGGATCTGCGCCGTGCCCTGGCCGCCGCCGTGGTGCCCGATTGCTCCTTCGACGGCTGCAGTCACTGCGGCGTCTGTGGTCCGGAGCTGGGCCACAACGTGGTGGTGCCGCCGCCGCCGGTGCCGGCCCGCCTGCCCCCCCGCGCCCCGGTCAGCAGCCGTGAGCAACGCCTGCGCTTCGGCTTCGCCAAACGGGGCTCCCTGGCCCTGATCAGCCATCTCGACACCCTGCGCCTGCTGGAGCGGGTGCTGCGGCGCACCGGCCTGCCGGTGAGCTTCACCGGCGGCTTCCATCCCCTGCCCCGCCTGCAGGTGGCCCTGCCCCTGCCGCTCGGGGCCGAGGGCCACGGCGAATGGCTCGATCTGGAGTTCCACGCGCCCGTAGACCCCGAGGAGGCGCGGCGCCGGCTGCAGGAGGCCCTGCCGGCAGACTTTCGGCTGCTCTCGGTCGCCCCGGTGCCGGTGGCGGCCCCGAGCCTCTCCCAGGAGCTGCGCGAGGCCCATTGGCGCTTGGAGTTGCGGCCCGATCTGGCTGCCGAGCTGGCTGCCGAGCTCCCCCCGGCCCCGGATGGGGCCGCCTGGGGGCAGGCCCTCACCGAGCTGATGGCGGCCCCCAGCCTCCCCTGGCACGACACCGACAAGAAGGGCCGTCCCCGGCAGCGCGACTGCCGCCCCTACCTGCTCGATCTAGCCCTGGCCGAGGGGCCGGAGGGCGCCCGGGGCGGCGCCGTTCGCCTCGACCTGCGGGCCCGGATCGATCCCCAGGGCCGCAGCCTGCGGCCGGAGTTTCTGCGCCAGTGGCTGGGGGAGATCCTGGCGACGCCCCTGGTGCTGGGGCCGATCGAGCGCCGTGCCCTGCTCCTGGCTGCGTGCTAACTTGCCATGAGAACGGCCCCGATCCGGGAGAACTCTCTTCTCCCCGGCAGGTCGGCACCGTCTCCAGCCTTCCTCTCAGGTCGCTTTCTAGAAGCCCCTCCCCGGAAGTGCTTTTTCGGATCCATCCCGCGAGGGTGTGATCACGGCCTCAAGGGGCGCTACGCACCGATGCGTTCCGCCAGCTTCTTTTCTTCGTCTTCCTCGCACTTGCGTGCGAGCAGGCTCCACCCTCAGGTGGTTCCTCACTTGCTGTGTGTGCCGTCTCCGCCTGCCCGGATGGCCCCACGGCCCGGCCCCTTGCCGCACCCTGCCCCGCGCGGGATTTTTTCCGCCTCGCTGGGACAGGGCTCCCCCGAGCCAAGCATTTTTTTCCATGCCCCAGCAGATCGTCATCGCCGAGCAGCTGCGTATCGCCGCAGTGCTCACGGACGAACGTGTCGATGAGCTCGTGGTGGCCCAGGGCCGCTACCAGATCGGCGACGTCTATCTCGGCACCGTCGAAAACGTGTTGCCTGGCATCGACGCCGCCTTTGTGAACATCGGCGAGAGCGAGAAGAACGGCTTCATCCACATCACCGACCTGGGCCCCCTGCGCCTCAAGAAAGGCGGCGCCGGCATCACGGAGCTGCTTGAGCCCCGCCAGAAGGTGCTCGTGCAGGTGATGAAGGAGCCCACCGGCACCAAGGGGCCCCGCCTCACCGGCAATCTCACCCTGCCCGGCCGCTTCCTGGTGCTCCAGCCCCACGGCCAGGGGGTGAGCATCTCGCGCCGCATCAACGCCGAGAGTGAGCGCAACCGCTTGCGGGCCCTCGCCGTGCTGATCAAGCCCCCCGGGGCCGGTCTGCTGGTGCGCACCGAGGCCGAGGGCGTCTCCGAGGAGCTGCTGATCGACGACCTGGAGGCGCTGCTGCGCCAGTGGGAGGGGATCCAGCAGGCGGCCGAGACCGCCAGTCCGCCGGTGCTGCTCAACCGCGATGAAGACTTCATCCATCGCGTCCTGCGCGATTTCTTCAGCGCCGAGTTGGTGCGCATCGTCGTTGACAGCCCCGAGGCCGTGGCCCGGGTCAACGCTTTCCTCGGCGCCGACCAGGCCAACGTGCTGGTGGAGGCCCACGACGAATCCACGGAGATCCTCGATCACTTCCGGGTCAGCACCGCCATACGCGATGCGCTCAAGCCCCGGGTGGAGCTGCCCTCCGGCGGCTACGTGATCATCGAGCCCACCGAGGCCCTCACGGTGATCGACGTCAACTCCGGCTCCTTCACCCGCTCCGCCAACGCCCGGGAAACGGTCCTCTGGACCAACTGCGAGGCGGCGGTGGAGATCGCCCGCCAACTCAAGCTGCGCAACATCGGCGGCGTGGTGGTGATCGATTTCATCGACATGGAGTCGCGCCGCGACCAGCTGCAGCTGCTGGAGCATTTCACCCAGGTCCTGCGCGACGACGGCGCCCGCCCCCAGATCGCCCAGCTCACCGAACTGGGCCTCGTTGAGCTCACCCGCAAGCGCCAGGGCCAGAACCTCTACGAACTGTTCGGACGCGCCTGCCCCAGTTGCGGTGGCCTCGGCCATGTGGCGGTACTCCCCGGTCGCGACACGCTCCAGCCCCTGGCCACCCTTTCCGGCCTGGTGCGCACCCCCCTGGCGGCCCGCAGCGATGGGCAGGTGGTGGCCCCTGCCGAGCCCGCGGGTAACGGTGGTGGCCGGCGCCGGCGCGGCGGTCGGGGGGGGCGGAGTGGTGAGGGTTCTGAGGCACCCCTCAGCAGCCCCGGTGTGGAGGCTTCGGGTTCCGCCGGAGTGGCTCCCGGTGTCGGGGAGTTCCAGGGGGGCGCCGCTGACACCGGGCCGCGGCGACCCGATCCTGAGATCGTGGCCGTGCCGATGGAGGATCGC
>CAIVPT010000283.1 GCA_903907855.1 uncultured Synechococcaceae cyanobacterium | reverse complement strand
GCAGGCCGGGCGGCGCCAGCGGCCGGAGCGCCGGGTCCGGCTGGCTTCGGCGCTGGCGCCACCGGACGGGGGGCTGGGGGCGCTGCGGGTGCGGCGGCCTTGGGGGCAGCCGGAGCCGGCGGCGGCGCGGCGATCGCCGGCTTGGCCGCGGCTGCAGGTACGGCCGGCTTGGCCGGCGGAGCTGCCGCGGGTCGCTGGGGTGGTGCGACCACCGCTCCTGCTGCGGGTTTGACCACCACAGGCTCGGAGGCCGCCTTCTTCACCGACAGGATCGCTTTTGCCGGGGCCACGGGGGCGATGGCCGCAGACCCGTTGGCGTCGCCGATCAGGCTGCGGATGCGCTGGGCCTCATCGTCGCTGATCGAGCTGCTGTGGCTGCGCGCGGCGATCTTGAGTTTCTCGGCGGCGTCGAGCACGTCCTTGTTGTCCAGGCCCAGGTCCCGGGACAGCTCATAAATTCTGACTTTGCCGCTGCTGGTCATTCAGGTCTCCATGGGATCGGGGCCCGGAGGCTCCGCGCGTGGCCGGGGGGCCACCGGGTGGGCCAAATCGGCCACTCCGTCGGCGAGATGGGGCGGGGGCCTCGATCTCGCGCCGAACCGCAGACAAGCTGCGGCCATCGTTCATCTTGCCTCAGCGCCTGCTGGGCTGTCCGCCTCCAGCCGATCGGCCAGGGTGGCCAGGAGGGTATCTGGCACTGGGCAGCGCAGGGAGCGCTGCAGCCGCCGCCGCCGCCGCGTTTCCTCCAGGCAGGGAAGGGTGGGGCACAGATAGGCGGAGCGCCCCATGCCGCGGTCGAGGGCGAGCCCCCCTCCCGCCAGTCGGATCACCCGCCAGAGTTCGCGGCGATCGGCCAGGCGGCGGCAGGCCACGCAGCGCCTTTCCACGACCCGTTCCTCCCGGATGCTCACCGGGCTTCCTCCTCAGACTCTTCGTCCTCCGCATCGGCGGCCACCGGCTCGAAGTCCTCCTCCCCGGCCGGCTCCGCTTCCCCGGCGACCCCCTCCTCCACGTCGGCTGCTTCCACGTCGCCTGCCTCCACATCGCCTGGCTCCACATCGCCTGCCTCGTCCATGGCGTAGTCGGTGCTCTCCGCGTCTTCCTCGGGGCCGAGATCCTCCTCGTCCTCCGGCAGGGGGTAGAGCTCCCGCAGCCGAGCGTCCTCCTCCGCCCGTGTCGCCTGTTCGGCGGCCAGACGCGCCTCGGCCTCGGCCTGAAGGGCCTCCTCCTCGCGCCGCTGGGCGATCAGCTGGGAAACGACGGCATCCTCAGAGCCCTGGTCGTACTCCTGGGCGTTCTTGATGTCGATTTTCCAGCCGGTCAGGCGGGCCGCCAGCCGCACGTTCTGGCCCTCCCGGCCGATCGCCAGGCTCAGCTGGTCGTGGGGCACCAAGACGTGGGCGTGATGGCCTTCCGGATCCACCAGCCGCACCATCTCCACGCGGGCCGGGCTGAGGGAGTTGGCGATGTATTGGCCAGGGTCCGGCGACCAGCGGATCACATCGATCTTCTCGCCCCGCAATTCGTTCACCACCTGCTGGATGCGGGACCCCCGGGCGCCGATGCAGGCCCCCACCGGATCCACCTCCCGTTCCACGCTGTCGACGGCCACCTTGGTGCGTGGTCCGACCGAGCGCGAGGGGGGATTGGCCTCCCGGGCCACCGCAACGATGCGCACCGAACCCTCCTGGATTTCGGGCACCTCGTTTTCGAAGAGATACACCACCAGGCCGGCATTGGCGCGGCTCACGAACAGCTGCGGACCGCGCCGCGGCACCTCGCTCACCTCCTTGAGGAACACTTTGAAGGTGGCGTTCGCGCGGTAGTTGTCGTTGGGAAGCTGATCGCGCCGCGGCAGCTCCGCCTCCACTTCCGGGCGGCCCAGGCCGCTGCTGACCGCCATGATCACGCTCTGGCGCTCGAAGCGGATCACCCGGGCGGTGAGCACGGGATCCTCGAGATCGGCGAATTCCTCCTGGATCATGCGCCGCTGCTGGTCGCGCAGCTTCTGGGCCAGCACCTGCTTGGTGGTGGCGGCGGCCATGCGGCCGAAATCGTCTTTCTCGGGGGTGACATCCAGCACCACCGTGTCGCCGATCTGGGCGTCTTCGGCGACCTGCCGCACCTCATCGATCGCGATCTGGTGGTCTTCGCTCTCCACCTCCTCCACGATGATCTTGCTGGCCAGAACGCGATAGCCCTCCTCCTCCAGATCCAGGGCCACGTCGAAGTTGCTGAAGTACTCCTCGTCGAAGGGGTCTTCGCTGATCCCGAGGTAGAGGGTGCGGCGATAGCGCTCGTAGCCCTTCAGCAGGGCCTCCCGCAGGGCGGCCTCCACCACCTGGGGAGCGAGCTTCTTTTCCTCGCTGATGTCGTCGATCAGGTTGTTCAGGCCGGGCAGCAGGACAAGCGCCATGGGGGATTCGGTTGTGGGGATTCGGTTGTGGTGGGAGAGGGGGCCTCCCGGGGGCTCGCCACCGCGATTCAGGGATCGCCGCTGGGGGTGGTGAGACGCACCTGCAGCACCGCCTCGCGAGGGATGCGCACGGTGCGGCCGCGCAGGTTGAGCAGCACGGCCTGCTCGTCCCGGCCCAGAAGAAGACCTTCCTGGCGGCTCGGCTCGCCTTCGCTCTCCCTGCGCAGCACCTCCACCGGAAAGCCGCGGAAGCTCTCGAAGTCGCGGTCGCTGCCCAGGTCGTCGCCGATGCCGGGGCTGCTGACCTCCAGTACGTAGGGGGCGTCCAGCAGGGCCGCTGTCTCCAGCTCCTCCCCCAGCGGCCCGCTCAGGGCGGCGCATTCGTCGAGGCTCACATCGGTGCCATCGGCGCGTTGCACCAGCACCCGTACCGTCATCGGGATGCGGTGGGTGAGCACCTCAACACTCCGCACATCCAATCCGGTGATGGCCGCCGTGGCACGGGCCAGGCGTTCGAGATCAGCGGTGAGGGGGTGGGCCAAGGGGGATCCGGGGGCGGGAGCTCCCGGGCCGCGGTGGCGTCCATCGATCCCGATCCCTGGCGAGCCCGTTCCGGGGCAGCGCGGCAGGACAGGGTCTGGCCCGGGGGGCTTGCCCTCACCCTAGGGGATCGCTGTCCGTGCCCCCAGCGCCGCTGCTCCCCCCCGCTGCCCCCAGGCCGCCGAGGTCAAGCACCGGCGCTTCGGCGTAATAGTCGTTGGCACTCACGGTGCCGCGCAGTTGCGGGTCCTGGTTCAGGCACTGGCGGCACTGCTCCGGCGAGCGCAGGAACTGGCACACCCGGGCCCAGAGCTTGGCCCGGCTGCCGGGGGCGCCCATCGAGAAGTGCACCAGGTCGTTGCCTCCCACCATGCCCTGGATCTCCACCTGGCAGAGGCTGCAACGCTGGCGGGTGCCAGGGGGGATGGCGGGCATGGGGAGCGCGGCGCGAACCGCAAACTTAAGCCGACTCTCCGAAGATGGGAGGCCCCCGGGGCGGATGGGCCAGGGATGCGCCTCCTCCAGCTCAGCGACCCCCATCTGGTGGCCGATCCGGCGGGGTTCTGCCGTGGTCGCCAGCCCCTGCTCCGGCTGCGCCACGCCCTCCACGTCGCCCTCACCCAGCTGGCCCGGGAGGATCTGCTGCCGGAGCAGCTTCTGCTCACGGGGGATCTCTGCCAGGACGAGACCTGGGGTGGCTATGTGCGGCTGCGGGAGCTGCTTGCCGATCCGGGCCTGTCGGCGTCCTGCCCGCCGCTGCCCCCGGTGGCCCTGCTGCCCGGCAACCACGACCAGCCGCTGCGGTTGCGGGCCGCCCTCGGGCGCCATGCGGCCCTGGCGCCGGCGCGGCTGACTCTCTCTGGGGCGCAGGCCGGCGCCGGGGAGTGGCGGCTGCTGCTGCTCGATAGCCACTGTCCCGGCCGCCTGGACGGTCGGCTCGGCCCCCGGCAGTTGGCCTGGCTGGAGCGGGAGCTGGCCGCGGCGGAGCGCGATGGCGCCTGCCTGCTGCTCGCCGTGCACCACCCCCCCGCCCCGATCGGTGACCCCTTCCTCGACACCATCGCCCTTGAGGAGGGGCCCGCCCTGCTGGCTCTGCTGGCCGGGCGACCCTGGGTCCGCGGCCTGGTGTTCGGGCATGTGCACCAGTACTGGCAGGGATGGCTGCCGGGGCCGCCGGGCCGGCCTCTCCTGGGCTGTCCGTCCACCCTGTGCCCGTTCGGTCCGATTCAGCCCTGTCCCCTAGATCGTGCCGAGGATCCCGGCGGGCTCCTGCTGGAGCTCGGGGCGGCGGGGGAAATCCGCCACCGCCTGCTGCGCTGGAATCCACCGGAGCCCCCCTAGCGTTTCGCAAGCACCGGGCCGCTCCGCGCCCGCCACGCCCCCCTGACCGCTCCCCTCCGCCGTCCCCTGCCGCCGTGAATCGAGCTGCGCTGCGTTGCCTGAGCCGCCTCCGGGCCTCGCTCCTGCCCCTGCTTGTTCTGGCCGTTTGGGCACTCACTGGCCTACCGGCCCCCGCCCTGGCGGACCCGGCCCCGGCCCTGGCGGACCCAGCCCCCGCCCTGGTGGAGCCGGCTGCCGTTGTGGCGGCCTCGGGCCCGGGCGAACGCCCGGCAGGCCAGCGCCACAGCTTTGTCGCTGAGGCCGTGCGTCGCGTCGCCCCGGCGGTGGTTCGCCTCGACACTGAGCGCACCGCCACCCGCACCGCCTTCGACCCCACCATGCTGGACCCGCTGCTGCGGGACCTCTTCGGCGATCCCTCCGGATCGCTGCGGGAGCGGGGCCAGGGGTCGGGGGTGGTGATCGACGCCCCGGGCGGCCTGGTCCTCACCAACGCCCATGTCGTCGAATCCGTCGATTCCGTGTTCGTCACCCTGGCCGATGGCCGCCAGCTCGATGGGACGGTGGTGGGGGCCGATCCGGTCACCGATCTGGCGGTGGTGCGCATCGCCGGCCGCCCCGGCGTCCCGGCGGCTCCCCTGGGGGATTCCGAGGCCCTGGAGGTGGGCGACTGGGCGATCGCCCTGGGCAGCCCCTACGGCCTGCAGCGCACCGTCACCCTGGGGATCGTCAGCGGCCTGCACCGCGACATCAACAGCCTGGGCTTCGCTGATAAGCGCCTCGACCTGATCCAGACCGACGCCGCCATCAACCCCGGCAACTCCGGCGGGCCGCTGATCAACGCGGACGGGGAGGTGATCGGCATCAACACCTTGGTGCGCTCCGGGCCCGGCGCCGGGCTGGGGTTTGCGATCCCCGTCAATCTGGCCAAGCGGGTGGCGGCCCAGCTCGCCGATGGTGGCCAGGTGGTGCATCCCTACCTGGGCCTCCAGCTGGTGCCACTCACCGCCCGGGTCGCCCGCGACAACAACCGCGATCCCGATGCCCTGCTGCAGCTTCCCGAGCGGGACGGTGCCCTGGTGCAGCGGGTGATTCCTGAGAGCCCCGCCGAGAAGGCGGGCCTGCGCCGCGGTGATCTGGTGGTGCGCATCGCCGAGCAGTCGGTCACCACCCCAGCGGCCCTGCTTCAGCAGGTGGAGAAGGCGCCGGTGGGCCAGCCCCTGCCCCTCACGGTGGTGCGTGGTCAGAAGGAGCTCGAGCTCTCGATCCGTCCTGCCGCCCTGCCCCAGGCCGGCTGAGCTGGGGCGTGGGCCTTGCTACGGTCGCGCCCTCTTGCCTGGATGCGATGGCGGATCTGCAGGATCGGATGAAGCAGGCGGTGGCCGAGGCCGCCGTTGACCAGATTCGCGACGGCATGGTGCTGGGGCTGGGCTCCGGTTCCACAGCCGCCCTGATGATCCGGGGGCTGGGGGAGCGGTTGCGCCAGGGCACCCTGCGCGACATCACCGGTGTGACCACCTCCTTCCAGGGGGAAGTGCTGGCCGCCGAGCTCGGCATCCCCCTCACCAGCCTCAATGCCGTCGAGCGGATCGATCTGGCCATCGATGGCGCCGATGAGGTGGACCCCGCTTTCCAGCTGATCAAGGGCGGTGGCGCCTGCCACGTGCAGGAGAAGCTGGTGGCCCACCGGGCGGATCGTTTCGTGGTGGTGGTGGATGCCAGCAAGCTGGTGGAGCGACTCAATCTGGGCTTCCTGCTGCCGGTGGAGGTGCTGCCGGGAGCCTGGCGCCAGGTGCAGGCTGATCTGGCGGCCCTGGGGGGCAGCGCCGAGCTGCGCATGGCCGTGCGCAAGGCCGGGCCCGTGGTCACCGACCAGGGCAACCTGGTGCTCGATGTGAAGTTTGCCGGCGGCATCGCCGATCCGGTGGGGTTGGAGAAGGAGATCAACAACCTGCCGGGGGTTCTCGAGAACGGCCTGTTCGTGAATCTCACCGATCAGGTGCTGGTGGGCGAGATCGTCGACGATCAGCCCCGCGTGCGCGACCTGGTGCGGGCCTGAGGGAAAGCCCTCAGCCGCCGGGCCCCTCCAGCCGCCGCCGCACCGATTCGGCATGGCTGTGCAGGCCTTCGCTTTCGGCCAGGGTGATCACCGCTGCAGCCGTGGCGTCGAGGGCGGCGCGGTTGAAGTGGATCAGGCTGGTGTGGCGCAGGAAGGTTTCCACGCTGAGGGCTCCGGCGAAGCGTGCCGTGCCGGAGGTGGGCAGGGTGTGGTTGGGGCCCGCCAGGTAGTCGCCCACGGCCTCCGGGGTCCAGGGCCCCAGGAAGATCGCCCCGGCGTGCTGGATGCCGTCGGCCAACCTCTCCGGATCTTCCACCAGCAGCTCCAGGTGCTCCGGGGCGAAGGTGTCGCTCAGGGAGGCCGCCTGCGCCAGGTCCTCGGCCACCACGATCAGCCCCCAATCGTTGAGCGCGGCGCGGGTGATCGCGGCCCGGGGATGGTTCTGCAACTGGGCTTCGATGGCTGCCGGCACCGCCACGGCCAGCGACTCGCTGGTGGTGATCAGGATCGCGGCGGCGAGGGGATCGTGTTCGGCCTGGGCCATCAGGTCGGCCGCCACCTGCTCGGGGCGGGCGGTGGCGTCGGCGATCACCAGCACCTCGCTGGGCCCGGCCAGGGAGTCGATGCCCACCCGCCCGTAGACGGCCTTCTTGGCCAGGGTGACCCAGAGATTGCCTGGGCCGCTGATCACGTCCACCTTCGGAATCGTCTCGGTGCCCCAGGCGAGGGCGGCGATCGCCTGGGCGCCCCCGACGCGGTACACCTCCCGCACCCCCGCCCGGTGGGCGGCGGCCAACACGATCGGCGCAGGCTCGCCCCCGGGCCCCGGCGGGGTCACCATCACCAGCCGTCCCACGCCGGCCACGGTCGCCGGAATGGCGTTCATCAGCACGGTGCTCGGGTAGGCGGCGCGCCCTCCGGGCACGTACAGGCCGGCCCGTTCCACCGGGCGCCAGCGGCGGCCCAGCCGTTCGCCGTGGGGGCCGTCGATGGCCAGATCTGTGGGGCGCTGGGCCTGGTGGAAGGCCAGCACCCGCTCGTGGGCCAGATCCAGGGCCCGTTGCAGCTCGGGAGAGGTGGTGCGCCACGCTTCCTCCAGCCGCTCCTCGGGGATCCGCAGCGGATCGGGACGCAGTCCGTCGAAGCGCTCGCTCAGCTCAAGCAGGGCCGTGTCGCCACCGCAGCGCACCGCCTCAAGGATCTCCGCTACGGCCGCCTCCTCCTTCGCCAATCGGCCGCCGCCGGTGCGCTCGGCGATGGCCGTCAGGCGCCGGTGCGCGGCTTCGGCATCGCGAAGGCATTGGATCGAGAGAGGCGCTGACGGGGCAGCGGTGGAACGCGGAGCGGCCAAGGCGGGTGGGCTGGGGGCGCTGGGCCGACGCTAGGTCTCCACCGGCGGGGATCGGGGTGAAGCCGACTTGATAGGATC
>CAIVPT010000282.1 GCA_903907855.1 uncultured Synechococcaceae cyanobacterium | reverse complement strand
GGGGGCTGCCGGTGGCGCCGCGGCTGCGCTGTCAGCTGGCCAACTGGTTCATGGCCGGGCCGGTGCTGCAGGAGGCGCGCAGCCTCTACGGCGACCGGGAGGGGCACCACGCCACCCCCAGTGAGATCGCCCTCACCCTCCACCTCGAACCGAGCCTGGAGAGCAAGCGGCGGCCGCTGCCCGAGCCGGCCCCGGCGGGCCCGATCCATGGACCGGAGGATTTCCGCGCCCGCCACCCGGATGGCCGGATGGGCTCCGATCCGTCCCTGGCCGAGGCCCACCACGGCGAACGCTTCCTCGACCTGGCGGCCACGGCGCTGGCGACCGACCTGCAGCGCTTTCTCCAGGACTGAGCCGGCGCCACCTACTGTTGCGGGCAACCGCCGCGAATGGAATGAGCCGGATCAGCGCCGACGATGTGCGCAAGGTGGCCCAGCTGGCGCGGCTGGAGCTGCCGGAGGCAAAGATCGCCACCTACACCGGCCAGCTGGAGCGGATCCTGGAGTACGTGGCCCATCTCGAGCAGGTGGATACCGAAGGGGTGCCCCCCACCACCCGGGCGGTGGAGGTGGTCAATGTCTGCCGCGAGGACGCCGTGGCGCCCACCCCGGTGCGGGAGGAGCTCCTGGGCCTGGCGCCCCAGCGGGAGGGCGACTTCTTCCGCGTGCCCCAGATCCTCGGCGACTGAGGCAGCCGGGCCCCGGCCAACGCTTCACCCTCAGCGGATCGGCGAGACGGCGGTGCGGTGGAGCAGTTCGAGCACGCGGCGACGGGCGTGGCGGCTGGGCATCAGCGCCGCCAGAGGTCGCAGGCGACTGCGCCGCCGCTTGTGGCTGCGCACACCGAGAAAAATGTCGTAGAGGAAGTTCAGCAGATCATGGCGGCTTTCAAACATGCCGAGCCGCTGCGGTGATCCCTTGGCGTCGAGGACGTGGCGGGAGGAGTGATAGGCATCCTGGTAATGGAACCAGGGAATCGAAGGCCAGAGGTGGTGCACCAGATGATAGTTCTGGCCCATGATCAGCCAATTCATCAGCCGACCGGGATACACGCGGGCGTTATGCCAGCGGTTGCGTGACTGGAAGGGTCGGTGGGGCAGGTAATCAAAAAACAAGCCCAGGGTGACCCCCACCATCAGCGCCGGCGCAAACCAACAATTGAAGATGAAGGGAAGGTTGCCCGTCTGCGCGGCGACCAGCACGATGGCCACAAAGATGCCGCGGGCAATGCCCCACTCCAGCAGCTCCCAGCGCCGCCAGAGGCGCCGGCGAAAGAAGAAAACCTCGTGATAGAAAAAACGCGGAGCGATCAACCACAGCGGCCCGAAGGTGCTGACGATGTGGTCGGGATCGTGGCGCGGATCGTTCACATGGGCGTGGTGCTGCAGGTGCACGCGGGTGAACACGGGGAAGCTGAAACCCAGCAGCAGGGCCGCCCCATGGCCCATCACCGCATTGCAGACGCGGTTGGGATGGGCAGCGTTGTGGCAGGCATCGTGAATCACGGTGCCCTCCAGGTGGAGGGAAAGGAAACCGAGGGCCAGAAGCACCGGCAGGGGCCAGCCGGCAACAAACCAGCCGTAAATGGTCAGGGCCGCCAGAAAGAAACCCCCAAAAAACAGGGCCACCGTGGGGTTCCAGGGGGAGGGCCGATCGAGATACCGCTTCGGCACGCTCTGCACGGGAGCGATGCTGCGCGCGGGCGCGGCGGCGGGCGAGGGCGTCAGCGGCAGCGACATCGACCGGAGCGGAGGCCGGAGAACCGGGGCGTTCCAATGTACGCAGGCCAACCCACCGGTTGCGGCCACCGCGCCACCCCTTACGCCAGCCGCTGGAGGGTGGGCAAGCGGTGCTGCAAGGCCTGCAGACGGCGCAGCACCTCAGCGCGCAGGGCGTGGATCGCCGGCTGGTCGCACTGGTCGCGGCGCACCACGAGGGAGACGCCGTTGCCGAGCAGGGGCTGGCTGTCGAGCTGGCGCAGCTCGCCATGGTTGGCCAGGTTGAAGGGGTTCGCGTAGGTGAGGCTGACGCCATCGGCCGTGCGGCCCTCCCAGTCGGCCGGGTCGTAGCGCCGGGAGCGCAGGGCCACACCGCAGAGGCCGAGGGCGTCGACGGCCCGGCTGGTGTTGGGGAACAGGAGCTGGGGCATCTGGGGCACCGGGAAGCGCCGCAGGTC
>CAIVPT010000281.1 GCA_903907855.1 uncultured Synechococcaceae cyanobacterium | reverse complement strand
GGCAGCGGCTCTCCGCCTTCGCCGGGCTGAGCGCCAACCGCAACCGCTCCTGGCTGGAGGGCGACCGCTTCCCCGCCATCCTCGGCGGAGCTGAAGACGGGGCCCTGAGCACCGGCTTCCTGCAGGCCGGCCTGGCCTGGGAGGGCTCGCTGGGGGGGGCCGCTCTGTCGGCCAGCGTCTACGGGTTGCAGGGGATCGCCGCCATGAGCGGCGACGACGCCCTGCAGGAGCTCTCCTTCTACGGCATCGATGTGGGCCAGGCCCGGGCCCTGGGCGGCGAGCTCTCCCTGCTCTGGCCCCTGGCGCCCACCTGGCTGCTGCAACTGCGGGGCGCGGGCCAGGGGGCCCTGGCGCCGCTCACCAATCCGATGGGCTTCAGCCTCGGCAGCGACAACGGCCTGCGGGGCCTGCCCGGCCAAGTGATCAGCGGCGACAGCGGCCTGCTGGGCAGCGGCGAGCTGAGCTGGGCCTTCTGGCGCCAAGGCGGGAATGAGCTCCAGCTGGTGCCGTACCTCGGCGCCGGCTGGGTGCACACCACCCTGCCCTACGGCATCGAAACAGCCAGCGTCGGCGCCGGCGGGCTGCTGCTGCGCTGGCGCAGTGGTGCCCACTGGCAGCTGGAGCTGGGCTGGGCCTCCCAGTTCGGCGACGGCCTGGTGCGGGCCGTGCCCAACTGGCTGCTCGACAACGGCTTCACCAGCAAGGTGAGCTATCGGTTCTGATCCGCCTCCTCTCCTACGGCCTGGCGGTTCTGGCCCTGCTGGTGCTGCAGCAGGCGCGGCTGGCGGAGGCCCTCAACCTGGCCCTGCACGACGGGGCCCTGCGCTGGCGGCCCCTCCCCTCGGCCGCCGAGCTGCCCGTGCGGGTGATCGCGATCGGGGAGGACGACCTGCGCCGCTTCGGCGCCCCCGTGGACGACCGCTACCTGGTGGCGGCCATCCAGCGGCTGGAGGCGGCCGGCGTGCGCGCCATCGGGCTCGACCTCTACCGCGACCTGGGGGTGGGGCCCCAGCGGCAGGAGCTGCGAGAACTGGCGGCCCGCCCCGGCCCGTTGATCTCGGTGTTCAGCGTCATCGATGCGGTGGGGGCCATCCCCGGCACCCCGCCCGAGCGCCAGGCCTTCAACGACCTGCTGCTCGATCGCGACGGGGTGGTGCGCCGCGACCTGGTGCACGTGCGCGGCCAGGATCCGTCCCTGGTGGCCCTGCCCCTGCGGCTGCTGGAGCACAGCCGCGGCCAGAACCCCGGCCCCCTGCGCCAACACCTGGAGCGCGATCCCCGCGTTCTGGCGCCGCTCGATCCCCACGCCGGCGGCTACAGCGACCTCGACAACGCTGGCCTGCAGCGGCTGCTGCCCTTCCACGATCCGGCCACCATCCCCAGCTGGAGCCTGCGCGCCCTGCTGGCGGACCAGGTGCCGGCGGCGGCGCTGCGCGACACGGTCGTGCTGATCGGCAGCCGGGCCCCCTCCCAGCGCGACCGCTTCGCGGTGCCGATCCTGCGCGATGGCGACGGCAACCCCGGCCAGATGGCGGGTGTGGATCTGCACGCCCAACGGCTGGTGGCCCTGCTGGCGCGGGAGGGAGGGAGGCGACCCGGCCTCACGGCCGCACCCGGC
>CAIVPT010000280.1 GCA_903907855.1 uncultured Synechococcaceae cyanobacterium | reverse complement strand
CCAGGCGGCTCCGCACCGAGTTGACGTTCCAGGTGGCGATCCGCATCGGCCCGCGGCAAACGAACGGCCCAAGGCTCCTACCATGCAGACCCACCGCCTTGCCGTCCCCGGCCATGGACGCCCTCCCCAGCCGCGCCCGTCCCCGCCGGGTGCTTCATCGTCTCAGCTCCCTCCCCCTGGCGGCCTCCCTGCTCCTGCCGGCGCTGCTCCACCCCCTCGCCGCCCGCGCGCAGCAGCAGGGCTACGGACAGACCATGGGCACCACGCCGATGGAGCGTCAGGTGTACGACGCCGATCCCCGCGGCGGCAGTGGCGGCGGTTCGCCGCTGGAATCCGGCAACCCGCTGGACATCATGAATGTGATCCGGCGCAACCAGAGCCTCAGTGAGGCCACCCCACCGTCCTCCGCCATCGACGACGCCCTCAGGGATTTTGAGGCGCAGGGGGCGCCGGCTCCGCGGGCACCGGGGGTTTCTTCTCCCCGCTTGCCGGGGCCCTGAGCGGGGCCAGCCCCCAGCTGGCGGCCAGCCGGTCTAGGCGGGGATCGGCCTGATCGGCCCGGGGATTGCGTTGGCGTGCCTGGGCCAGGGCCTCCTGGGCTCCCCGCGTGTCGCCCTTGCCATGGCGGTAGAGCGCCAGCCCCAGTAGCGGCCGCTGGTCCTGCGGGAAGGCTTCCGACAGGCGCCGATAGGTGGCTTCAGCGTCGCCCCCGCGACCTTGCTTCCACTGAAGTTCCGCCAGCAGCAGGCCCACCCCCATCGCCTCCGGCTTGAGCACGGGGGCCGTGGCACTGGCGAAGGCGGCCTTCACCGCCGCCTCGGCCTCCGCCCCGCGGCCCTGCTCCAGCTGCAGCAGGGTCATCAACTGCAAAGCCTCCACCTGCTCGCGCTGGCGGCTGAGGATCATGCGCAGCTCCCGTTCGGCCCCGGCCTGGTCGCCCTGGTCGCGCCGGAGCTCGGCGAGCATCAGCCGCAGGGCCCAGCGATCGGGCTCCCGGTCGGCCATCGGCTCCAGCAGGCGGATCGCCTCGGCCTTGCGCTCCAGGGCCACGAGCAACTCGAGCAGCCGTTGGCGATCGGTGTCGCTGGCCTCCTGCCGATCGAGGCGCAGGCGCAGGCTGCTCACCTCCCGCTCCACCACCGCCCGCTTCGGATCCTCCCCGGACCGGCCCGGAGCCTGATGGCGCCCCAGGCTCCAGCCGCCGGCCACCGCCACGGCGATCGCCGCCGCTGCGGCCAGGCCCCGAAGCCAGCGGGAGCCGACGCGGCTGCGGTTCGGACTCGACGACATCGCTGGCGGAGGGCACCCCGGTTCGGAGACTATCGCCCGTGCTGGTTACATTGGCCGCCATGGCCGTGGGCCAGATCCGCCCCGCCGGGGATAACCCCCTTTCTCCATGCGCGCCCATCCCATCTCCCCGGTCACCGAGCCGACGCAGTACCGGGCCATCGGCGTGGTGCGCGGCACCTATGTGCCCGCCGACCCGGAGCAGCCCACGCGCGGCCGCCTGATCACCGAGGACGGTGCCGAGATCGATGCGGTGGTGCTCGGCCGGCTGCTGACCTTGATGCGTCGCCACCTCGATCTGGCCCTGCCCCACCTCTGGGTGGTGTACCCCCGCTCCCGCGAGGAGGAGCAACTGCATCTGCAGATGGTGGGGGTCTGGGAGCCCAGCACCCTGTCCCAGTCGGATCCCGAGGATGCGCCGGCAGGTTCCGGTGCCGATGATCTGCCCGAGGGGGACGACTACTTCTCGGTGAGGGGCGAACTGATCTTCACCCGCCCGGAAACCGGTGATCTGGTGGTGAAGGTGCGGCAGAAGCCCCGGGCCGATGGCAGCCGCCCCACCCCCTTCAAGCTGCAGCTGCACGGGGAGGTGTCGCTGGAGCATCTGCGTCATTTCGTCTCCCTCGACCTGCGACGCCAGGGGCAGCGGCTGGTGCTCGAGAAGCTGGAGGTGATCGGTCCGGTGGCCCAGCGCGGCAACCGCGGCGGCAAGGCGCGCCGTTCCGCGCCCACCGGGGCCCCTGCGGGCGCCACTCGCCCCCGCGGCCATGGCTCCGCCGTCAGTCGCCTAGCCCGCTGATCGCCATGGCCGATTCCCTCGGTCGGATCGGGGCCCGCAGCGCCGGCGTGGCGGTGTTCGCGGTGAGTCTTGCCGCCCTGCTCGTGCCGGCCGCAGGCCTGTCCCCCTGGCTGGTGGCGGCACCCGCCGCTGTGGGCGTGGTGGCCCTCACCCTGGATGCGGCCCGGTTCGGGGGCCGCGGCGGCCACCTGCTGGCGGAAACCCTGCCGGGTGGTGCGGCCCGGTTGCGGCGGGTGGCCGTGCACGAGGCGGGCCATGCGTTGGTGGCCGAGGCGGAGGGCGTGCCGGTACGCCGGGTGCTGGTGGGCAGCCTGGCCTGCTTGCGGGAGGGGCTCCAGGTTGGCGGCAGTACGGAGTTTGAACCCCCCGCCTCGGTCAGGCTGCCCCTGGAGGATCTGCGCCGCTGGAGTCGGGTGCTGCAGGCCGGCATGGTGGCCGAGCAGCTGCTCTATGGCGAAAGCCTTGGCGGTGCCGATGATCGGGCCCTGCTCGGGCGCCTGTGGGGTCTCTCCGGCCACGATGTGGCCACGGCCCAGCGGGAGCAGAGGCGCGCCCGCCGCGAGGTGCTGCAGTGGCTGCGGGGGGAGCGCCAGGGGCTGGAGGCCCGCGCCGAGGCCCTGCTGGTCAGCGCCCCGCGGCTGGGGCGGCGCTCCCCCGCAGCCGCATGACCCTCGTCCTGCTCGATTGCCCCACCGGTCTGGCCGGCGACATGCTGCTGGCCGCCCTGTTCGATCTGGGAGTGCCGGAGGCGGTGGTGCACGAACCGCTGGCGGCCCTGGGATTGGAGGGGCGCTACCGGATCCGGATCGAGGAGGGGCAGAGCGGTGGGCTGCGTGGCCGCCGGCTGCGGGTGGAGTCGTTGGAGGAGGAGCCGCACCACCGCCCCTGGGGGGGCCTGCGGGAGCGGCTGGTGGCCGCCCCCCTGGCCCCTGCCCTGCGCGAGCGGGTGCTCTCGGTGTTCACCCTGCTGGCGGAGGCGGAGGCGACGGTCCACGGCCACCCTCCGGAGCAGGTGCACTTCCACGAAGTGGGGGCCCTCGATGCCTTGGTCGACATCGTCGGCGTCTGCGCGGGCCTGCTGCATCTGGGCGTTGGCCAGTTGGTCTGCGCGGTGCCGCCGGCGGGCCATGGCTCCGTCGCCACCGCCCATGGCCGGTTGCCCCTGCCGGCGCCGGCGGTGCTGGAGATCGCCCGGCGCCGTTCGCTGCCGCTGGGGGCGTGCGGCGGTTTTCCCCCCGGCGAGCTCACCACCCCCACCGGTCTGGCCCTGGCGGCCTGCTGGGCGGATCGCTTCGGATCGCCTCCGGCCCATGTGCCCCATGCCGTGGGGGTTGGCTTGGGCAGCCGCACCCTGGATCGGCCGAACCTGTTGCGGTTGGTTCTCGCCACCCCGCTGGAGCCGGCCGATTGCGGCGAGATCCTCGAGCCCCTGCTGGAGCAGCAGGCCCAGATCGATGACGCCACCGCCGAGGATCTGGCCTTCCTGGCGGAGGCCCTGCGGCAGGAGGGGGCGCTGGAGGTGTTCAGCCAGCCGATCGCGATGAAGAAAGGCCGTGTCGGCACCCTGCTCACCGCCCTGCTGCCACCGGAGCTGGCGCCGCGCCTGCGGGCGGTGTGGTGGCGGCATAGCACCACCCTGGGGGTGCGCGAGCGGCGCCAGGAGCGCTGGATCCTGCCGCGACACCTCGAGACCGTGGCCACGCCGCTGGGTCCGGTGCGCGTCAAACGGGCGGCCGTGCCAGGAGGGGGGGATCGGCGGAAGCCGGAACACGACGACCTGGCGGCCCTGGCGCGGGAGCACAATCTGTCTCTGCAGGAGGTGAGGGATCGGGTGGCGCAAGCGGATGGGGCTGAGCCATGAGCAGCGGCCTGGATCGCTGGCGTTCCCACTGGAGGCGGTTGCGATCGCAGCGGCCTCTGGCGGGCCTGCGCCAGCGCCTGGCAACCCTGCGCCAGCATCTGGCAACCCGGTGTCAGTCGATGGCCAGGCTCCCTCAGCGCTGGTCGCGCCCCGCTGCTCCCCCACTCTCCGCCGCTCCTCCTCTCGCACCTCCGAGCCGGCCTGTCGCTCCGAGCCCGAACTCGAGTCCAATCGCGAGCCCAATCTCGCGGCCGAGCCCCTCGGGCGCACTCCCCTGGCTGCGCGGCCTGCGCTTCCCCCGCACCCTGCCCCTGCCCGGTGGGCTGCGGCTCTGGATCACGCTGGTGAGCCTTGGCTTTGTGCTGGCGGCCCTGTTCAGCCATGCCCGCGCCTTGCTCCAGCTCCGCCTCGACCTGCAGGGGTGGCTGTGGCTGCTGCTGGGGCTGGGGCTGAGCCTGCTCAGCCTGGTGGTGAACGGTCTGGCCTGGGGCTGCGTCCTGCGTTGGCTCGGGCTGCGCCCCCGTTGGGAAGCCCTGGTGCGCCTGTACCTCACCACCAACCTGCGGAAGTTTCTGCCCGGTGGCTTCTGGCATCTCGCCACGCGGGTGCAGGTACTGCGCAGCGGCCCCCCCGCCTCGCCCCTGCCCGGCCTGCTGAGCACCCCGGCGGCCCTGCTGGCCACCTTGATGGATCCGCTCCTGGCGGCCATCGGCGCCCTGGCCCTGATGGCCCTCGGTGGCTGGCAGAACGGTCTGGCCCTGCTTGGGCTCGTACCCCTGCTCCTGCTGCGGCCCCGTTGGTTCAACCCGCTGCTGCGACGGCTGGAGCGCAAGCGGGCCAGGGCGTTGGGCCTGGAGCGCGAGCTGGAGCGCGAGGGGCTGGGAACGGCGGTCAGCAGCTGGCCCTGGCCGCCCCTGCTGGCGGAGATGGCCTTCGTGCTGCTGCGCTTTGCCGGCTTCGCCACCTGCGTGGCCGCCTTCGACCTGCAGCTCACCAGCGACTGGCGTCTCTGGTTGGCGGGCTTCTGCCTGGCCTGGACCGCCGGGCTGGTGGTCCCCGGCGCGCCGGGGGGGCTGGGGGTGTTCGAGACGGTGCTGCTGCTGCGGCTGGCCCCCCAGGTTCCGGTGGCCTCCCTGCTGGCGGTGGCCCTGAGTTACCGGCTGTTGGTCACCTTGGGTGATCTGCTGGCCGCCGTCCTGGCGGATGGCGATGGCCGCCTGGCGCGGCGCTGGCCGGGGCCTGCCGCTGCCGGGACACTCCCGGGTCCCCCTGTCTAACCTGGGCTCTGAGCGGCCGAACCGTGCCTGACCCCTCCGCCAGAGCGCCGCTCCAGGGCGCTTCCGCCTGCTCCGCCGGGTCGGCAACGGGTGGGCTGCGCACGAGCCTCCACGACCGTGGCCAGCGGCTCACCCCCCAGCGGGAACGGGTGCTCAGCCTGTTTGAGCGGATCGGCGCCGGCACCCATCTGAGCGCGGAGGAGGTGCACCGCCAGCTGCTCAACGCCGAGGCCAGGGTTTCCCTGGCCACGGTGTATCGCACCTTGCGGCTCTTGAGTTCGATGGGCCTCCTGCAGGAGCTGGAGTTGCCCGAGGGCGGCCGCCGCTTTGAACTGGCCAGCGCCGCCCACCGTGACCATCACCACCTGGTGTGCGTGCGCTGCGGCCGCACGGAGGAGTTCGAGAACGGGGCGGTGCTGGCTGCCGGGGAGGCGGCCGCTGGGGGACATGGCTTCCGCCTGCTGGAGTGCGTGCTCACCGTGCGGGCGCTGTGCCCCAGCTGCGCTGCTGGCACAGCGCCGGAGCCAGCCCCTGCGGGCGCTTGCAACTGACCGTTGCTATTGAGAATCGCTTGCAAAAGGGCGGAGGTCTTGTTTAGGTTGCGAGTCATTCGCAACAAGCCGCCGTCGTCTCGATGAGCCTGCGCCTTTCTTCTCAGGATTCCCTGGCTGCGGTCCGACTGCCGGCGGGCCGCAGTGTGCTGCTCGATCCCGCCCTCCATCCCGGTCCCTCCTGTCTGGAGGTGATCGAGGGCGTGGCCCGGGTCTATTGCCCCTGCGAGGAGACCGAGGGAATGACCCTGGCCTTCCTGCAGGCGGGGGATCAGCTCCGCACCGATCGCCTCTGTAGTGAGGGGGTGTGCGTGGAGGCCCTGACCCCCCTGAGCTTCCGCAGCCAGGCCGAGCCGCGCGAGGGACATGGATTCGACCCCGTCAATGAGTGGACCCTGCAGCTCTTGCGCATCCGCCACCTCAGCAGTGCCGAGCAGCGCCTGCACGCTCTGTTGGCCCTGTTGGTGCGTCGCCTGGGCCGTCGCTGCGGTTCCTGGTGCGATCTGCCCTTCCGCCTCACCCACGAGCGGATCGCCGAGTTGATCGGCACCACGCGCGTCACCACCACCCGGCTGATCTCCCGAATCCGAGCCGCCGAGCTCCTGGAGGTGCCCAGCGGTGAGCCGGGCCTCCGTCTCGCCCCGGCGCTGGTGGAGAACGCCCCCCTGGCCGCCGCCTGAGCCGTCGCCCATCTCCTTTTATTCCTGCGATGTCCTTCCCCCTTCGTTTGCGCCTCTCCACCTGGTGGGCCCGGGGCCGCGCCGCCAGCCTGCGGCGGCAGAAGAAGCAGGGCTGTCTCCGCCGCAAGTGCTCGAAATGGAAGGGTGGCTGCTGCCGGTGCGGCCGCGAATAAACGGAGGAGGAGGCTCAGAGAACCAGGTGGATGCTGGGATCCAGCTGGAAGCCACCCTCCAGCACCAGGGTGAATTCCGGACTGGAGGATCCGATCACATTGCCTTTGAGCAGCCCCTGCCCATTGAGCACCGAGTAGCGCAGCTGGCCCGGCGCGCTGAACTCCCGATCGCCGATCCAGGCAAAGGCCTGATCACCAGGGCGCGAGAGATTCGCATCGATCAGACTGAGATCGAGGCGATCCTCGCTGCCGAAGTCAAGAATCCGGTCTCGCCCGCGGACACCCTGGCCCGCCTCCAAGGCGCTGCGGTAGAGGAAGAGGTCGGCTCCCGCCCCACCCTTGTGACGATCCGCTCCGGCGCTGCCCACCAGGATGTCATCCCCATCACCGCCGTCGAGACGATTGGCATCGTCTGATCCACTGAGGTGATCGGCGAAGCGTGAGCCCACGAGGTTTTCGATGCTGGCCAGGGTGTCCCATCCGGCGCCTTGGGTGTTTTGGGGGGTGCGGAGGGAGAGGTCCACCACCACCCCACGCGGGGCCAGGGCATAGCTGACGCTGTCGACACCGTCGCCGCCGTCGAGCAGGTCTTCGCCATCACTCCCCGCCAGGCTGTCAGCGCCGCCGAAGCCATGCAGGTAGGAAACCGCTGGCGAGGTCCCCAAGGCAGAGCTCCCCAATGCAGAGGCAGTCAACGTGTCATTCCCCTCCGTGCCGAAGAGGCCATTCGCTAGTCGCAGGAGGATGTCCTGGACCGCCAATTTTTGATTGGTGGAGAAGAATTCAATGCCGCTGATCGGATTCCAGGGGTTGGCTGGATTGTTGTCGCGGAAAAACTCCTGTACGGTTAGGGAGTCCCTGCTGTTGGCCAGCGTGATCAGCAGCTGGCTTCCCCGCCGCTGCATGCTGATTTCATCAGGATGGATGGATTGATCAAACTGAATGATGCCGCTTCTTTGGGTGGGTGTGGCGGCTAAGTCGGCCGTAATCACGTCCTGCCCATGGCCACGGCCAAAGCGAAAGTGATTCGTGCCCAATCCCCCATATAAGATGTCGTCTCCCGTGTTGCCTTCGAGTGTATCGTCGCCCTCATTGCCGAAGATCTGGTCATTGCCAGCCATGCCACTTAGATAGTCGTTGCCTGCGTACCCGTGTATGGAATCATTGTGAATACTCCCTTCAATTCGGTCCCTTTCGGCGGTACCCTGCATCGCTCTTTGCAAAATATCCCAGGTGTTCCAACTCGTCCCGTCGCTGAAGAGTACGGATTCGATCGGGTTGCGAGCGTGATATGGGGTGCCGTCCAGGAAAAACTCTTCGACGCGAATCTTATCGCCGAGTAAGCCGCTGGCCAGCAGGAGGGTACTCCTGTCTCCATCGAGAGCAACGGTTACTTTTGTCGGAAGCACGCTGGCGTCGAAGATGACCATGCCTCGATCCTCCGGCTTGCCTTCGCCTTTGGCACGGATTGTGTCCTCTCCATCTCCTCTGGCGAAGAGGTAGCGGTCCCGTCCACCGCCGCCGACGATCAGGTCTCGACCCCTTCCGCCACGCAACCAGTCATCGCCATCCCCTCCGAAGAGGGTGTCATGACCCAAATGGCCACTGAGATGGTCTTCCTTATCCCCTCCCCAGATCAGATCATTCCCCGCAAGGCCATCGATGCGGTTGGCTGTGTTGCGTTGGCCCGCCAGGATGTCATCGGTCGGGGAGGGTTGGGCAACGGCGATGCGTGAGAGGACGTCTGGTTGCGTCCATTCCACCCCGTCGGCAAAGCGAAAGAGGTCGATACGCTGAAAGAGATAGGCGTCGCCTGCATAGCGGGCCACGGTCAACTCATTTCCATCTCGAAAACGCAATATGAGATCTCCCTTCTGTTGGGTCACAACTTCCACGTCACTGCTCGCATGACCGAGGAAGATAGCCGTGTCGAAACCCCGGCCATGCGTTTCCGCCTCGTGGATGCGGTCTTTGCCGAATGAATGATCAAAGAGGTAGATATCATTGCCTAGATTTCCATCAAGAATGTCATCCCCTTCGCCGCCATCAATCAGATCTCCCGACTGATGGGTTTTGATGTGATCATTGCCTCCGCCTCCATGGATAGTTATGGGGAACGAAATGCCAGGCTGGAGTACTTCCGACTCATCAGAGCCGGTCACGATTTGATTGTCCACGAGCCAGTGGAGCTTCAGGTCTTCATCTCTTGGTGAAGCTACAATCTGACTGCGTAGCTCATCGAGAAGATCGGTGCCTGTCTCCCCGAGCGACTGGATAGCCAATTTTAGATTATAGAGGTTGCTGGCAGTCAGCTTGCGATCCGACTGCTCCCGCAGATGCTCCAGGAGTGGCTCAACATTCCAGGTTATCTTGTTTTTTTCGCCATCCCAGCTCATTCTCGCTTTTGATAGGATGTCATAGAAGTATCGATGACTGTTTAGTAGCCCTGTTACATGGCGGCAAATCTGCTGAAACTCAGTGGTTAAAATGAACGCACTGTTCACATTGATCGGTTCGTTGCCGTTGCGGTAGGGCCTGCCTGTGAAGGCCTCCAGTGCTGACAGAATGCGTTGGTCGCTGAGTAGGCGAGGATTGCCACTCCCCTGCTGGGCTACACCGGCCCAGTGATAGATCAAGGATTCGATTAGAGTCGCATGCTGCGTATGTGGCACTTCGTACCAAATTTTTATCAGGCGACCCAGCTCACCGCTCTTATCCCGAATGATGGCCTGGTGCAAACTAGGAACGTTGCCACTACCCGCCAGATCGGGCACAAAGGAGAGATCCTGTTCAACAGGCACGACATTGAGATCTTGAGACTGGCCAGAGTTGGTGATAAACCAGACATCGGTCAGCTGCGATGTGCTGCCGTCTTCGCGGATGTACTCTGCCTCCTGGCGATGGTCATTGCCATTCCAGTCTATGCCCTCTCCAGACGTATAGCTAAGTGAAAGCTTTTTAACACCAAAATGAGCTAAGCTGTTGAGCTCTCCAGGATCTACTTTGCCACTGAAGTTGATGTCTTGCCAGATTCCCAGTCGATCCCAGGCCGTGTCATTGGAGTCAATGAGTTGGTTTGAATCGCTATCCAGATCGGCAAGCGCCACGAAGCCATTGCGGCCAAAACCGCCAACGCTCAGTTGAAAGTGATTGCCAAATAGTTCATTGCCACTATCAATGCTGCCATTCTGATTTCTATCGTATGTCAGCAGTCCGTCATCAGAATCAATCCAGCCCGTGAGTTCGGCATAGCCATTGCCATTGTGATCAAAGTAAACTTGATACTCGGTTCCAACTGTTTCAACTCCGTCTCCATCAAGATCGAGTGCGAGTGGGCTAAGTCGTTCTATCTGTGCCCATTTATCCTCTCTTTCAGCCCTGGCAAACTGCTCTTGAAGTTTGGCCAGCATTGTTTTCATGCCCATTTGAACGAGAGAGAGTCCCGGCCCAAAGAGTAGAAAATAGTTACCGAGTGCAAGCGGCAATCCTGGCAATCGGTCTAGAATTCTTCTGCTGGCATTCCGCAATAGATTGCTGATCTCTGGATCTCGTTGGGTGGTTTTGGCTGCGGCATCCTCGAGCACCCCAGATATCCACTCCATGCTCTCCCGGTCCAGGGAGGTAGCTCCACCGAGTGTGCTCGTTACTTCTCTTTCGACAGTTTCTATGATCTTTTCGGCAAACCACTTAAAATGTCTCTTGTCTCCAGATGCGGCTTCGGCGATCTCTACTATCGCTGTTTTAAGACCATCCTTCTCTCGCAGGGTAAAGTCGGCTATTCTTTGGACAAAGTACTGCCAAAGAAATGCGCCTGCTTCTACTGCTGCGACTATAGCCCCTTGGCCAAGGGTGGCATGCAAAACGGTTCTGGTGAGGTTAATCATGCCCAGTCCCTCAATGTCGGGGTCGGCCAGATTGATGATTCCAGCCAGGGCAGTGCCCAAAAATTCCCTTGTATATCTGGTTGCAAATGCATATAACGGGTCCTTTTCGATAGCGACTCCATGTAACAGCGCTTGCTCGAGCTCCGGCTTCATGTGAGCGGCGAGGGCCGCTTCCATTTTGATTTCTGGATCGAGAAGCATTATTTTCTTCCCGCCCACATGATTGCCGCCTAATCTTGCGACAATATCATCGTGTCGATAAAAGTGTGTCCCGTCGATGCCATTGAGCCAGGTGGGATTATACCTTCTTTCGTTTGCCGTGAGTCCCCACTGTCCTCCCAGTGCATTCCACGTCGTTAGAGTTATTCGGTTGTTCATGGTTCTGCCATAGATTCTTCCCACGTCATACGCTGCAAATTGCGCCAATGCTCCTCCAAGGCTATGCCCAACAATGTGAATACGCGAATTAGGGTCTTTCCGGAAAATCTCTCTTATCACTCCGGCAATTGCCTCTCTCGACTTTTCGAATTGTGGCCAGCCGTCATTGAGATTATTGCCCCAGTCCTTTAAGCCTTCCCATGAATTGGGTTCTTCTGTGCCGCGAAAACTTAGAATGTACTCGTGAGACTCTTTGCGACGGTAGATTCTTGCTGAAAGACCTAGCTTGTTATTGATGGTCTCTGAGTTGACAATGTAGTCGCTTGAAGGGGGGGTTGCTCCGTAGGCTGAAAATGCTGCTTCCAAGAGCAGGCTGTTGCTTGGTTTTGCCTGAATTTCAGGGTGGAGGGCAGACATGTGCTGTCTTTGCAGAGGTTTCGAGTCGTTGAATGGTTTGTATATATGTCAAGTTGCATCCATCTGGTGAGGTCGTAAGGGCGCTAATAACCCCATGATCTAACTTCGAGAATTCTTGATTTGTCCGTAAAAGAAATAGTCCTGTTGGTGACTTGGAGCCTCGGCTCCCAGCTTTGGAGCTCACT
>CAIVPT010000279.1 GCA_903907855.1 uncultured Synechococcaceae cyanobacterium | reverse complement strand
GGGCAGGGTTCACCTTCAACGGCATCACCCGCTACGACCAGGGCGCCTACCGATGGGTGGGCGGCGAGGAGCTGAGCGACGCCGAGCGCGACGAGCTGCTGCACCTGTGCCGCCAGCGCCTCGATGCCATCCGAGAGCGGCAAAAAGGAATGGCAACCACCCTCCTCTAACGAGGAACGAGGTGGATCACCACATCGCAACCGAGCACATCGGCGTAGCGGCGAAGGGTTGACAACGCGGGAAGGTGCTTGCGGGATCCCTCCAGCCGGCTGATGGCGCTGCGGGTCGTTCCCATACGCAGCGCCACGTCCTCCTGGGTCAGGCCAGCTCGTTTGCGAGCATCAAGAAGCTCGCGCAGCAGGCGGAATTCCGCTGCGGCTTCCTGCCTGGCCTCCGTATAGCCGGGGATCGTTGCGGCGCGGCTCCGCTCGCTATCGCGGTCGCGGATCAGTGGTTCGTAGGCAATGTCAGCCATGATTCCTGATCTCCTTGATTCGGTTACGGGCAATGGTGAGATCGCGCTGGGGCGTTTTCTGCGTCTTCTTGATGAAGGCGTGGAGCACGATGATCATGCGGCCACTGCAATAACAGAAGAACGCCCTGCCAATCCCGCTGCGGCTTTTGGGCCTGAGTTCAAATAGGCCCTCGCCGAGGGCCTTGGAGTGTGGCGAGCGCAGCAGGGGGCCATGGTCTTCCAGCAGGTCCAGGAGTTCGTCACAACGGGCCAGCAGGTCGACAGGCCACGATTCGATCTCCTCGCGAACGCGAGGACTGAAGTAGGCAAGGCGAAATGACCTCTCCATGTTAGCGCGCGTGCTACGTGGAGGTCGTGGCATCGCGGCGGGCTTCTCTCCCCCACAAGTGCCACCCCCTGTCACACCCGGCCCAAGCAAGCCGGCCCGCACAAGGAATCCCGGCCCAGGATCCCCCCATGCCCCCAACCCCCTCCCCCACCTACGAGCGCCTGCGCTACACCATCGCGAAACGCATGCCCATGAGCCACGTTGACCAACCCCTGATGCTCATGAAGCTCCTGGGACGCCGCAGCCCGGCCCCCGCGCAGGACGTTGCCCGGCGGATCCTGGGGGAAGACGTGACCCAGATCGCTGAGTACACAGAGCGCGTCAAGCGGATGGTGGGCAAGGTGCTCACTCGTAACGGCATCACCCGCTACGAGCAGGGCGCCAACGACCTTGTGGGCGGCGAGAAGCTGAGCGATGCCGAGCGCGACGAGCTGCGATGGCTACGCAACAGAACGATCCAACAGCGAACCGCTGACGTATTTGTGCAGAACACTACTGATCAACGTCTGATAAGGAATGCCTTCCTGCAGGGCTTTGACACGTAAAGCTTGCAGATCCGCACTGGAAAGTCGGATGTTGATGCGTTGATCCTTTACACCCATCGCCGTGGCGGACTGCCGAAGTGCATCCAGAAGCTCTGGGGTCGCCACGCTGCGCAGCTCGCCTGCGTTGAAGTCGGAGAGCAACTCTTGCTCTTCAGGGGTAAACGAAGGCGATGGCGAGTTAATCATGAGGGTGTTTCGGTAGGGGTTGACGGTTTCTGCAGGCGATTTTCCTTGCGACTGGGAATGATGGTCTTCAGGAAGAAATGCTCATCTGTCTCGACAAAGGGGACAAGGTGGACATAGCCATTCAGGCGCACGATCAGGATTCGCTGCTCAGGGTATCGCTGCGGATTTGGGTGCTCTCGAACATCGAGCAGATTCCCTGTCTCAATGGCAACGATGACAGCTTCAAAGCACAGACCACGTGCAGCAAGGAGTTGTTCGTTTTTCTCATGGCTCCAAGCGAAGGGCTTCATTGGATCAACCTAGCCATGGCGTGTGCCTAATGTCATCAGGTCGGAGGCCCGTGGTGCTCTGCGTCCATGGGTCCCCGAGTTGTTACTCCTCTCTCCATCAGTGCCACCCCCCGGCACCCTGATCCCCTACTGGGCCTTCAAGGACCCGCAGCATCAGGATGCCTGCATGCCTGCGCAACCTCCTCCACCGACCAGGGCGCCTACGACCTGGTGGGCGGCGAGAAGCTGAGCGACGCCGAGCGCGACCAGTTGCTGGAGCTGTGCCGCCAACGCCTTGACGCTTTCCGAATGCAGCGCGGCGAGGAGGTGGGCTGTTGCTTGGCAAACCCTGCACCAACAGGCCCTAGAGGTGGACCACATCGTGCCAAGGAACCAGGGCGGCTCGGACGACCTCAGCAACCTGCAGGCCCTCTGCTTCCGCTGCAATGCCGCCAAGCGCGATGCAGTTTGCCTACGCAAGAGGGCGCCCCGACTTCCTCGGTGTGCAGGCCAGCTACGGCCACCGCGAAGTGGGCTGTGTGTTCTGCGCGCTGGAGGGCAGCGGCCGGGTGCTGCTGGAGGACGATCAACAGCAGGCTGAGCAAAGCCTCAGCGCAGACCTCTGAATCAAGACCTCTCTTCCTGGCGAGATCAGTCACGTAAGCGGTCGCCTCGGCCACGTTGGCTTCAGCGAATCAGGATGTTCGCGTCCAGGACCAGGCGCTTGCGCTCCACTCTCAGG
>CAIVPT010000278.1 GCA_903907855.1 uncultured Synechococcaceae cyanobacterium | reverse complement strand
GGGTCGACTTGCCGACGTTGGGCAGGCCGACGATTCCGGCTTTGAGCATGGGGTGGAATCTAGGAGCCCGTGCTCCCGGCCCCCGGATCGCCGCCCAGGCCCCCGGATCGCCGCCCAGGCCCCAGGAAGCGGCCCGAGGGGCGAGACTTGGGGAAGCGATGTAACAGACCATTTCAGCTCCACGTTCCCTCCGTCCGGTTGCCCCAGCCACCCCGGCCGCCAACGGCGCCACGGTGCCCGTGGCGTCCACCGCCCGCGGCGGCGACCTCCGCCCCGCCCCCCCAGCGCCCTCCCCGTCAGCCCCCTGGCGCTCCCGCCGCCTCTGGAGCACGGTGCTGGTGGCGGGGGCCCTGCTGATCGCCGGGGCCCTCTGGCAACGCCAGCGGACCACCGTTGCCCGCGCTGACCTCACCCCCTACACCGTGGTGGCCCGCCGCGACAGCCTGCCGGGGGTGGTCACCGCCACCGGCGAACTCGACGCGATCGAGCGCGTCAACGTCAGCCCGCGGCGCCAGGGGCAGGTGCGGGAACTGTTTGTGGATGAAGGGGACGCCGTGGCCGAGGGGCAGCCGCTGGCCCGCATGGACGACGGCGACCTGAGCAACCGGCTGGAGGAGCTCCGCGCCGAGGTGTACGCGGCCGAGGCTCGCCTCACGCGCAGCCGCAACGAATGGCAGCGGCGCCGCCAGCTCTACGAAAACGGGGCGATCAGCGCCGATGAATACAGCGCCGTGCTCAGCACCTACCAGGTGGACCAGGCCGCCCTGGCGGCCACCCGCGAGCGCCTTGAGCAGCGCGGCGTCGAGAAGGGGGAACTGATCGTGCGGGCCCCATTCACCGGCGTGATCAGTCAGCGCTTCGCCGATGCCGGTGCCTTCGTCACCCCCACCACCGCCGCCTCGGCCAGCGCCGGCGCCACCAGCTCCTCAATCGTGGAGCTGGCCCGCGGCCTGCAGGTGGTGGCCAAGGTGCCGGAGAGCGACCTGGGCCGCCTGCGGCTTGGCATGGACGCCTCGGTGCGCGTCGATGCCTTCCCGGACCGGCGCTTCGCGGCCCGCATCCGCCAGATCGCGCCCCGGGCGGTGAAGGTGAACAACGTCACCTCCTTCGAGGTGAAGCTCGAGCTGATCGATCCGCCCCCCGAACTGCGCATCGGCATGACGGCCGACGTGGACTTCCAGACCGGGCGCATGGACCCGCAAACGGTGGTGCCCACGGTGGCGATCGTCACCGAGGAGGGCAAGCCTGGCGTGCTGCTGGTGGGGAAGGATCGGCAGCCCCGCTTCCAGCCGGTGGAGCTCGGCTCCAACAGCGGCCGCGATACCCAGGTGCTGGGGGGCCTGGAGCCGGGCACCCGGGTGTTCATCGACCTGCCCCCCTGGGCGAAGAAGCGCCGCTGAGAGGCGGCGGCTTCAGGGGGCTGGGGACGTTGCCAAGAACCGGCGCACCGTCGCCAGGATCCGCTCGCTGGCGTAGCCATCGCCGAAGGGATTGTGGGCGCGGGCCATGGCCTCGTACGCCCCTTCATGCTCCAGCAGGTTGGCGGTCTCAGCAAGGATCGTTTCGCTGTCGGTGCCGATCAGCCGGGCCGTGCCCGCATCCACCGCCTCCGGCCGTTCAGTGGTGCGGCGCAGCACCAGCACGGGCTTGCCCAGGGCCGGAGCCTCCTCCTGCAGGCCGCCGGAATCGGTGAGCAGCAGGGTGCAGCCCCGCATCGCCGCCACCAGCCGGTCGTAGTCGAGGGGTTCGGTGAGAAAGGCGCGCGGATGGTCGCCCAGCAGGGCCTGGAGCGGCTCCCGCACCGTGGGGTTGCGGTGCAGCGGCAGCAGCAGGGCGGTATCCGGGAAACGGTCCAGCACCGCCAGGAAGCCGCGGCCGATCTCCTGCAGCCGCTCGCCCCAGTTCTCACGGCGGTGCACGGTGGCGAGCAGCACCCGCTGGTGCTGCCAGTCGAGGCCATCGATGACCAGCTCAGGGGCCGTCTCCGCCATGAGCAACAGGGCATCGATCACGGTGTTGCCGGTGGTAACCGTCTCGCCGACCACCCCGGAGGCCCGCAGATTGGCCGCCGAGCGCTCGGTTGGGGCGAAGTGCAACAGCGCCAGCTGGGAGATCAGACGGCGGTTGGCCTCCTCAGGGAAGGGATCGAAGAGGTTGTTGGTGCGCAGCCCCGCCTCCACATGCCCAACGGGGATCTGCTCATAGAAGGCCGCAAGGGCGCTGGCAAAGGCTGTGGTGGTGTCGCCCTGCACAAGCACCAGCCGGGGCCGGTTCCGGCCGAACTCCTCCTGCAGGCCCTGGAGAGCGGCGCAGGTGACGTGGGTGAGGGTCTGGTTCGGGGCCATCAGGGCCAGATCCAGGTCGGCCTGCAGTGCGAAGAGCTCCATCACCTGGCTGACCATCTCGCGATGCTGGCCGGTGAGCACCACGCGGGTGCGGAATTCCTGGTGCTGCTGGAAGGCGCGGATCACCGGCGCCAGCTTGATCGCCTCCGGGCGGGTGCCGAGCACGATGGTGATGAGTGGCCGTTCCTCCGCGGTACCGGAGCCGGAGCCATGCTCACTGGACAGAGGGGGGACGGGATCCGGCAAAGGGGGAAGGCGGTCAACCAGATCCTACGGAGGCCTCTGGGTGAGCCCCGGGCCTGGCCTGAGTCAGCCGCGGATCAGACCCCGGGACAGCCCTGGAGATTGCTGCGGGACTCCCAGCGGTGGGTTGGCTAACGACCCCTGACGGGGTGGCGGGCTGGCCGAGATGGCGGATCTTGAGGGCATGATCTGACGGCTGCCACCAATTCAGCCAAATTTCTGTCAGGATTAGGCTGAGCAAAGCTTACGTGGGCGGCATGGCCGAATTGCCATTTGCGATGAATCCCTCCTCCTTTCCTCCGGCGCCGCCCCCGCCCCCGCCCGCCGACCTCTTCCATCGCGCAGTACGCCACAGGCCCCAATCCGCCAACGGGGATGGGGTCAGCATGCCGTCGACTCTCGAGGGGATCGTGCGCCTTGCCTTCGAGCGCAATCATTCCGACATACACCTAGGCGTGGGTGAGGAGCCCCGCTATCGCGATCGCGGCGACATGCTGCGCACCGGCTGGCCCATCACCGATGGCGTCACGTTCCGCGACTGGTTGCGCGAAATGCTCAGTCCTGCCGAAATCGACTCTTTCCTACGCGATAAGGAATACGACGGCAGTTACGCCTTCGGATTCGTGCGGGTCCGCATCAACCTGCTCGAATCCCTTCGCGGCCCGGCGATGGTGCTGCGCCTGATCCCGCAGAAGATCGCCACGATCGAGGATCTCAACCTTCCCCAGGTACTCAAGGAACTGGCGGAGCGCCCCAAGGGACTGCTGTTGGTCACCGGCCCCACCGGCTCGGGCAAAAGCACCACCCTCGCCGCGGTGATTGACTACATCAACAGCACCATGAAGCGGCACATCCTCACGATTGAGGATCCGATCGAATTTGTGCACGAAAGCCACGAGTGCCTGGTGCGCCAGCGCGAGCTGCGCCAGCACACCAAACTGTTCAAAACCGCCCTGCGCGCTGCCCTGCGAGAGGATCCCGATGTAATTCTGATCGGCGAGATCCGCGACCGTGACACCCTTTCCACGGCGATCGAAGCCTCCCAGACAGGCCACCTGGTGTTCGGCACCCTGCACACCAACTCCGCCGTTCGCACCGTCGAGCGCATCCTTGGTATGTATCCGCCGGAAGAACAGGAACAGGTGCGACGGTCCGTGGCGGAATCTCTGCTCGCGGTCATCTCGCAGGGCCTGGTGAAAAGCACCGACGGCAAGCGCTGCGCCTACCACGATCTTTTCATCAACACTGACGCCTGCCGCGATTACATCCTGCGCGGCGATCTCGATGAAATCGAAGACATCATGGGCCGCAGCGGCTTCGACGGTATGCAGACCAGCAACCAGGCATTGGTCAAATTGGTGCAGTCGGGTCTGGTGATGGACGAGGACGCCATGGCCCAGAGCCTCAAGCCTGCTGAACTGGCGCAGAAGCTGCGCGGCAGGATCTGATCAGGAGTGGGTGGCTGCCAGCCGGGCGATCAACAGCACGGCCAGCCCCACAGACAACCCCAGCATTGCCAGGCGACCATTCCAGATCTCGGCCTGGGGGGTGAAACCACGCCGCCAGGCATTCAGCTCCTGGGGCGACACGGGAATCGGTCCCTCCGCGGCCTCTCCGCTGCCCTCGAGCCTCGCGGTGGTGCTGTCGGCCGGGTTGGGGGAGGCAGCCGGAGCCATGGAGACGGTCGGCCGGAGGGATTGGCCGAAGAAAGGGCAATCATCTTACCGGGATCAGAAACTCCCGGAGCTGCCATATAGGCGATCAGCCTCCTCCAGGGGCAGCCGGGCGGCGACCCCGAGGTCGATCGGACTTCGGCAGCCGGCCTCCAGCCGTTGCACCGCCGCCCGCGCGATCATCGCCGCGTTGTCGGTGCACCAGGCCAGCGGCGCCACCCGCCAGGCCAGCCCCATCGCCCCGGCCCGCTCGGCCAGCAGGGCCCGCAGACGGGCATTCGCCGCCACTCCCCCCACCAGCACCAGGGTTTCGAGCCCCTCATCGCGGGCGCAACGACAGCTGCGCTCCACCAGCACCTCGGCCACCACCTGCTCGAAGCTCGCCGCCAGATCGGCCAGGGGCAGGGGATCTCCGGCCGCCTCCAGGGCGCGCACCTGCCGCAGTACGGCCGTCTTGAGGCCACTGAAGCTGAAGTCGTACGGATGGAAGCCGCCCGTGGGCAGGGACACCCGGCCGCGGGGGAGCGGGAAGCGACGGGGGTCTCCGCCGGCCGCCGCCGCCTGGATCGCCGGTCCGCCGGGATAGCCGAGCCCCAGAAGGCGGGCCACCTTGTCGAAACACTCCCCGGCCGCGTCGTCGTGGCTGCGGGCCAGCCGCCGGTAGAGGCCCGGGCCATCAACACGCACCAGCTCGGTGTGGCCGCCGCTCACGAGCAGCACGAGGGTGGGGCCCTCCGGCAGGGGGTCCCCCAGCTGCACCGAGCAGAGGTGCCCCTCAAGGTGATGCACCCCCACGAACGGCAGGCCATGCAGGCGCGCCAGGGTGCGGCCGGTGACCGAGCCCACCAGCAGGGCGCCCACCAGGCCCGGAGCCACCGTGGCGGCCACGGCATCGAGATCGCCGGGCCCCAGACCGCTCTCCTCGAACACCTGGGCGATCAGGGGGGGCAAGGCCTCCAGGTGGCGGCGGGAGGCGATCTCGGGCACCACCCCACCCCAGCGGGCGTGCTCCTCCACCTGGGAAGCGATGGCGCTGGCGAGCACCTCGCTGCCCGCCACGATCGCCGCGGCCGACTCGTCACAACTTGTTTCGAGCGCCAGAACCGTGGGCATGGGGCTGGGGCAGCTCCCCTACTGTCCGCTGGTGACATCCTGCTCCTCCGGCAGGCCCTCTCCGGCATCCCCTCCATGCGCCGATTCATGAGCCGATTCATGAGCCGTCTCCTCAGCGGCCGTCTGATGGCGGTCCTCCTCTCCGCCTTCCTGCTCTTCGGCCTGGCCCCGGTGGCCCATGCCGAGATCGGCGGCCTCACCCCCTGCGCCGAGAACGCTCGCTTCCAATCGCGAGCCGCCACCGCCAAAACCGACCAGGCGAAGGCCCGCTTCGCGCTCTACGGCCAGGCCCTCTGTGGCGCCGACGGCCTGCCCCACCTGGTGGTGGATGGCCGCTGGAGCCACGCCGGCGACTTCATGATCCCCGGTGTGGCGTTCCTCTACATCGCCGGCACGATCGGCTGGGCGGGCCGCACCTACCTGATGGCGGTGCGCCAGCGCAAAGACGCCCAGATGCACGAGATTCAGATCGATGTGCCCCTGGCCTTCAAGAGCACCTTGGCTGCCGCCAGCTGGCCGCTGGCCGCCTTCAAGGAACTCACCACGGGCAAACTCACCGAGGCCGACAGCAAGATCACCGTTTCGCCCCGCTGAGCCTCTTTCACGCGTCCCCAATCCAATCCCGCACAGATGAAAAAATTCCTCACCACCGCCCCCGTTTTTTCGGCGATCTGGTTCACGATCACGGCCGGAATCATGATCGAATTCAACCGCTTCTTCCCCGATCTCCTGTTCCATCCGCTCTGAGTCGGTTTGTTTTATTAGCGTTCAAGGGGCCGAAAGGCCCCTTTTTCGTGTCGTCCCTCAGTGCGTCTCCGGTGCCAGACCACAGCAGCGCTCCAGATCCGCCAGGGCACGATCCAGATCGTCGTTGACCACCACCGCATCGAACTCGTCCGCCGCCGCCAGCTCCTCGCGGGCCCGGGCCAGACGCCGGGCGATCGCCTCCTCACTGTCGGTGCCCCGGCCGCGGATGCGCCGCTCCAGCTCCTCGAAGGAGGGGGGCTGCAGCAACACCTGGAACCCGGAAGGGAAGCTGCGCCGCACCTGCCGGGCCCCCTCCAGCTCGATCTCCAGCAGCACCGGTTGCCCCCCATCGAGGCGCTGCTGCACTGCGCCGCGCGGGGTGCCGTAAAGGTTGCCGGCGAACTCCGCCCACTCCAGGAAGCCACCGGCCGCCACCTGCCGCTCGAAGGCGGCGCGGTCGAGGAAGAAGTAATGGCGACCCTCCTCCTCACCGGCCCGCGGCGCGCGGGTGGTGGCCGATACCGAGAGCCACAGGCCGGGATGGCGCTCCAGCAGGCGGGCCACCAACGTGCCCTTGCCCACCCCACTGGGTCCGGTGATCAGCAGGAGCCTGCCGGAGGGAGAGGAACCGGACATCGGCACGGCACGACGGGGGACTGCCACGAGAGTATGGGGAGGCAGGCGCAGGGGAGCGGCGGTCGGCCACGGCCATGACAGCAAAACAGGGGCGTGAACCAACGGGACCGGCGCTGCAGGCCCTCGACGCCACCGCCCTGAGGGCGGTGCTGGCGGAGCTGCGGCCGGCCCTGCTCCCCAGCCGCTTCGAGAAGGCCCAGCAGAGCGACCCCCACTCCGTGCAGCTGGGCCTGCGCAGCCTCCAGGGGCACCCCTGGCTGGAGCTCAGCTGGCGCGCCGAAGCGCCCCGGCTCCTGGCGATCCCGCCACCGCCCCGCCAAGGGGAGGGCAGCACCCTGGCGCGGCAGCTGCAGCACGGCCTGCGCGGCCTCACCCTGGTGGGGCTGGGGCAACAGGGCTGGGAACGGGTGGTGGAGCTGCTGTTTGCCCCCCGCCCCGGTGAGCCCCCCCGCCGCACCCTGGTGCTGGAGCTCATGGGACGCCACAGCAACCTCTTCCTGCTGGATGAGGATCGGCGCGTGGTCGCCCTGGCCCACCAGGTGCGCGAGAGCCAGTCGCGGCTGAGGCCGATCGGTACCGGCGATGCCTACAGCCCGCCCCCGCCCCTGCGGGGCGACCAGCCGAGCCGCCAGGAGCCGCAGGAGATCTGGCAGCGGCGACTGAGCCTGCTCCCGCTGCCCCTGGCCAAGGCCCTGCCAGCCGCTTACCAGGGCGTCGGTCCGGCCCTGGCGCGCCAGCTGTGCGAAGGGCTGGAGCCGGTGGATTCGGCCGATCTGTCCCAGGGGGCCGCCTGGAGCGAGCGGCCTGTGCAGGAGCTCGGGGAGGCGCAATGGCAGGCCCTGCACCGGCGCTGGCGCCACTGGCTGGAGGCTGTGGAAACCGAGCGATTTGTGCTGCGCTGGGGGCCGGATGGGTCTTGGCGCTGCTGGGACCCTGGCGACACCCCGGCATCAGCCGCCCCAGGGTCAGCGAACGCCAGCGACCCGGCCGCGGCGGCCCTGCCGATCAACACCGCGCTCGCCACCTATTACGCCCACCAGCTGGGGGAGCGGCAGCGACGGCAGCGGCGGGACACCCTGGCGCGGCGGCTGCACCAGGCCCTGGCCCGCGAGCGACAGGAAGAACAAAAACAACAGACCCTGCTCGAGGCCGTGCCCGGCGGAGAGGACCTGCGTCAGCAGGCCGACGCCCTGCTGTGCCTTCCCTCCCCCAGCCGGGAGGACATCGATGGGGCCCAGAAGCTGTATCGCCGCGCCCGCAAGCTGCGCCGCTCGGCCGAGCAGATCATCCCCCGGTTGGAGGGTCACCGCCAGAGGATCGAGAGCCTGGAGGCCAGCCTCACCTTCCTGGAGCAGGCGGACGATGACATCGCCCTGGCGGCCCTGGAGGAGGAATGCACCCCCGCGCAGGACCAGCCACGCCGGGGACGGCGCCCGGAGGCACCCCAGCCCCTTGAGCTCTCCACCGCCGCCGGGGTGCGCCTGCAGGTGGGCCGCAATCACCGCCAGAACGAATGGATCAGCCTCCGCCAGGCCCGGCGGGGCGACCTCTGGTTCCACGCCCAGGAGCTGCCCGGCAGCCACGTGGTGCTCAAGGGATCGGAGACGCCGGCGGCCGAGGCCGACTGGCAGGCGGCCGCCGATCTGGCCGCCCACTTCAGCCGCGGGCGAGGCAACCGGAGGGTGCCGGTGGTGATGGTGGCGGCCGAGGAGCTGCAGCGGATCCCCGGGGCCGGGCCGGGCACGGTGCGCCACCGGGGCGGCACGGTGCTCTGGGCCGAACCGGAACGGGCCCTGGCCCTGCTGATCACCCCTAACCTCGGCGGGGAAGGCACGCGATGAACAACCCCGACACCCTGACCAGCGATCCTCCGGGCGAGCTGGACGACGGTCTCCCCGGCGAAGGCCCCGGCGAGTTTCCCGGCGAAGTCGAGATGACCTTCGTCGAGCACCTCGAGGAGCTGCGGCGGCGCGTACTGCGCAGCCTGCTGGCGGTGGTGATCGGCGCCGCCGCCTGCCTGGCCTTCGTGCGGCCGCTGGTGCGCCTGCTGGAGCAGCCCGCCCATGGCATCCGCTTCCTGCAGCTGGCGCCGGGCGAATTCCTGTTCGTTTCCCTCAAGGTGGCCGGCTACGCCGGCCTGGTGCTGGCCCTGCCCTGGGTGCTGTTCGAGGGTCTGGCCTTCGTGCTGCCGGGCCTGACCCGCCGGGAGCGGCGGCTGGTGGCGCCGGCGGTGGCTGGATCCACCGTGCTGTTCGGCGCTGGCCTGGCCTTCGCCTGGTGGGCCCTGGTGCCGGCCGCCCTGCGCTTCCTGGTGAGCTACGGCGCCGATGTGGTGGAGCCGATCTGGTCGATTGAGCGCTATCTCGACTTCGTGCTGCTGCTGATGGTGGCCACCGCCCTGGCCTTCCAGCTGCCCGTGCTGCAACTGCTGCTCGGGGCCCTCGGCCTGCTCGACGCCCCCACCATGCTGCGGGCCTGGCGCTGGGTGGTGCTGGTCAGCGCCCTGGCCGGCGCGGTGCTGACCCCCTCCACCGATCCGGTGACGATGCTGCTGCTCACCGGCGCGATCACCCTGCTGTATCTGGTGGGCGTGGGGTTGGTGGCAGTGGCCCAGGGCGTGCGCCCGGCGGCCTGGGAGCCGGGGGTGGCGGCGGAGCGGGGTTCCTAGAGCAGAAACTCACTGCTGCGTCCCTCCGGCAGCTCCAGGGGCAGCGAGAGGGCCCGGCCGAGGCGCGGACGGTCTCGGGTGGTGCGCAACCAGTGCCGCACCTGGGCGGCGACCCCCAGGCCGTTGAGGGTGGCCACCAGATCCTCCACGTGAGCCCCGTAGGCCTCGGCGGTCATCGGGAAGGACTGCTGCTCCAGGTAACCCCACATCACCTGCAGATACAGCCGGCCGCGGCGCACGATCAACTGCAGGTCGTAACTGGCCTGCCAGCGGCCCCGCAGGACCGCCAGCAGCTCCTCGGCACTGAGGGGGGCACCGGGAGCCGGATCGGGGGAGGGGGGCTCAAGCGGAGGGCCGGAAGGCGACACGATCGGGGCGGCGGGGGCGGGGGAACGCGACAGCATGTTGCAGCCGGAGCGGGCAAGGCGCGAGGCCGGCACGGCATGGGAACCGCACGGTTCATAATGGGCGCCACGTCGGCCCGGCACCCCGGCCCGGAATCCCGGAAGTTCTCCATGACCCAGATCCCTGCAGGCTCCGCGAGCGGTGATGTGCCCGGAATGGGTCGGCGCCAGTTCATGAACCTGCTCACCTTCGGCTCCGTCACCGGCGTGGCCCTCGGTGCGCTCTACCCCGTTGTGAACTACTTCATCCCCCCCAAAGCCGCCGGCAGCGGCGGTGGCACCAGCGCCAAGGACGAGCTGGGCAACGCCGTAACGGCCAGCGGTTGGCTCGCTAAGCACAAAGAGGGCGACTACGCGCTGGTGCAGGGCCTCAAGGGCGATCCCACCTACCTGCTGGTGGATGGCCCCGAGTCCATCGGCACCTATGGCATCAACGCCATCTGCACCCACCTGGGCTGTGTGGTGCCCTGGAACGCCGCCGCCAACAAGTTCATGTGCCCCTGCCACGGCAGCCAGTACGACGCCGCCGGCAAGGTGGTGCGCGGTCCGGCCCCCCTCTCCCTGGCCCTGGCCCACGTGTCGGTCGAGAACGACAACGTGTTCCTCACCCCCTGGACCGAAACTGATTTCCGCACGGGGGAGAAGGCCTGGTGGGCCTGATCCCGCAGTCCACCGCTCCCGCCTCCGCCGCCCGCTCCCCCGTCGCCCACGTCCCGACCATGCGTCGCCTTTTCTCCACCCTCACCGGCTTTCCCCTCCGCGCCGTCCTCGCCGCCAGCGTCTGCCTCGGCGTGCTTCTGAGCGGAGCCACCCCCAGCTGGGCCTACCCCTTCTGGGCCCAGCAGAACTACGCCAGCCCGCGGGAAGCCACGGGCAAGATCGTCTGCGCCAATTGCCACCTGGCCAAGAAAGCCACCCGGGTGGAAATTCCCCAGGCCGTTTTCCCCGACACGGTGTTCAAGGCGGTGGTGGAGGTTCCCTACGACACCTCCGTGCAGCAGCCCTCCGGCGATGGCAGCCCCACCGGCCTGAACGTGGGGGCGGTGGTGATGCTCCCCGAGGGCTTCCGCCTGGCGCCGCCGGAGCGCCTGAGCGAGGAGCTCAAGGAGGAAACCCAGGGCATTTATTACACCCAGTACAGCGACGATCAGCCCAACATCCTGCTGGTGGGCCCCATTCCCGGTGACCAGCACCAGGAGATCGTCTTCCCGATCCTCTCTCCCGATCCCGCCCAGGACAGCAACATCCACTTCGGCAAATACCAGCTGCACGTGGGCGGCAACCGGGGCCGCGGCCAGGTGACTCCCGAAGGCGTCAAGACCAACAACAACGTCTTCTCCACACCCGTGGCTGGCCGCATCAGCGCCATCAGCGCCGGGGAGAACGGCGGCTCGGTGGTGGAGATCCAGGCCGCCGACGGCGCCACCACCACGGAGACAATCCCCGCAGGCCCCACCCTCACCGTGGCGGTTGGCGATGCCGTCGAGGCCGGCACCGCACTCACCAGCGATCCGAATGTGGGGGGCTTCGGCCAGATCGATGCCGAAGTGGTGCTCCAGAATCCAGTTCGCATCTACGGGATGCTCGCCTTCTTCGCCGCCGCGGCCCTCGCCCAGATCATGCTGGTGCTCAAGAAGCGTCAGGTGGAGAAGGTGCAGGCCGCGGAGGGCGTCTGAGCCAGCTGCCAGCCGTTCCCCCTGTTATGGCCTCCCTGGCCGTCTTCACCTCCCCGGGGCCCCTGCTCTTCCAGCTGGGGCCCTTCTCCCTGCGCTGGTACGGCCTGCTCATCGCCACCGCCGTGCTCACGGGCCTCGGCCTGGCCACCCGCCTCGGGCGGCGTCGGGGCATCGACCCCGCCCTGATCACCGATCTGCTGCCGGTCCTGGTGCTCGGCGCCGTTATCGGTGCACGCCTTTACTACGTGTCCCTCGAATGGCAGCAGTACCGCGGCCGCTGGCTGGATGTGTTCGCCATCTGGCGCGGCGGCATCGCCATCCACGGCGCCCTGCTGGGCGGCTCCCTGGCCCTGGTGCTGTTCTGTCGTTGGCGGCGCCAGGCCTTCTGGCCGCTGCTTGATGTGCTGGTGCCGGCCGTGGCGCTGGGTCAGGCGATCGGTCGCTGGGGCAACTTCTTCAACTCCGAAGCCTTCGGACTGCCCACTGATCTCCCCTGGAAGCTCACCATTCCTCCCCCCAATCGTCCGGCCCCCTTTCTCGAGCAGAACACCTTCCACCCCACCTTCCTCTACGAATCCCTCTGGAATCTCGGGGTCTGCGCCCTGCTGCTGCTGCTCTTCCACCAAGCCAGCCGCGGCCGCCTGAGCCTGCCGGCCGGCGCCCTGAGCTGTGTGTACCTGATGGCCTACAGCACGGGCCGGGTGTGGATCGAAGCCCTGCGCCTCGATCCCCTCTGCCTGTTTGCCTCCCCCCCGTTCTGTGAGGGGGGCCTGCGGATGGCGCAGCTGGTGAGCCTTCTGCTGATCGCCCTGGGCGCCCTGGGCCTCTGGTGGCTCTACGCCCGCCGCCGCCCCCTCCCTGACCCCAGCGGGGTGGCCGCATGACGTCGTTCCCCGTACAGATCGTCGGGGCGGGCCCCGGCGCCCCCGACCTGTTGACCCTGCGGGCCGCCCGGGCGATCGAGCAGGCGGAGGTGCTGGTGTGGACCGACTCGCTGATCAACCCCCGCATCGCCGCCCTCGCCCCCAGCGGCTGCGAAAGCCTGCGCACCAGCACCCTCACCCTCGAGGAGGTGATGGCGGTGGTGATCGACAGGGCCCTGGCGGGCCGCCGGGTGGTTCGGCTCCACGACGGCGATCCCTGCCTCTACGGCGCCCTGCAGGAGCAGGTGTGCCGTCTGGCCGACGCCGGGCTGGAGGTGGAGGTGATCCCCGGGCTGAGCGCCTATCAGGCCACGGCGGCCGCCCTCGGGGCCGAGCTCACGATCCCGGGCCTGGTGCAGACGATCGTGCTCAGCCGCGCCGGCGGCCGCACCGGCACTCCCGAGCGTGAATCGCTGGCCCACCTGGCGGCGCTACGGGCGTCGCTCTGCCTGTATCTGAGCGCCCGCCACGTGGAGGAGGTGCAGGAGGAGCTGCTGCGCCACTACCCCGCCGATACCCCCGTGGCGATCGGCTATCGGGTGAGCTGGCCCGACCAATGGCTGACGGTGGTACCCCTGGCGGAGATGGCACAAGTCAGCCGGGAGCGCGAGCTGATCCGCACCACCCTGTACGTCGTCAGTCCGGCCCTGCGGCCGCCGGGCGATGCCCGCTCCCGCCTGTACTCCGCCAGCCATCACCACCTGTTCCGGGGCGGCGCCGAGGGCTGATCCAGCTCGTCCGCCAGCCGGTCGAGGCGATCGGCCAGCTGCGCGGCCTCCTCAAGCATCAGCAAGTCGCGCTCCACATTGCGGGACTTGGCTCCATGGGGATCGGCGCGCAAACACCCCAAGGCCAACCAGCGCAGACCCTGCAGGCTCGCCTGCAGGTGATAGGTGCTGGTGAGGCTCACCTCTGCGGCGCACAAGGTGATGACCGAACGCCCGGCCAGCGAGCGGCCGAAATACAACAACAGATGCAGGGCACTGCCCCTGGGCCCGGCAACCACCGAAGCCTGGCCCAGCTGCTGGAGCTGTTCGGCCAGGGGCTGGGTTTCGGGCCAGGCGATCCGCCAGCCCCGCCGCCGCAGCTCCTGCTCCAGGGCCTCTTCCCCAAGAATCCTCCGGCAGGAGGGATCCAGGCGGGAGCGGCTGAGGTAGAGGCGGCTGCCATCGGGCTCCCCGGCGATCGGCGGGGGCAGCCGCACCGCGGGCCCGAGCCGCCGCTCCAACAGCAAGCGCAGGTGGCGCGGGTGTTCGGCCTGGATGCTGTGGCCGTTGCGCATCGACGGCACAGGCATCAGCACCCGCTCGGCCCGCAACGGCGCCTCCAGCGAGCTGCTGCTGCGCCAGCGTCGCGGGGCCGCCGGGAGCAGCCGCTCCAACTCAGCCAGGGCGGGGGCCGCCTGGGCGGAGACCATCAGCTCCGCCTGGTCGCCGGCGGCCGCGAGCCAGTCGAGGCCGGGGTCCAGCAGGGGGCCGAGCCAGGCGGCGGTTTCGGTGAGCCAATGGCCGAAATGCTCGAACTCCAGATAAGGGAGAAACACCAGCGTCGCCACGGGCACCGCCGCCGCCACCGCCGCCGCCAGCTCCGAGCGATCGATCCACTCCGGCTGGGGGAAGGGAAAGCGCTCCAGATCCGCACCCCGCCGCAGGCAGGTGGCCTCCAGGCGCCGTCCCTGCAGGTCGAACAGGCCCTGGCCACCAGGCAGGAGCAGGGCCGGCCCCAACGCCAAACGATGGCAGTTCAGCGGGGGTGTCGCCGGGCCCAGGCCCCCCGCGCCATCCCCAGCCCCTTCGGCCCGCCCAACCGGCAGCAGGGTCAGCGGCGGTCCGATGCCGTACCGCTCGGCCAGCCCCGGCTCGGGATCGAGAGGGGAGCGGTGATCCATCCGCGGCAGGAGGGGCGGAGAGGGCGGTCGCCGGAATCGTATCGGGGCACCACGGCCACCGTCTCAACGACGGCTGGCTCAGCGGACGCTGGCCGCCGCGTCAGCGGGCCCTCGCCCTGGCCTTGATTCCCCTGGGGCTGAGCCTGATCGTGGCGCCGTTTCGGCTGGGCGGTGGCCCTTAGGCAGCTCGTGAAGCTCCTGCTGCAGCCGCCCGTGGTCGAAGCGGCAGCCGAGGCGAGCGGCGATGGCGGCGGCATCCTGCTCCGCGATTCCCAGACAGCAGGTGCCGCCCGGCGAAGGGGTGACGTGGAACACAAGCCCGGGGACAGCCGGGATGCTCACCTCGCCGAGCATCAGGCGGCGGGCCCGCTTGTCGATGAGCTGGGGGCGGACGCCACCGAAACCTTCCGCGAAGCGCAGATCCTCCAACCGCAGGCCGGGAACGATCTTGCGCACATCCGCCAGAAACAGACGCCGCCGCAGCCAGGGCACCTCGTAGAGAATGTTGCGCAGGATGTAATTGCGGATATCGGCCACCCCAAACAACTGCCACAACACCGCCAGCACGGCGCCATCGAGCCGCAACACCTTCAGAAATTCCCAGAAGGAGGCTGCCACGTAGCGCTCGAGCCGGGGCAGCAACAGGGCCGTGGGGCCAAAGCGGGTCTGGCCCGGCACGCGCACATCCGGATCCCCGTGCAGGGCTGCGAACGGCAGGCGATCGTTCTGCACGGTATAGACCTTGCCGTTGAGGCAGGCGGGGGTGAAGTAGAAACTACCGGCCACCGGCAGACAGGAATAGTGCAGGCCGAAGCCCAGCTGCTGGGCCATCAGCAGGCTGTGGGCACCGGCGTTGACGATCACCTGGCGGGCACGCACCTGGCTCGCTCCGGTGGGACCCTCCAACTCCACCAGGAAGGCCGTTGGCGCCTCGGGATCAGGGCCCTCCGGCCGGATCGCCGTGACTGTGGTTCCGAGGCGGAGATCCAGCCCGCGCTCGCTGCCCGCCAAGGCGCTTCGGGCCTGCGCCACGAAGGAGGCGGCCAGCTCTTCGTAATCCACCGCCGTGGCGGCATCTCGGATGCCGATGGCCACGATCTCCTCTGGCCGGGGCTGGCCATCACGCAGCGCCACCGCGGGCTCCCACTCAGCAATCGCCTCGGCATCGAGCAGCTGCATCGCCGGGAAATGGGGGGAAAAACGCACAAAACGCTCCCTCAGAAAGCTGCACTCCCGCTCCCCCACCCCCAGCACCATCTTCGGGGTATGGAAGACGCAGCGGTCGGCCTCCTGGGGGGGCAGCAGCGCGGCATAGCGGCCGATCATCTCGGCGGTGCGCTTCACCGCCAGCGCCTTCTCCAGGGTGTAGTTGGTCTCGATGTCGCCGCAGTGGATCGTCTGGCTGTTGCTGGTGGCCTTGGAATTGACCTGCGCCAGCTCTCCATAGCGCTCCACCAGGGTCAGCCGGCCCAGGTCGGTGTAGCGGGCCAGGACGAACAGCAGGGCGGTGCCACAGACGCCTCCCCCAACGATCAGCACGTCGGTCTGCGGGATCTCCTGCGGGCTGGCCTGGGGGATCTCTGCGGCTTCTGCCGCCTCCGCGGCGGCGGTTGGGGAGAACGCGGCGGGGCCTGACTGCGGCACCGGAAACGGGGATGGCAAGCCCCATGCTGACCGATCGCCCCTCCCCACGCAGCACGGGGGGGGACCAATGGTGCTCTATGCTGGTTTCAACGCAGCCGCCTCCGTAAAGGAGAAGGCCAGCGGGCGATTAGCACAGCGGTAGCGCACTTCCTTCACACGGAAGGGGTCACTGGTTCGAATCCAGTATCGCCCATTCTTTCCCCAGCTCCCTAGAGCCAGCTGGTGACTGCTCGTGTTCATCACCTGCAAACAACGAAAATCCGGCCACTAAAGACGCAGAAAGGGTGAGCCAGCTCGACGAAGCTCCCCAGCATCGCCATACTGACGGCGCACGATTGCGCCCTGGGCCGGTGTCTGATTCTTCCCCTGACGCCCCCGACAGCAGCGGAGTGCCCCCCGCTTCGCCGGGGATCCCCGAGCTCGTGGATCTGGGCCAGCGCCTGCGCCGGGCCCGGGAGGGGCGAGGGATCGGCGTGGCCGAACTGGCCGATCGTCTGCATCTGGCTCCGGAGCAGCTCATCGCCCTGGAAAACGGCGACCGCCTGCACCTGCACGAACCGGTGTTCGTCATCGCCCAGGCGAAACGGGTGGCCCAGGCCCTCGGGGTCGATGTCAGCGAGCAGGTGGACAGCCTGCGCCACAGCCGACTGATGGAGCCCCCGGCGCCGACCGCCGCCCCCATGGGCACGGCCCCGCCTCCCGAGGATCCCGGCCCGTCGCCAACCTCCAGCTGGGGCCTGGCGGCCGCCATCGCCGGCCTCACCCTGTTGCTCGGCATGGTGGTGGCACAGGGCATCCGCCACTGGCCCCCCCAATGGACCCCGGCACAGCCGGCCTCCCGCAGCGGCGGGGCCGGGCGGCCGGCGGGCGGAGACGCCGCTGCGGCTGGCCGTCCGGGCGTCCTTCTGTTGCAGAGCGAGGAGCCGAGCTGGGTGGAGGTGCGCGATGCCGAAGGCCAGGTTCTGTTCAGCGGCCTGCTGGAGAAGGAGGCGCGCTTCCGGCTCGGCAAGGGGCTGCGGGTGCTGGCCGGACGGCCCGATCTGGTGACAGCCATCGTCGGCGGCGGCGCCCCCCGCCGCCTCGGCACGATCAGCGAGGTGGATTGGCAGGACTTCGCGGCGCCATCGGCTCCGCCACCAACCCCGGCACCCTGAGGGTCAACCCGGTCAGTTCCAGCACGAGGTCGGCGCAGCCGCCCAGGCTCCAGCGCTCCAGACTCAGATCCACCGGTGGCTCACCCGCCGCCGAGGCGGTGGGCACCAGCTCGATCGCCAGGCCGGTGGGCCGGCTGGCCGGGCCCTCCGGATGCACCCGCAGGGACTCGATCAGGGCGGCCGGCCGGCGATCAAGGGCGGCGGCCAGCCGCAGCAACAGGGCCATCGACTGCACGAGGCGCCGCTGGTCACGCCCTTCGATCAGCTGCCACGACTCATGCCGCTTCTTCGGCAGGCTGCGGCGGTGGTAACGGGCAATCGCCGCCACCATCAGGTGCTCGACCTGGGAATGGCCCAGCAGTTCGCCATGGCGGATCAAGTACCAGGTGTGCTTGTGGTAGGCGCCGATGTTGATGAACTTGCCGCAGGCATGCAGCTGGGCGGCGGCCCAGAGCAGCCGCCGGCCCTCGCCACCGTCCCCATGGAGCAGGCCCCGGCTCTGGTCGTACAGGCTGAGGGCATAGCCAGCAACGCGGCTGGCCCGATCGGGATCCACGCCGTAGGTGCGGGCCAGGTGCAGCACCGCCCGCTCGCGGATCGTGCTCTGGAAGGCGAAGCGATCCCCCAGAAGGTCGTTGCGCAGCATCCAGTCGACGATCAGTCCCTCCCGCAGCGCCCGGTCGCAGACCACCAGCTCGTCAGCCCGGAGCATGGCCATCGCCGTCTGCAGGATCAGGGCCCCGGGCACGATGATTTCGGCCCGGCGGTCGTTGAGGGCGGGCAGGGCGCGGCGCTGCTCCAACGACATCGTCAGCAGGCGGGTCACCAGAGCGTCGAGCCGCTCCCGGCGGAGCCGGTAGCCGTGCAGCTTCAGGGGCGGCCGGGGATCCTCCGCGGCCGCCAGGGCCGCCAGGCTCAGGGCGGTGCCGCTGGTGGCCACCATCAGCGGCCGCTCGCCGCTTCTCAAGCCCCGACGCACCTCCGAGACGGCTGGATCCAGGGCGCCGCGGATGTAAGCCTCCAGGAAGCTGCGCCTGGCGAGCGGCAGGGGATCCTCCTGGCAGAACTCCCGTTGCAAGCGCACCGCGCCGATGCGGGTGCTGGTGAAGGCCCGGCCGTCGCGGCCATCCGCCAGGATCAGCTCGGTGGAACCGCCACCGATGTCGAGGATCGTGTGGGGCACTTCCCCCAAGGGCATGGCGGAGAGCACGCCGAGGTAGATCAGGCGCGCCTCCTCCGGACCGCTGATCAGGTCGACCTCCAGGCCGAGGCGCTCCTGCAGGGTGAGCAGGAACTCACGGCCGTTGGGCGCCTCGCGGGCGGCGCTGGTGGCCCCGGTCACGATCTGCTCGACCCCATGGCTCTCGGCCAGGTCGCGGAAGCGGTGCAGGGTTTGGAAGCCGCGCTCGAGGGCTTCGGCGGTGATCGCCCCGGTTTCCGGATCCATCTCCCCCAGCCGGGTGGTGGCCTTCTCCGCCAGCAGCACCCGGAAACTGTGCAACGCCGGATCGACGGCCGCGATCAGCAGGTGGGTCGAGTTGGTGCCGATGTCAATGGCCGCCACCCGCCGTTCGCCGTCAGCAGCCCCGTTCGGAAGGCGCCGGTCGGGGGTCTGGGCCATCGGATCCGCTCGCTGCGGCGCGGCTCACTTTGCCATCACCGCGGCGCCTAGACCTAGGGTGCCAGCGCGAAACCGGACGGCATGGGTCTGAGTGCGATCGGCGATCTGCTGCGTCTGATCCGCTGGCACAAGCCCAGCGGCCGCCTGATCCTGCTCATCCCCGCCGGCTGGGCCCTCTGGCTCAACCCCAGCGCGCCGCCGGGTCCTGTCCTGGTGGGCCGGATGCTGGTGGGGGGCCTGGCGGTGAGCGCCGCCGGCTGCATCGCCAACGACCTCTGGGACCGCCGCATCGACCCGCTGGTGGAACGCACCCGCGACCGACCCTTGGCCGCGGGTCGGGTGGGGGTGCCGGTGGCCCTGGCGCTGCTCTCGCTCTGCCTGCTGGTGGCGCTGGCCACGGTGCTGAGCCTCCCCTACCCGCGCCGCGACCTGGTGCTGGTCCTGGCGGTGGCGGCCCTGCCGCCGGTGCTTCTGTACGCCTCGGCCAAGCGTTGGTTCGCCTTCCCCCAGCTGGTGCTCGCCCTCTGCTGGGGCTTCGCGGTGCTGATCCCCTGGGCCGCCGCCAGCGCCTCCCTGGCCGGCGGCTGGGCCCTGGCACTCACCTGGCTGGCCACCGTGCTGTGGACCTTCGGGTTCGACACGGTGTACGCCATGAGCGACCGGGACGACGACCGCAGCGTCGGCGTGCGCAGCAGCGCCCTCACCCTCGGGGAGCGGGCCCCGCTGGTGGTGGGCCTCTGCTATGCCCTCACCTGCATCACACTGGCCTATGCGGCCCTGGTGCAGGGGATCGCGGTGCCGGCGTTCTGGATCCCCTGGGGGCTGGCCAGCGTGGGCATGCTGCGGGAGAGCGGCGCGCTGCAGCGCCCGGATCTGCCCCGCTCCGCCTACGGACGCCACTTCACCCGACAGGTGTGGCTCGGCGGACTGCTGCTGCTGGCGCTGATCCTGCCCCAACTGCCGGCGCTGCCATGAGCCCCTCGCCCGCCCTGCCCCTGCCACCACCCCTGCGCCCGGGCGACCGGGTGCGACTGGTGGCCGCCAGCTCGGCCCTGGCCGAGGGCGGACGGCTGGAGGAGGGCCTGGCGCTGCTGGGGCGCTGGGGGCTGGTGGTGGACGGGGAGGCCCTGGCGATCCGGGAACGGCGCTGGGGCTACCTGGCCGGCCGCGATCACGAGCGGGCCGCCGATCTGCAGCTACCGGCCGGAGAGAGCATCCCGCCGGCCCTCTGGGCGTGCGTGCGGGGGGGCTGGGGCTCGGCCCGGCTGCTGGAGGCCCCCCTGGCCCAACCTCCGGGCTGGCTGCTGGGCTTCTCCGATGTCACCTCCCTGCTGCTCGATCGGGTGGCCCGGGGCCAGGGCGGCGGCATCCACGGACCGATGCTGACCACCCTGGCGGCGGAGCCGGCCTGGAGCCAGGAGCGGCTGCGGGCCCTGCTGTTCGGGGAACCGGTGGAGGCGCTGCAGGGCGAAGGCTGGCGGGCGGGCATCGCCGAAGGCCCCCTGCTGGTGGCCAACCTCACCGTGGCCACCCACCTGCTCGGCACCCCCCACCTGCCGTCCCTGCGCGGCGCCATCCTGATCCTGGAGGACGTGGGCGAAGCCCCCTACCGGATCGAGCGGATGCTCACCCATTGGCGCCTGAGCGGCGCCCTGCGCCAGCTGGCCGGGCTTGGCTTCGGCAGCTTCGAGGGCTGCGAGGAGGCGGACAGCCGCGCCGGCGAAGCCGCCAGCCATCGCTTTTCGGTGGAGCAGGTGCTGCGCGAGCGCAGCCTCGACCTGGAGCTGCCGGTGGTGGCCCATCTGCCGGTGGGGCACAGCCCCGGCAACGCCGCCCTGCCCCTGGGCAGCCCCGCCCGACTCGACGGGGGGCAGGGTCGCCTGGAGCTGCTCTGAACCCAGCGGAAGCGACGCGGCGTCAGCGGGGCCGGGGCACCGTGCTGCCGCTGCCATCGCGCACCGCGTGGTACCCGGGGGAGAGGATTTCCACGCCGGCGGCGGCGAACTGGTCCTGGAGGGCGGCGAGCAGCTCGGAGAGGGTTTCCCGGTAGAGGTCCACATCCCGCACGCAGGCGTTGAGCTCGTAGCTGATGTGGAAGTCGTTAAGGGAGGTTTGCAGCACCCAGGGCGCCGGCTCCTCAAGAATGCCGGGCACGCTGGTGGCCGCCGACTGCATCAGGCCATGGACCTGGCGCCAGGGCACGTCGTACCCGATGGTGATCGTGGTGGCGAGCGCCACAGGCCGGTGGATTTCCCGTTCCGCGAGGCTGTAGTTGATGATCGAGGCCCCGATCACCGTGGCGTTGGGGATGCTCACCAGCTCATTGCGCGGCGTCAGCACACGCGTCACGAGCAGGGCACTGTCCTGCACCACTCCAATCACCCCGTTGATCTCCACCCGGTCGCCCTCGCGGAAGGCACGGGTGTAGATGAGCATCAGGCCGCTGATCACGTTGGTGGCCACGGCGCTGGAGCCGAGGGCCGCCAGCACGCCCACAAAGAGACCTGCCCCCTGGAAGGCGCGGCTGCCGGAGCCGGGCACATAGGGGTAGGCGATCACCAGGCCCGCCAACAGCAGGGCACCGGCCACGAGCCGCTTGGTGGGCTGGGCCCATTCCGGGTAGAAGCCGGGGATCTGCAGCCGGCCCCGGGCAATCTCGGAGAACCAGGCATTGGTGGCCCGGATCGCCATCGCCGTGATCGCCAGGATCAGGGCGATGCTCACCAGATTGGGGATGGAGCTCACCAGGTCGGCTAGCAGGCCATCCACCACCCGCAGCATGTGGGAGCGAAGGCCCTCGGCGATCGCCTGGGTGGGGGGGAACAGGCCGAGCAGCAGGGGCAGCAACAGGTAGCTGACCAGCAGCAGCAGCGACCAGTGCAGAGCGCGGCGAAACCACTGCAGCAGCGCCCGCAGCTGGATTTCATCGAGCAGGTGGATGGTGCCGAGGCGGATGGCGGGCAGGGGACGGCGGGCGGCGGCCAGCCAGACGGCGAAGCGGGCATTGAGCCCCATCTGGATCCGCAGCCAGAGCAGGAAGAGCAGCAGCACCGCGAGCGCCAGGGCGGTGCCGCGCAGCCAGGCGCTGAGGCTGTGGCTGCTGCGGTACTGACGGATCGCCCCGCGCAACTGGTCGCGATAGCGCTCCGCGAGAACGGGCCGCTCGAGACCGAAGGAGGCACTGGCCCGGTCGTCCACGGCGAACAGGGGCTGGAAGCTGCCACCGGGCTTCTCCAGGCCGATCATCGAGTAGGGCGAGTCCTCGCGCACCACCAGCCAGGCCGGATCGATCCGATAGTCCTCAGCCAGAGCGCGCAGCCGCTGGGAAGCCCGTGCAGCCACCTCCTGCGGCTTCTGGGCCCCGGCTACGCGCCGCAGCTCCAGCACCTGTCGCCCCTCCAGCTCCACCCAGGCGGAGGCGGGCGGCGCCGGTGTGGCGGTGGCCCAGGCGCCGGGCGCCCCGGGCAGAACCAGAGCCAGCAGCAGCAACAGCAGGGCACCCCAGGGGGCGAGCCGCAGCCCAAAACGGCGACCGCGGCGGGGCCGGGACAGGGACAGGCGCCGGGACAGAGGGGGCTCAGCCATGGGCGGGGGCGGCGGCATCCCAGGCCCGCCAGTCGTCGCTGATCTTCTCCTCATCGATGAAGGTGCGGCGCAGCAGCTCACCGTTGCGGACCGATTGAAAGAGCCGGTGGCGCCGCCGGCCATCGGGGCTGACCTGGATCAGCTCCACCAGCTGCGCCCCGCCGGCCTCCCGCGACCACATCCGGAGCACCGCGACGCTGGAGCCATCGCCAGCCACCTCGGCCTCGGGCAACTCCATCGCCCAGCCCTCGAGCTGGCCGTTGTGGAACCACACCCGCCCATCCCGGATCTCCCCCTCCGAATCAAACGCCTGCTCCGAGCCATCCGGCCAGCGGTACTGGTTGCTCTGGCGATAGAGCAGCTGCCCGGATCGCTCCTCCATCCGCACCACGATGGTGCTGGCGAAGGTCTCGTAGCAGGCCCCGGATCCGTCGTAGCGGCGGAAGGTGCCCTGCCAGACCCCCTGCTGGGCCATCAGGGCCCTGGGGAGAACGGCAGCGGCCCCCAGGTCGGGCCGTGGCGCCCCAGGCGGAAGGCGATCGAACAACAGCCAGCTGAAGCCATCGATCTCGCCGCGCACGCTGCCATCGGCCACCCGCAGGCTGCGGTCGCGATACCAGAGCTGGCCCTCCTGGAGCAGCATCTCGTACTCGGCGGCCACCTCCCCGTCGCCCGGATGGCAGTAGCGGCAGGCGCCGGGCAGCATGGCGGCGCGCCAGCGCTGGTGCTCGCCCTCCCATCGGAAGAACAGATCACAGCCGGGATGGCGCACAAACGCCTCCGGCGGCAGGGTCGCCACCGCTGCGGCCGCCAGCGGCGGGCGGTCGTAGGGGGGACCATCGGCAAAGAACAGCTGCTCGGCCCGCACCGCCTGGCGGCCCTCCTCCCACACCAGGGACAGAACCCGTTGCCGTTGGGCCAGATCCGGCCGGGCGGCACGGAACTCCTGCAGATACAGCAGCGCCTGCCCCAGCTGGGGAGCCTCCAGCCGCTGCACCTCCAGCCTTCGCCGTTCGCGGGGGAGCTCCGGGGCCGCGGGGCCGCCGCGGGCCAGGGTGGCCGCCACCTGGCGACCGTTGTCGAAACAGCCCTGCCAGAGCGCCAGGATTGCCGCGATCGACTCCCCAGGCGCCCCCGGCGGCGGTGACATCGCTTCGGCGTTCAGCATGGGGGCGGACTCCCTTGCCCCTCCAGGATCGCGCCTGCCGCCCCCGCCGGCCGCGCCTCGGCCCGGCGGGCCGCCAGCACCGCCTCCGCCACGGTGAGATCGAAGGGGGTGGTGAGCTTGAGGTTGGAGGGGGGCGCCTCCAGCACCCGCACCGGCCAGCCGAGGCGCTCGTAGAGGGCCGCGTCATCGGTGACGCTCCAGCCCTCGGCGGCGGCGTGGGCGTGGGCCTGGCGCAGCTGGGCCACCGCGAAGGCCTGGGGGGTCTGGGCCGCCCAGAGGCGGCTGCGGTCGGGGGTGGCGGTGACCGTGCCGGCGGGGTCCACATCCTTGATGGTGTCGGTGACTGGCGTGGCCGCGATCACGCCGGCGCCGCTGGCGGCCGCCTGGCGCAGGGCCTCGCCGCAGGCAGCCAGCAGCGCCGGCTCCACCAGGGCCCGGGCACCGTCGTGGATCAGCACCAGCTCCGCGTCGGCGGGCAGGGCCGCCAGGCCCCGGCTGACCGACTCCTGACGGGTGTCGCCGCCGAGGATCCAGTGCACCGGCACGGCCTGGGCTCGCTGGGCGCGGACCTCGGCCACCAGGGCGGCGATCGGCGGCCCATCCACCGGCTGACCGATCACCCCGATCCAGGTGATCGCCGGGCAGGCCAGGGCCGCCTCCAGGGTCCAGGCCAGCACGGGGCGGCCAGCCACCGGCAGCAGCAGCTTGTTGCCCGCGGCGCCCATGCGGCGCCCGCTTCCGGCGGCGGCGATCAGCAAATGCACAAGCCTCTCCCCCGGCCGAGCGGAACGAACGGATTCGATCCATACAATCAGCCCGACGCGCCGTCCCGCCCTGATGCGAGCTCTTTTTCTTGTTCCGGGCGACGCAACGCGCCAGCTCCAGGCCCTGCCGGCGGTGGCCGCGGTGGCCGACCAGCTGGGCTTCAGCCTGCAGGTGGCCTGCCCGGCGAGCGGGGCGCCGGTGTGGAAGCTGCTGCCGGCGGTGGAGAAGCTGATCCCCTTCAGCTTCGACGACGCCACCCTGGCGGACTGGGCGAATCTGCTGGGATCGGTGCGCGAACCCGACTTCCAGGCCTGCATCAACCTGGCCGGGGGCCGCCAGGTGGATCTGATGCTCTCGATGAGCCACATCCCCACCCGCATCGCCGCCAGCGGCTTTTCCGCCACCGCCCGGGTAAGCGTGCCGGCCGAGGGCTGGCCGGCCCAGGCCCTGGCCGCCTACCTGCAGCCGATCGGCGTAAGGCTCGACGCCAACGCCTTCCGCCTGACCCTGCCCCCCCAGGCCCTGGCGGAGGCGGCGGCATCCCTGCCCGCCGGCGACGGCCCGATGCTGCTGCTCGCTCCGGCCGGGGTCCCGGGCGACTGGCCCGCCGAGCGCTGGCAGGAGCTGCCCGCCACCATCCGCGAGCGCCTGCCGGCCCTGCGCAGCCTCCCGCTGCCCGCCAGCAGGGGCTCCCTGGCAGAGCGCGCCGCCCGCATCGCCGCCAGCGATGTGGTGCTCACCAGCGACCCCGTGAGCGAGGAGCTGGCCCTGCTCTGCGGCGTGCCGTTGGTGGCCCTGGGTCGCCCCCAGGATTCCCTGCCGGCGCGACCGCAGGTGAAGGGACTGGACCCCGCCGAAGGCCTCGGGTCCCTCTCCACCGACGCGGTGCTCGCGGCCTTGGGCCTGGGCTGACCCATGCGGCTCCTGCGGCTGCGAACGCGGCGCCGACCGCCCTCCAGCCGGGTGCGCCATCCGTGGCTGATCCCGCTGCTCTCACTGGCGGCGGTGGTGAACATATCGGCCATCGGCTACCGCCTCACCGAAGGCTGGGACTGGGGAGACTGTTACTGGATGGTGGCGATCACCATCCCCACGATCGGCTACGGCGAACCCGAACCCCTCAGCCACGCCGGCCGGGTGGTGACGGTCTTCTCGATCGTCGGCGGCGTGATCGTGGTGCAGCAGACGGTGCAGACCCTCGTTGGCCTCACGGGTTCCGGCTATTTCCGGCGCTTGCAGGAGCGCCGCTTCCTTTCCTGGCTCACCGGCATGAATGACCATGTGATCGTCTGCGGCTATGGCCGCATCGGCCGCGAAATCGCTGCCCAGCTCAGCCTCGAGGGCACCCCGCTGGTGATCCTGGAGATGGATGCGGAGCGGCGGGAGGCCGCCGAGGAGAAGGGACTGCCGGTGCTGATGGCCGACGCCACCCTCGATGAATCCCTGATCGAGGCGGGCATCCACCGCTGCCGCGCCCTGGTGGCGGCCCTGCCGAACGATGCGGCCAACGTGTATGTGGTGCTCAGCGCCCGGGCCATCGCCCCGAAGATCCGCCTGATCGCCCGCTCCGACAGCGAGGAGGCGGAACGCAAGCTGCGCCAGGCCGGCGCCGACCAGGTGGTGAGTCCCTACGTGGCCGGAGGTAGGGCGATGGCCGCCACCGCCCTGCGCCCCCTGGCGGTGAACTTCATGGAGCTGCTGGCGGGCTCCGACTGTGAAGTGGAGGAGTTCCAGCTCAGCGAGGATCCGGCCCGGCTCGGGGATTTCAACGGGCGCAGCCTGGCGGAACTGGATCTGCGGGGACGCACGGGCGCCCTGGTGCTGGCGATCCGCACCCCCGCACCGGCGGTGATGAACCCTTACACCTATCGCGGTTCGTCCTATGGGGGGGGAGGCCCCATCCTGGTGGCGAATCCCGGGGGGGAGATGATCCTCAGCCCAGGCCAATTGATGGTGGTGATGGGGAGCAAGAAGCAGCTGGCCCTGTTTCAGGAGCTGCTGGGTCCGGCGGTGGTGGGGGTGGGGCAGATGCCCAGCTGAGGGCATACGATCGCCGCGCCCGATCCCCCTTGCGCCATGACGAGCGACCCGTCCCCCACCGCCGGCGACGGCGCAGCTCCCAGGCCCGGCGACGGCGCAGCTCCCAGGCCCGGTGATGGCTTGATGGCTGGGCAGGTGGCCCTGGTGACCGGGGCCAGCCGCGGCATCGGCAGGGCCATCGCCCGGGAATTGGCCCGCTGCGGAGCCACGGTGGTGGTGAACTACGCCAGCTCTCCGGAGGCCGCGGCAGCGGTGGTGGACGCGATCGAGGCGGCGGGCGGCCAGGCCTGGAGCCACCGCGCCAACGTCGCCGACGAGGCGGAGGTGGAGGGGTTGGTGAAGGCGGTGCTGGAGCGGGAGGGCCGCCTCGATGTGTTGGTCAACAATGCCGGCATCACCCGCGATGGCCTGCTGATCCGCATGAAGAGCGGCGACTGGCAGAGCGTGATCGACCTGAACCTCACAGGCTGCTTCCTCACCACCAAGGCCGTGGCCAAGGGCATGCTGCGGGCCCGGAGCGGCCGCATCATCAACATCACCTCGGTGGTGGGCCTGATGGGCAATCCAGGCCAGGCCAACTACAGCGCCGCCAAGGCGGGACTGATCGGCCTGACCCGCAGCAACGCCGCCGAATTCGCCGGTCGTGGCGTCACGGTGAATGCCGTGGCCCCCGGCTTCATCGAAAGCGACATGACCGCAGCCCTCGACAGCGAACCGATCCTGCGGGCGATCCCGCTGGGCCGCATGGGGCGGGCCGAGGAGGTGGCCGGTGCCGTGCGTTTTCTGGCCGCCGATCCGGCAGCGGCATACATCACAGGCCAGGTGCTGCAGGTGGATGGGGGCATGGTGATGCGCTGAGGCGGATGGACGGGCGCCGCTCCCGGCGGCGGCTCGTTCAGACCTCCGGGGGCGGCGGCGGACTGGTCACCGCAAGGGGCTGGGTCAGGTCCTCCCG
>CAIVPT010000277.1 GCA_903907855.1 uncultured Synechococcaceae cyanobacterium | reverse complement strand
CCCTGGATATAGAGAGCAACCCCACTAGCCCCTTTGCTGCTCTCAACGACCATGCTGATTGACTTGCCATTGAGAGTGCCGATTTGATACTGGGTTTCCCACTGCAGTGATGAGGAGCCAGGCACGATAGGTGCTGTAGTGATATTGATCAGAGGGGGTGTATTCTGGCCCAGATAGGCCAATACCATCCTGCCGTTGTGCACCGTTAGTGCTGGCGCAGCGTTGGTCGTCATCCCGCTGGGCAGAGCTCGCCACTGGGCCCAGCTTCTGCCCCCATCGGTGCTGTTATTCCAGTAGATCTTGTGGTCGGTGCCTTGAACGGCGGTATAAACAACGCCCGTGCCTGCATCCTGTGCGAAGACCGGTGCCGTCGGTGACTGCCCCTTTGTATCCGTCCAGGGGAGGGCCAGAGCGGCGGGAGCATGGGCACCGGCCAGCTGCTGCACAAGCCAGCCGCCGTCGTTGTCCGCCAATTGAATGGTGCTGTTGAGCCAGGTGACACTCTCGGGGCTGCTGAGCTGGGGCACCGCGTGCAGTTGCACCGCGTTCTGCTGACCTGGGTGGTTGCTGATGCTGCCAATCTGCAACGTGCCATTCACATTCAACGGTGATGTCGCTTGTTCGGACCTAATGCCACTGCTGCTGTCCAGGTTGATGCCCTGCCATTGCAAGTTTGCCTTGGTGGTGTCGATGGAGCCGTCAGGCGTGATCACCACTCCTTTGATAGGGCTGCCATCGAGATTGAGAATATTGAGCCTCTCCAGGTTGACGCTACCGTCTGTGTTGCGATAACTGACAGCAAGGCCCGTGTTTGTGGTGGTGATACCGGCGGTTGTCGTTCCTGCGCCATTGGAATCGCCGGGATTGAAGGTGGAGATGGGCGTGAAGGTACGACCGCCCGCACCGGCGTAGATGGTGATTGAGCCCGCGTTGTTCACAGCCAGTACCGGAACGCCGTTGAGCAGCGTCGCGCTTGGGGCTGCTGTGGCGATGATGGGCTGGAAGGATGTGCCAAGGCTGCTGTCGCTGCGCTCAAGGAGTGGCTGTGGCGATACCCACAGGGGCGTGTTCGTACTGATAACCACGCTATTGGCTCCCTTGTTATCGGTTGCCGCTTGCAAGAGCACATGATCGCTGGTGCCTGAGATCGGTGTGGCCAGGATCGCTGCGGTCTTCTGTGTTGGGCTATTGGCTGCCGATGAGCGCTGGCTGAAGAGAGAGAAACTGCCGGCTGCATCCCGCAGCAGATACGTGGCCTGCTGGTTGCTCCTGCTGTCCGTGGTGTTCAGCAACAGGCCCGCGGGGATGCTGCTGAGCCCGATTCCGGCGTTGTTGCCGGTGTCTTGCGTGGCAATCGTTAGCCAGTTATTGTCGAAGCCCGGATCGGCTCCCTGCGCTGAGGCGAGATAGGCCGTTGTGCTGGGGGAACCCGGCATGCCTCCCGGATAGGCCAGATAGGTGATGCCATTGAAGCGTGTGACGGCCAGGGAGCCCGATGAGCTGTAGCCCGGCGCATAGTCCTGCGTGCCGAGCTTGATGGGAGCCGTGTAACTGCCGAACGCGAGTGGATCTCTTGCAAAGGTGCGCTGGATGGTGCCGCTGCTGTTGTTGGCGACGTAGTAGATGGCCAGCCCTTCGGATCCATCAATGGTTTCGCCAATGGCGACGGCTCCATAGCCTTGCTTTGCCGATTGATTATTGATGGTGATTTGCGGCTGCCACTGGTTTAGGGTTGGATTCTCTAGTCTGGTGATGTTTAGGAATTGATTGCCCTCGCTAAGATAGGTCAGGTAGAGAGATTGATTGACGATCGCCAGTGAGGGAGCGTCGTTGCTCGTCATGCCCTGGGGGAGCTGCTGCCAGCGCGACCAACTCTGGCCACCATCGTTACTCTGGGTCCAATACAGCTGTTTATCATTGCCCACGCGTGCCATGAAAACCACATCGCCATCTCTGACCATGGCTGGGGCGTATGGAGACGTCCCCCCTCCAGCAATCGGCTCCCAGAGACCATCTGGATTGGTGCTGAAGGAGCTGGTGAGGGTGCCACTGGCAGGATCGCTGCCATCCAGGCTTACCCAGCTGATCGAGAGTCCCGTGCCGTCGCTCAGCAGCTGTGGACTGAAATGGCTGCTGAAGGCGCCATGACCGTCGCTGATGATGGTGGCATTGCTCCAGGCCAAGGCATCTGCCGAGGTGGGATCCCAGCTGGCGAGGGCAAGTTGATTGCTGGTGTTCAGAAAGCCAAGATAGAGTTTGTCGTCAAACCAGGCCAAAGAAGCGCTCTGCCAGCTCTTCAACGACGGGTTTGCAGCCGTTAGATCTGACCACTGAGACCAGGAGTTGCCTCCATCGTGACTTTGGTTGAAATGGAGACTGTTGCGATTGGTGCCCTTGATAATGGCGTAGATGGTATTGCCAACAGCAAGGAAAGTTGGCGCTACATCTGTTGTGGCGCCACTGGGATTGACAACCGGAAGAGGCGCCAACGGTGTATTGGTTGCCAGCGGCGGACTCGTTGCTGAACTCAGGCCGTTGTCAGGCCCAGAGACTGGGCCAATCAAGCCAAAGGCCGCCCCGAGGGGCAGCTGATCGTTGGCGCGGCCGTACAGAATACCGGTGGTGCTGCCGGCACCAGCATTGCCCATACCTGGGTCTGTGACGTTCTGCGGCAGGAACAGGGCGATGTCGCTGAATCCATCGCCATTCATGTCGCCAACGGCAATCACCTCAGTGCCAGGTGCGACCTGAAATGTGTAGAAGTTGTAGTCGTAATTGGCCAGAATATCCTGGGTGTTGCCGCCCAGCTCGATCCTGACGGTGTCGAGGAAGCTCCCTGGTTGTATGGACATGTAATCGCCATAGCCATCGTCATTGAAATCACCGATGGAGCGCAGAGAGCCCTGGTTCGTTGTCGCCAAGCCAGTCAGCATGTAGCCAGTGTCACTGGCCAGTTTGTCAAGTTGTAGATTGTCGATCGCCTCAAGATAGGTCTTGCCATAGGTCAAGTAGGCTTGGGCATTCGATCCCGACCCCAGCTGAATGTCATTGACCCCATCAGCATTTACATCGCCCGTCCCGTAGCTGCCAAGACCGGTGGCGGCGGCAACGCCATAGCCTATTTCGGAAAGAATGGGAATGGTGATCTGTTCACCATCGGCAAATCTAAGTTT
>CAIVPT010000276.1 GCA_903907855.1 uncultured Synechococcaceae cyanobacterium | reverse complement strand
CCTGGAGGGGGCTGGGGAGGGGCGCCATCGCATCGGCGTCCGCGAATCGGACGGCACTCAGGTTGGCTGAGACTGTATGGCCGGTGGCGCTCAGCCGCCCGCCACCGCCGGCACGATGCTCACCTCGTCGCCATCGCTGAGGGCCGTGGCCTGGTGGTCGAGGAAGCGGATGTCCTCGCTGTTGACGTAGACGTTGAGGAAGCGGCGCAGCTTGCCCTCTTCATCGCAAAGGCGATTGAGAAGGCCGGGGTAACGCCCTTCGAGGGCCTGGAGCAGCTCATCGATGCTGCTGGCCTCGAGGCTGGCGGTGGCCTCCTCGTTGGTGAATTTCTGCAGGGGGGTGGGGATCAGAACCTGGACGGCCATGGTGGGAAGGGAATCGGGCAAAAAAGGCGTGAGTGGGCGGTGGGCTCGCCCCGTTCAGCCAGGGGTGTGCTTGTGGCGGGCCTGCTCCCAGGCGGAGCGGAAGCTCTCGAGCTGGGCATCGATCAGGTAGGGCTCCCCGATCGCGCCGGCGATGGCCTCGGTGGTTTTGAGGCCGTTGCCGGTGATGTACGCCACCGTGGTTTCCTCGGGGTTGATCTTCCCCTGCTCCACCAGCTTGCGCAGCACCGCGATGGTGGTGCCGCCGGCGGTTTCCGTGAAGACCCCCTCGGTTTCCGCCAGCAGCTTGATGCCCTCCACGATCTCGGCATCGCTGACCGCGGCGATGGTGCCGCCGGTGGTGTTGGCGATGTCGATGGCGTAGGGGCCGTCGGCGGGGTTGCCGATGGCGATCGATTTGGCGATGGTGTTGGGCTTCACCGGGGTGATGAAGTCGCGGCCTTCGGCAAAGGCCTGGGCGATCGGCGAGCAGCCCTCGGCCTGGGCGCCGCTGAAGCGCACCGGCTTTTCATCCACCAGGCCCACCTTGATGAATTCGTCGAATCCCTTGCGGATCTTGGTGAACAGCGAACCGGAGGCCAAGGGGGCGACGATGTGATCGGGAAGGCGCCAGCCGAGCTGCTCGATCACCTCATAGCCGAGGGTTTTGGAGCCTTCGGAGTAGTACGGGCGCAGGTTGATGTTCACGAAGCCCCAGCCGAAGGTGTTGGCCACCTCCGAACAGAGCCGATTCACCTGGTCGTAGTTGCCGCGCACCGCCATCAGGGTTGGGTTGTAGATCAGGGTGCCGAGCACCTTGCCCAGCTCCAGATCGCTGGGGATGAACACGCAGCAGTCCAATCCTGCGTGGGCGGCGATCGCGGCGGTGGAGTTGGCCAGGTTGCCGGTGGAGGCGCAGCTCACGGTGGTGAAGCCGAGCTCGCGGGCGCGGGTGAGGGCCACCGACACCACCCGATCCTTGAACGACAACGTCGGCATGTTGACGCCGTCGTTTTTGATGTAGAGATCGCGCAGGCCCAGACGGCGCGCCAGGTTGTTGGCGCGCAGCAGGGGGGTGAAGCCGGTGCCCACATCGATCGGGTCGCCTTCCACCGGCAGGAATTCGCGGTAGCGCCAGATGGAGGCGGGACCGGCCTCGATCGTGGCCCGGCTCACACGGGAGCGGATCGCCTCGTAGTCGTACACCACCTCCAGGGGCCCGAAGCAGACGTCTTCACAGACGTGGCGGGCACCGGCTTCATAGGCATGGCCGCACTCCTTGCAGCGCAGACCGGTGAAGGTGGAGCGGGAGAGCGTGGCAGTCACGGTCGTGCCCGGAGGATGGAGCTGAGGTTATCAGCGCCGGACAGGGCGCTGCAGGAATCCCGACTTGGCAAGTCGGAATAGGGCTCAGGGGTTGTCTGCCGGGTCCGCCTGCCTACGCTCCCCAGGTGCCACGCCCTCTGCGATCCCTTCCCCTGGCGATGCGGCTGCTGCTCCCGGCGGCGGCCCTGATGCTGTTCGTCTGGCTGGTTGCCCGCCTCTGGATCGAATGGCAATGGTTCGCCCAGTTCGCTCTGGCGGGGGTGATCGTCCGTCGCTGGGCCCTGCAGGGCCTCGGGGCCGGGGCCGGGCTGCTGGGGTGCTGGGGCCTGCAGGTCTGGCTCAGCCACCTCTGGCGCCTGCCCCGCGGGGGCGAGCGGCGCATGCCCCTGGCTCCCGCCCCCTATGCGGCGGTGCTGCTGTTGCTCGCCCTTGCCCTGATCCTCCCCGGACTGCTGCTCCTCGGGCTGGCTCGCCACCTGCTGACGGATCCGTTTCTCTCGGCCCCCCTGCTCGGGTTGCTCACGCCCCCCGCTGCCCTGCGGATCCCCCTGTTTCTGGGGGCGTTGTTCGCCTGCGGTGGCCTGCTCTTGCGACCCCTCGGCGCTGCCCGCGTGTTGGCCGCCCTGGTGTCCCTGGCGGCCTCGGTGTGCCTGGCCCGGGGCTGGGGGCTGTGGAGCCTGGCGTTGCTGGCACCGAACGCCGGTGTGAGCGAGCCATTGCTGGGGGCCGATGTGAGTTTCGGCCTGGTGCGCTATCCAGCCCTGGTGCTGGCCCTCACCCTGGTAGCCGCTCTCCTGGTGGCCACCCTGGCCGCGGCGCTCTGGGGCCTGATGGCTCGCCCCCCCCAGCTCAGTGACGGCCGCTTCGCTGGCTTTTCGGCCCCCCAGCTGCGGGCCCTGCGCCGGCCCCTCGGGCTGGTCGCCCTGGTGGTCGCCGGGGGCTTCTGGCTCGGACGCCACCAGCTGCTCCTGAGCACCGTCGGAAGCGTGCCTGGGGCCGGCTGGCTTGATATCCATGTGTCGCTGCCTCTGCGCACCCTGGCCGCCCTGTTGGCGGTGTTGTTGGCGGTGGCGGTGACCCTCAAGCTGCCCCGCTCGGGTCTGCGGGCCCCCGCCGTGCTGATCAGTGGCGGTGTGCTGCTGTTGGTGCCCCTGCTGGAAACCCTGCTCCTGCCGGTGCTGCAGTTGATTGTGGTCAAGCCCCGCGAGCTGGAGAAGGAGGCCCCCTATCTGGCCCGTTCGATCCGGGCCACCCGGGAGGCCTTCCAGCTCCACCGGATCACCAGCCGCAACGTCAGCCCCCAGCCCCGCCTCACCCGCGCTGATGTGGAGGCCAGCCAGGCCACGTTGCGCAGCGTGAGGCTCTGGGACAGCCAGCCCCTGCTGGCCACCAACAAGCAGCTGCAGAAGCTGCGGGTGTACTACCGCTTCTCCGAGCCCGCCGTCGATCGCTACGACCTCAGCCAGCCCCGCGATGAGGGCCGCCAGCTGGTGATGATCACGGCCCGGGAGATGGATCCGGCCGCCCTGCCCGCCTCCGCCCGCACCTGGCTCAACCGCCACCTGGTGTTCACCCACGGCATGGGCTTCACCGTTTCGCCAGTGACCACCAGCGGCCCGGATGGACTGCCGGAGTACTTCATCAGCGACCTGGGCACCCCGCCCCGGATCAGCGGCAGCCCCCAGCTGGGCATCAGCCGCGACCATGTGAAGGCCGGCATCCCGATCGGTCGGCCCAGCCTGTATTTCGGCGCCCTGCCCACCTCCTATGCGATCGCTCCCACCCGGGTGCAGGAGTTCGATTTCCCCCTCGGCGAGCAGAACCTTTACACCCATTTCAGCGGCAACCTGGGCGTGCCGGTGGGTCAGCCCCTCCAGCGTCTGGCGGCGGCGATCTACCTGGGAGAACCCAAGCTGATCACCGCCGGGGCGCTCACCCCCCGCAGCAAACTGCTGCTGCGGCGTGAGGTGCGGCAACGGCTGCGCACCCTGGCGCCCTTCTTGCACTTCAGCGCCGAGCCCTATCTGGTGTCGGTGCGGGTGGGAGCGGGCACCCCATTTCCTGCCAACCAACACCAGTACTGGCTCGTCGATGGCTTCACCCAAAGCCAGAGCTACCCCTACAGCGCACCGGTGCCGGGCCATCCCGAGATCCGCTACCTGCGCAATGCCGTCAAGGCGGTGGTGGATGCCTATGACGGCAGCGTGCGGCTGTACGTGAGCGAACCCGGTGATCCAATCATTGCCGGCTGGCGCCGCCTCTTTCCCGATCTGCTGGAGCCGATGGCGGCGATGCCGCCGGCCCTGCGCAGCCACGTGCGCTATCCCATCCGCCAGTTCGAGCTGCAAACTGCCCAGCTGTTGCGTTACCACGTGACCGATCCGCGCATTTTCTACAGCGGCGACGACGTCTGGCAGGTGCCCAAGGAGGTGTATGGCAACCGTCAAGTGCCCGTGCGCCCGTATCACATCAGTGCCCAGATCAGCCCGGATCAGCCACCGGAATTTCTGCTGCTGCAGCCCCTCACCCCCCTGGCCCGGCCGAACATGGTGGCCTGGCTGGCGGCCCGCAGCGACGACCCCCACTACGGCGAGCTGGTGCTGCTTCGCTTCCCCAGCCAGACGTCGATCTTCGGACCCGAGCAGATCACGGCCCTGATCAACCAGGATCCGGAGATCAGCCAGCAATTCGGTCTCTGGAGCCGCTCCGGCGCGGAGGTGATCGAGGGCAATCTGTTGGTGGTGCCGGTGGGCAAGGCCCTGCTGTATGTGGAGCCGATCTACCTGCGGGCCCGCGAAGGGGGCCTGCCCACCCTGACGCGGGTGGTGGTGAGCGATGGCAAGCGCATCGTGATGGAAACCTCCCTCGACAAGGGGATCGAGGCGCTGCTCCGCCCCGCCCGTCCGCGGGGCGGCCCCCCGCCGATCGCTGCTGCCGACGGCTCGGCCGCCGCGCTTCCCTGATCCGAAGGCCCGTGGCGGCGTAAAAGCAAAAAGGCCCAAAGGGCCCCAAGAAAAAAGGCCCCGAGGGGGCCAGGAAAGGGGCCCGAAGCCGAACCCCTTTCGTTTCTTTGGTGGCAGAGACGCCCCAGCGGCGTCCCCAGGCCATCAGGCGGCAACGGCCGTCTTGGGATCGAGCTCACCTTTGGCGTAGAGGGTGGCGTAGTGGTTGATGTCGCGCTGCTTGATCTTGCTGGCGTTGCCGGCGCACCAGAACTGCTGGTAGCGATCCAGGCAGACCTGCTTCATGTACTGGCGGGCCGGCTTGTTGAAGTGGCGGGGATCGAAGTTGGCGGGATCCTTGGCGGCGGCTTCCCGGATGGCGGCGGTGAAGGCCAGGCGGTTGTCGGTGTCGATGTTGACCTTGCGCACGCCGTTGCGGATGCCCTCCT
>CAIVPT010000275.1 GCA_903907855.1 uncultured Synechococcaceae cyanobacterium | reverse complement strand
TCAACTACATCAAGGCCAACCACGGCATCTCCGGCGACGCCGGCGTGATTGCCAACAACTACATCGACTACGCCATCAACGCTCTCGTCTGAGCCTGCGCTTTTGTCGTTCCTCTGCCCCCCTCCACAGGGGGGCTTTTTTTGCGTAATTTTTAGCGCTGTAACGTTCGCCACAACCAAGCCGGTCAAATTCTTTTCTGCCCATAGGATCAGCATGGCGCACGGGCCTTGCGTGCAGCCACTTCCTTCCCGGCCTGCCTCCATGACACTGGTCAACGCGCCCTATCTGGGCATGCAGCGGTACAGCGTGAACCGCAACAAGGAAAACTGGTCAACTGGCTCCGACCAGGACAAGAGCGCCATCATCCGCGCGGTCTACCAACAGGTGCTCGGCTATCAGTACGTGCTTCAGAGCGATCGTCTCGAAGGTGCCGAATCACTCTTCCGCACCGGCTACCTGAGCGTGCGTGAATTGGTACGCACGGTGGCCAAGAGCGGCCTTTATCGCAGCCGCTTCTTCGAGAACTCGAATCCCTACCACTTCATCGAGCTCAACCACAAGCACCTGCTTGGGCGCGCTCCGCAAAACCGTGAAGAGATGCTCCATCACTTTACGATCCTGCAGGAACAGGGCTACGAGGCCGAAATCGATTCCTATATCGATAGCGCCGAATACCAAGAACGCTTCGGCGAAGAAGTGGTGCCGTTCCTCACCGGCTGGAATTATGCAATCGGCCAGCAGGGCCGCCAGTTCTCCTGGCTGATGCAACTCGCCCGCGGCGTCGGCGCCTCTGGAAAGGCCGATACCTCCGGTGGCAACTTCCGCCTCGGCACCGCCCTGCACCAGAACCGTGCTGTGCCGGTGGTCAGCCCGAATGCGGGCGCTTCCTCCGGGGTGCAGCCTTCCGCCATCGCCCATTCCTCGATTACCTCGATGGCCAAGGGTGTGGGGCAAAAGGCTCGGGTCTACAGGATTGAGGTGACCGGCCTCAACAACTATCGCCTGCACAAGCGCAGCAACACCGTGCGCTTCAGCACCTACGACAAGCTGCTTGAAACCCAGCAGACCATCCACCGCCAGGGCGGTCGGGTGGTGAGCGTCAGCCCGGTGAACTGAAGCGGCCAAGAGCCTGCGCTGCTTCACGGCAAAACCAATCCCGCTCCCGACCGGCCCGGCAGCCATCGCTGCCGGGCCTTTTTCGTTGCCCCACACCCACAGCTGGGCCCAGCCTGTCTCAGGCTGGGGCACAAAGGGAGGGCTAGCCGACCAACCGGTCGGCGGGCAATGACCCTTTGTAAAGCGAACGAAGTTGAGCGAGCAAGTGCAGCAAAATATCGGGGTGCTCAGCACAGAGGGCGATCGGCCTGAACGACCGCGTCAGGGCTGCCAAGCCCGCACGAGTCTTCAGCCCACACCCTCACTTTCTTTCCCCACCCACCCACTCCCGACGGCCCACCGTCGAGACCAGGAGCTCTTCTAATGTTCGACGCCTTCACCAAGGTTGTTGCGCAGGCTGATGCCCGCGGCGAATTCCTCAACGCTGGTCAAATCGATGCTCTCTCCGCCATGGTGG
>CAIVPT010000274.1 GCA_903907855.1 uncultured Synechococcaceae cyanobacterium | reverse complement strand
CTGGCGGCCCACGGCGCGATCACCGAGCCGGAGGTGGCTGCCATGCTGGGCTCCCCCCGGGCGGCCCGCCGCTTTGCCCTCCAGGTCGATGCGCTGGCCAGCCGGGCACCGTTCTCCGTGCGTGTCGTGGTGGTGGGTGAGGTCAAGCGCTACGTGAAGGAGCAGAGCTGATGAGCACCCTGACCGCCAAGGACGTGGAGCACGTGTTCGAGTCGCTGCGCAAGGGGCTGGTGCCCGAGCGCGGCATCGACACCTTCGCCGTGGGCATCGAGAAGCAGCGCGGTGAGCTGCACCGCCAGCTGGAGCTGGCCGGTGGTGGCGAGGGCACGATCAAGTTCCTGCGCGGCGGCTACGGCTGCGGCAAGACCTTCATGGCCCGCCTGGCCCTGCTCGATGCCCAGGAGCGCGGCTTCGCCACCAGCTTCGTGGTCGTCTCCGACAACGACCTCAAGTTTCACCGCTTCGATGACGTCTACCGCAAGGTGATGACCGAGCTGGGTACCTCCACCTGCCCCCGCGGCGCTCTCAGCGACATTCTTGATCGCTGGATCGCTCGGGTGGAAGACGCCCTGATCGCCGCAGGAGAAGACGAAGACGCCGCGGACTTCGACGAGAAGGTGCAGCAGCGGCTGGAGGCCGACCTGGCCTCGCTCACCGGCGGGCAGGCGCCGCAGGACTTCATCCGCGTGATCCAGACCATCTTCCGCCTCAAGCAAGAGGGCGAGGTGTCTGAGGCTGGCGCCCTGATCTCCTGGCTCTGCGGTAGCGGCAACGTGGCGGCCACCTCCAAGAAGGTGGCGGGCATCAAGGGCGACATCGGCAGCCGCGATGCCCTCGACTATCTCCGGGGTGTGCTGGAGATCGTCAAAGCCGCTGGCTACAAGGGCCTGTTGATCGTGATCGACGAGGCCGAGACGATCCTGCGCATGCGCTCGGACTCCCGCCACAAGTCGCTCAACGGCATCCGTCAGATTGCCGATGCCGCCGGTTCCTACCCAGGGATGCTCTGGCTGTTCACCGGCACACCGGAATTCTTCGACACCCGCCATGGCGTGGCGGGGCTGACTCCCCTGCATGACCGGATCCGCTTCCTGAAGCAGGGGGCCTTTGCCAGCCTGCGCCAGGCCCAGTTGGAGCTCACACCCTTTGATGCCGAGCGGCTGCGCTCGGTAGCCCTGCGCTTGCGGGAGCTTTACCCCTCAGGCACCCGCTCTGTGCTGGAGGAACGGGTGAGCCTCGCCTTCATCGACCGTCTGGTGGGGGAAGTGACCAAGGGCTTCCGCGGCGATGTGGGCGTGGTGCCGCGTCAGTTCCTGCGCGAGTTCGTGACCCAGCTCGACCTGGTGGAGGAGAACGACGACTACGTGCCGATGGAGCTCTATGGCTTTGATCCCACTCAGATCAGCTCTGTTGCCCTCACCCCGGAAGAGCAGCAACGGCTGGGTGGCTCCTCCGACTCAGCCCCCCTCGATGAGCTGGAGGAGGGCCCTGAGCTGATCCCCACGGAAGACGTGTGGTGAGACACAGCCACCTGCTGGCAGGAAGCCGGGAATGAGCGTCTTCTCCCGCCTGGCGCCCCGTCTGCAGGAGGCGATCGTCGCCCGCTTGGGCTGGAGCAGCCTGCGCCCGGTGCAGGAGCAGGCCGGCGAAGCGCTGCTGGCCGGTGCCAACGCGGTGATCTTGGCGCCGACGGCCGGCGGCAAGACCGAGGCCTCGATGTTCCCGACCATCTCCCAGATGGTGGAGTCGGCACCCGATGGCGTCGGCGCCCTCTACATCGCGCCGATCAAGGCCCTGCTCAACAACCAGGCCGAGCGGCTTGGCCTCTACACCGAAATGGTGGGCCTGCGCCGCTTCGTGTGGCATGGCGACACTGACGACTCCGCCCGCCGCAAGTTCCTCAAGGAGCCGGCCGAGCTGTTGATGACCACCCCGGAATCCCTGGAGGTGATGCTCGTCTCCCAGCGGGTGGATGAAGCCAGGCTGTTCGGCGACCTGCGGATCGTGGTGATCGACGAGGTCCACGCCCTCGCCGGTTCAGACCGCGGTGCCCACCTGATGAGCGTGCTGGAGCGGATCGCCCGGCTGTCGCGCCATGACCTGCAACGGGTCGGGCTGAGCGCCACGGTGGGCAACCCCGACGCGATCCTCCACTGGTTGCAGGGCTCCTCCAAGCGCCCAGGCCAGGTGGTGGATCCACCGAAACCAGCGAGCCGCCGTCAACTGCTGGTGGTGCACCGGCCGGAATTGCGCCTGCTCGCCCGCGATGCCGCCCGCATGGCCCAAGGCCAGAAGAGCTTGTTCTTCTGCCAATCCCGCTCGACCACCGAAAAGGTTGCCGAAACCATGCGCCGCGCAGGCACCACGGTGTTCGTGCACCACAGCGCCGTCTCCAAGGAGGAGCGCCTGCTCGCCGAGGAGACCTTCCACCGGGGAACCGCCGATGGCAGCGGCGCCTGCATCGTCTGCACCTCCACCCTG
>CAIVPT010000273.1 GCA_903907855.1 uncultured Synechococcaceae cyanobacterium | reverse complement strand
CCATCGCCACCACCAGATCCACCGGTGGGCCCGATCTGGCCTCCCGCACCAGCCGCCGCTGGGGCGATTCCTTCAGGAGGCGGTTGCCTTCGCTGAGGTTGTGCAGCGTCAGGATCGTGTTCGCCGCACCGGCGATGGCGTTGTGGCCTGAGAGCGCTTCTGTGCCGGTGGTCTCATTCGCCTTGTTGCAGTGGTGCACCAACAGCACGGTGCCGCCCGCTTCTGTGATCTGGTGCTTGAGGTCGTAGATCAGCGTCCCCATCTCCGGATCGTTCTCGCCAAAGCAGCAGGAGCGGGTGATCGAGCGCAGCGAATCGAGCATCACCACCGCACCGCCCTGGCTGGCCAGGCCCTGCTCCCTCAGGCACTCGCGCAGGGCTTCCAGGTTCGACTCCGTCGCCCGGAACCGCCGCGACCAGATCAGCAGCGGGTGGCCCCACATCCCCGAGGCCAGCAGCATCTGGGCGGTATCGCCATCGGCCTGGTCATCGCTGATCAGGATCACCGGCCTTGGCTGGCTCGGCGCGCCGAACCCCAGAAAGTCTTCGGCGCAAAGGAGGGAGCGCAGCAGGGCATGGGCCAGCCTTGTCTTGCCGACCTTGGCGCGGCCGCCAAGGATCGTCAGATCACGGGCCGGCAGGCAGCCGGGGATCTCCCACTCCAGCTGCGGCACGCTCATCTCCAGCCGCTGCGGCGAGTCCAGCCCCTGGAAGCCGTTGCCGTGGCGCCGGTCGTGGGCCTCCAGGATCAGCTGGCCGATCTCCTGATGGCGCAGCAGCGCCCTGAGCTCCAGCGCGTCCTGAGCACGGCGCACCTGGGCCTGCCGCCGGATGCTGTTGGACTCACGGCCCAGCAGGGCCCGGATGCAGTGCTCCAGCGCATCGAGCCGCCGCTTCAGCGGGAGGGTCTTGGGGCCGGGGCGGGGGCCAGAGGCCCCGGTGGTGGGGCCGGAGGCCCCTCCTGCGGTGGAGCTGAGCTGCGGTCTGTGGCGGCTGGGCGGCCTCCTCGTGCCCTGCTCTCCTTCTGGCCGCCAGCCGCAGCGGCGGGCGTGGAACCAGAAGGTGGCCGCTCCGATCTCCTCACCGCCGGAGCTGGCCACCTGGCGTACATCCCAGCCGCTCTCACCGCTCGGGCTGTGGGCCTCCATCAGGGCGATGGCTTCCTCTTTCTGGTGCCCTGCGTCTTCTGTGGCGCTGATCAGGCCCCAGAGGATGTTGCGGTAGACGCCGGAGGTGTTGCTCCCCGCCACTCGCGGCGGGATCGCCGCCAGGGCGCTGCAGATGTCGGCCCAGGTGGGGGCGGGGGTTGCGTTGGAAGTCATGTCGGTAGGAGCGGTGAGGTGTTTGGCAGGGGGGAGCAGGGGTATGGAGCCCAGGGGGGCAACGGCGGTCTCGAGCTGCCTCTGGCCGCGGCCATGTCGCGGCAGGAAGCCAGCGACCTCCTCCCCAAAGCCCCGGCAGGCCAGAAGGGCCGCGGCCAATTCATCGGCGCCGTAGCGACGGCCGCTGGCGGCCTCGATCGAGGCCCTGGCCAGTGGCTGGCCCTGGGCGTCGAGGT